>CALEMP010000172.1 GCA_937910685.1 uncultured bacterium
GACCAGACTTTCTCGACCCTTCAGGGCCTCCAACGCCCGGTTAGAAGCCGAGTGGCAACCAGAGGTTGAGCATCCTCGTCTTCTTGCTTCGGTAGACGCGGTGCTCTGGCTGCGTCCGGTTGCCGGGGCACAGGGCATCCTTCCACGCCTGCATCTCCCGGAGGTGGTCCTCGACCTCCTTCTTTGAGGTGCCTCGGAGGCAGAAGTTCATCACAAGGAGCACCCCGCCGTTGCGGCGGTACGTGGCTGCCGCGAGGTTCAAGCTGTCGCGTCGGATGCGGGCCAGGTTCCGGTTCGCCACGGCGTTGAACCCGTCGAAGCTGATGACGCGCAGGTTGGGGTAGCGGGCGAGGTCGGTGACGACGTTGGCCCACTTGCCCTGGACCCACACGGCCATCCCGGTCTCGGTGGCCTCTTTGAAGTGCTCCGCGTTGTGGTCCAGCACTTTCTGGTCGAGGTTGCACCCGATGTACCGGCCCCTGCCGGGTCGAAGGGTTCCCGTCTTCAGCAGGAGCTTGAGGGTCTCGTCCTCCCGCCCGCAGAGGTCCAGGTAGTCCCCATAGAGGAAGCCTCCGTCCCCGTGGTCGTCCGGGATGTAGTGGTTTGACTGGCGAAGAAGTTCAAGGGTCCGTTCACGGGTGGCGTGCTTGGCCTTGAAGCCTTCGGGGGTGAGGTTGTCCTGGCTGAACTGGTCCCGGTCGTTCATGGCAGGCGACCTTCGGCCCGCATCAGGACTTTCAACTGGGTGAGGGTGGTGCCGTGGTTGGTACGGAGCCTTTGGTCTATGCCAGCCCAACTGATCGATCTTCCGAAGTAGGCCGAAGCCTCTCCTCTCGTAGTGATGGGCAGCCTCTCCTCCTTCGCATAGCAGACAAGAATCGCGTCCTTGATCTTATCGAGATCGAGCTTGCGGAGTGACGCTCGGACTTCCGCCTCGTTTGGTAGGAGGCCCTCGTCCTGCATCAGGACTTTCAACTGGGCGATGGTGGTGCCGTGGTTGGTGATGAGCCTTTGCTGTATGGCATGCCAACTGATCGATCTTCCGAAGTAGGCTGAGGCATCCCTGCCTCCATTGGTGGGCAACCTCCCCTCCTTCGCATAGCAGGCAAGAATCGCGTCTTTGAACTCATCGAGTTCAAACTTGCGGGGTGGCGCTCGGAGGCCCATCTCGATGCCCAGTTGCGAGATGGTGGTTCCGTGCCTTGCTTTGAGGTGACTCTGTACGACACACCAACTGATCGATCTTCCGAAGTAGGCCGAGGCATCCCCGCTGTCATTGGTGGGCAGCTTCCCCTCCTTCGCATAGCAGGCAAGAATCGCGTCCTTGGCCTCATCGAGATCGGGCTTACAGGGTGGCGTTCGGAGTCCCATTTCGATGCACAGTTGCGAGAGGGTGATCCCGTGTCGCGTTTGACACCTTCTGTCCACAGTCCCCCATTGGATGGTGCCACCGAAGTAGGCCGAGGCATCCCCGCTGTCATTGGTGGGCAGCTTCCCCTCCTTCGCATAGCAGGCAAGAATCGCGGCCTTGACCTTATCGAGACCGAACGAAGTTGGGGCCTGGATCCCCAACTTGATGCACAGTTGCAAGAGGCTGGTCCCGTGGTTTCTGTAAAGCCTCGATCTCACGGTTGACCAGTTGATCGACACCCCGAAGTATTCTGAGGCATCCCCGCTTCCTCCGTTGGGCGGGCTTCCCTCCTTTGCATGGAAGGCAAGAATCCCGGCCTTGGCCTCATCGAAACTGAACTTGGAGGGTCTTCGGAGTCCCATTTCGATGCACAGTTGCGAGAGGGTGGTCCCATGGAGTCTACGAAGACTCTCATTCAGGGCGTTCCACCGAATGGGCAGCCCATAGGTTGAGGCACTCCCACTAGTCGCAGTTGGGGGGCCTCCCTCCTTCGCATGGAAGGCAAGAATTGTGGCCTTGATCACATCGAGACCGTAAGTCCGGCCTTTCAGTCTATCGTGAAGATCCTGGGAGATGGCGGCGGCGGTGCGGTTGGTCAGCTGGCCGATGCATAGTAGGGAGCCCCCTGACTGATCGATAACGGTGTCCTCGTACAAGGCGATGACCTCGTCGAAGGCACCCCGCAACTCCTGCCGGATGAGGCCCACCGGCAGGGAGGCCCCCGGCTTGCGGGTTCTGACCTTGAGCTTCTTGATCAGCTTGTCCTGGTGCGTTTGACCGTCGCTCGTCAACAGCATCCTGATGCCCCAGAAGTCCTTGACCTCCTGCATCTGCTCCGGGGGCAGCTTCAAGGTCCGCTCCCCGTACTCGATGAGCTTTGAGAGCGTCGGCTCGATCCCCTGGTCGCGGAGGGCTAGTTCGATCTGGACGGTGGTGCTGATCGCGCTGGCGGAAGAGGACTCCCCCATCAAGCCCATCATTTCCGCCTGAAGGTCTTCGACCAGGGCCTGGTGGGCGGGGTTGGGCTTGCCCGAACGCGAACGGCCCACGTCCTCGGGACGCCAGCGCAACGCCGCTCGGTACGCCTGGGCGGTCTTCATGTCGTGGAGGAAGCACCCCAGGAGGAAGACATGGTCCTTGTGCCGGGCCGCGAACTTGTCCCACACGGCCTCCGACAGGTGGGGGACCAGGAAGGTGATGCAGGCGGTGTCCAGGTGCTCTTGAGGGTAGTTGGCGATGCCCCGCTTGAGCCGCATTGTTCGGCCCCAGCGCTGAAGAATCAGGTTGAAGGCCCCTGGCACCCCGATGTTGTAGAGGTGGGAGCACAGGGGCCAGTCAGTTCCCTCATCGAACCGCTTGCACGCCAGGATCACGTCGACCTCGGAGTCCCGGTAGTCGACCACCGCACGCTCTCGGTTGAGCAGGAGGGTCAGGTCGTCCTGCTCGCCGTTCCAGGTCGCCGCGTCGTCAGCGGTGCCCACCACGTTGCGGACCCGGCGACCCTCGGCCTTGAGCTTCTTCTCCAGGAGGGAGGCCCACTTCACGGAACCCGTGGCGGGCACCACGACTACGGACTTCGGCCAGTTGTCGGCCTTCATCAACGCGATGATGTCGTCGCAGGAGACCTCCTGCGACCCCCTTGCTTGTGTGTGTCCCTTGTACTGATTGACGGTGGTGGCCTGAAGGGCGATGGCCTCAGCGCGGACTTGGAGGTCCGAGGGGGCGTGGATACCATCAGCGTGCTCCGCGATGGTCCGCACCTGTCGACGCACGTCGTCCGGGATGACCGACCCCCCATCAGTGCGGAACGGGGTGGCGGTGAGGTAGAGGATGTACCCACCCCGCGCCTTCCAGGCGGCGATGAAGTCCTTGCCGAGGCTGTTCTCGTCACCCGCCCGGTGGGCCTCGTCCACAACGAGGAGGATCCCCGACAGGTCATCCGGCAGGAAGGGGCCGTTGTTGTTCCACCGCACGACCCCGTTGTGGGTCGTGACCATCACCTTGACGGCGGTGTTCGTGGCGGCGAGGAAAGCAGCAACGTCTTGGGTGGACTCCCGCTTGGTTTCCCACTCGTCCCGGCGGATGGTGAGGTCTCCCATGTAGGTGCCGAGGGTGAAGTCCCCGGAGGGGATGAAGCCCGCCTCGATCTGTCGCTGGGGGGTGATGACGAGGCAGCGCTTGATGCGGCCTCGCATCAAGTTCGACACCACGCACTGGGTGACAAGGGTCTTGCCGCTCCCCGTGGGGGAGGACAGCAGGAACTCCAAGTCGTTCCACGGTGCCCCGATGTGGCGGAGGAAGTACTGGAGTTGTCCATTCTGGTAGGGTCGCAGCTTCATGTTTTCAGGGCCTCCCGGCTCACCAATGTGGGTGGTCTACTCCTGAAAAGTCGGTAAGGAACTGATATTCTGCTTAGATAGCCGGAACGCAGGATGAGAACATGAGGACGTTTGCATCAGATGGGACTGGTCTCGCGACCCCTTCAGGCTGACGTGCCCGCAACACCCGACCTCCCATCTCCGTGATTCTTGCCGGTATCTCTTTGATAAGGTAGCCTCTGCTAGATGGGCTCGGCAAGCTCATCCAGCAGAGAGCACGCATGTCAACGAGACTGGAACAAGCTTGGGGTTCGGTGGTGAGACACCCACGTGAGGCGGCAACCAAAGTTGTCAAACTCACGGATGTACACTTCAAGCTTCGTGATGATCTGTTCGTGTATGCCGAGATCAGCCGAATGAAGCTGGTTCCTACCGGTGAGTTCCACCCTCAACACTACTACGAGTTCAAGGACCGCATTTACGAGGGCAAGGTGATCCTGGAGGTCCATGGGGCCAAGCAGTCCCTGGGTAAGTTCAAGTTCACCATCGGGGCCTATGACATCACGACCTTGGAAGCCAACCCGGTGATTGAGGCAATGTTCAAACATGCAGGTCGTTATGCACACTGGAAGACGGGCTGGCCCTACCCCCCTGCTTAGGTAACCGGAACGTAGGATGAGAACATGAGCCAACAGACCCCAGAGCTTTACACCGACGTGATCATACAGATCAACGGGGATAAGCTTCCAGCGAAGGTCGGTCCTGGCTTGCGTGCCACCGGCTGGCGTGGGGGCACCTTTGTGCGTTACATCGCTCCTGACAACCTGGTAGATGAATACGTCCTTGAAGCAAGCGCCGGATCTTCTGGTGTTGGTTTCCTGGCCTTCCCCCCAGAAGGATATGGCATCGGGGAAGGGGATTGGGGCGCTGAGAACAACTTCCTGGGTCAACAGCTACGCACAGGAGCCGGTAGCGTAGCTGGTGCGTCCACCGTGACTATTACGGCGGGTGGTGGGCGTTACCTGTTCAAAACGCAGGAGACGGTCAGTTTGAACGGCGCTGGGGTGCGAAACGTGAACCCGGCGGTCTATGTCTTGAACCAGACCCTGTTCATTTCGGAAAACGGTCTACTGTGCTCCGACACATCAGACAATCTCATTCTTGCCGGGGTTGCGACTCCAATCGCTGTTGGAGTTTGTAGTGCCGTGCCTCATGCACGAAATGGTTTCCGGGTCGGGCTTGATTTGAAACTGTAGGGGATTCTTCGATGGACACTCATCTAGCGGCGTTGCGGAAGCTCGCAGCGGTCATGGAGACCGGCAAATACTATCAAACCTCCCGCGTCTCCAGAGACACCCTGGGCTACTGGGTCTATGCTCTGGAGGAACAGAAGAACGGTGGTATGGTGTGTGTGTTCGTCACGTGGTGGTCTGATCGAAGACTTCCTGACAAGGGCAAGCTTCAATCGGTGGACTCATCCTGGATGCGGGATTGGAAGGAGATCGACAAAAGCGATGTCCCGCCCCAGGTGCTTTCCAAGATGCAGTCCTCTGGGCGTATGGCGGCTTCACCACCCCTCCAGAAGGTGGCTCGTATCCGCAACGAGGCGGAAGCGGAGGAGTTCCTGGAGGGTCTTGAAGGACTCTGGGTCAAGATGATCGAGGAGTGGGATCATCATATCACCGTGGCCCGTCAGGAAGCACGACGGCTTGAGGAGGACCAGAAGCACATGGTCCGCTTGAGGGAGTTGGACGTCGATAGTTGGAAGATGAAGGACTGGTCGGTGGCGGAAGACCTGATGCGTCGCGCCAACAACCTAGGTGTGTTCGTTGAGACCCACCGCGAGCTTGAAGAAGCTTGGGAGATCCTTCACGGCTAGTCACCCAGTAGGAAAGACCGCATGCTGTTCTGTTGCAGGTCGTTGAGCGAGGTCATGAACTCTGTAAGGGTCATGCCTGACGCTCGTGCCCTGCTGATGAAGTCCCGCTGAATTTCCGAAGGAACCCGAATCCACTCCAGGTTGGCACTGAGGTGTTCCAACTCCAAGGGTTCTTCCGTTCCCTCCGTCAATTCTGCAGCCCCCTCGTCAACCACGACCGCATTCTTGGGAGAAGCAGGGATCACGGTATCTCCAACGGTCAACTGAGCCGCCAAGTCGAGGTCTGCGACGGTGATGGGGCCATCATTGTCGTTGAGGCCCAGGATCTCGTCCACGCTGGGCTCATCCTCATCTTCCCTGGCAGGGATGGTGAGCAGCTTGTAGACGTGCAGTCTGGTTTCAGTGAGCACTTCGATCTTTCCCTTGTCCTTGAGGGCCGTGAGTCCTCGTCGCAACGATTGATCTGACATCTGGGTGATGTCACATAGCGATGTCATCTGCGGAGGGGTGTCCGTGATGCCCCACAGGTACGTCAGTGCTGACAACGCGACCTGTTCCTTGTAGTCATCGAAGAACTGGTCTTCAAAGGGATCCACCTCACCGGCATCGAGCGCATCCACCATGACGGAAGCCTTCGGACTCAAGACCAGTCCCTGACCAGCCCATTGCAACAGGTCTGCATCTACCAGCCGGGTCACACTCTCTTCCACGAAGGAGGGAGACATGTAGGCTTTGCCATATCGGTTCCTGTCCATGTCACGCACCTTGAGGACGTGTGCATGGAGGTCACCTGGAGTTGGCAACTCCAATCCACTGGTGCCATCGGGGCTCAACGAAACGGTGGCTTGACGGACGGCAGCGAGTATTTGAAAGGTTCGGGCATTCACTTGCATGTTTGGGTCTCCCTGAGTGGCCATGTCACCTTATCTACTCCTCTGGGTATTCTTCCTGTCGACTCTTAGTGCAGAAGGAACATCAAATGTCACGACCTTTCGTCTCAACCTACTTCAGTCCTCAACAGGGGGCCGCTGACCAGATCATCGGCTTTGTCGACCGCTGTCAGGACCGTCTCGACATCGCAGTCTACTCCTTGACCCACGATGAGATTGCTGAGGCTATCATCCGGGCGCATATCCGTGGTGTGGACCTACGGGTCTTGACTGACAACACTCAGGCTGGTGGGCGTACATCTGACGATGAGAAGTTGGAGGCGGCAGGTGTGTCCGTGCGGCGTGACACCCAATCAGGGTCGATGCACAACAAGTTCTGCATCGATGGCACCAGGGCTGTGATCACAGGCTCCTTCAACTGGACGGTGAATGCTGACAAGAGGAATGCCGAGAACTTCGTTGTCATCCGCTTGAAGTATGTCGTGGCGGGCTTCCAGGAGGAGTTTGACCGGCTTTGGGACTTGAACGCCTAGTTCTCCCACACACGTCGTCGTGTCTGGTGTGGGACCGGACGTTCGGGCAAGGTCACTTCTGCCCAGGTACGCCTATCACGGATGGCGCTGATGGCTGGGCCGGTCACTTCATGATCCCGTGCGATGTCGACCAGTCGGTCCCCACGTTGAAGACGCTCCTTGATAGCCAACACGTCATCAACGGTCAATTTGGTAGCTCTCTTGAGGGGCTTCCTTTGAGGTCGGGTCAGGTCACCCCATGTTTGACCATTGATGATGCGGCTGATGGTTGAGGTGGAGACCCCATACTCCACAGCTAGATCCTTGCTCCGCTCACCCCCCGCAACACGTTCAATGACGGCTTGAGCTTGAGCTTCGGTAAGCCTGATTCGCACTGCCTTCTTCGCCATGCCCTAATCTACCATGAGAACTCAAGTTGCATGTGGCTTTCCGATAGCGGCCCTATACCTTGGGAGGATGTAGACATGGAGGCTTTCAGATGGCGACTGTAAACAAGAACCTCGACAAGACACCGGGTACGGGTGCGAACGGCTTGGGTGGTAGTAGCTACCTCTACCGTTTTGGGACGACGCCCAACACTCGTACGGCGGTTAGTCAGAAGGTTCGCCTGCTGACGCCCCACTACGGGCAGAAGGCAACGCTCAATCAGATGGGTGTGGTCTCCAGCTTTGGACCGTCACAGAGTCGAACGGTCGAGCCGGTTCGCGGCATCGGCTTCGGTGACGTGATTGCCGAAATGGTGCCTAGCGTAACGGAGCCTACCACGGGTTCCTTTGAGCGTGCGCTCCTCTACCTGTGCAACCTCTGGCAAGCAACGGGCTACGCTTCGGGTGTGGACGGGCCGGTGCGAAGCCTCGCCCACCACCGTTGGCCTTTTGATATCGAGCAGCAGCTCGTGTTCAGCAATCAGGCCGACGTGGACCTTGTTGGTGTTGCCAATGCCAACAGTGGCAAGGACTCGTCGACGGGTGGTTCCTTTGATGGTGGTATTCGGCGGGTGACCTTCCCACAGGTGACTCAGGACGCAAACGGTGCCCCTGGTTCGGATGCCGAATCACGACGTGGTCACAGTGCCATCATCACAATGTATGAGGGTTGCTGGTTCACGGGTTGGAACACCACCTTCAGCAAGGACTCTGGGCTCATCATGGAGACGGGTGAGGTCACGGTCACTGACGTGCATGACTTCTCCTCGGCCTATGGCGAGTTCCTTGCCACGGGCAACGATCCGACCCTTGGTCAGATCGGGTCCATCCGGTTTGCAGAGCAGGGATTGGGTCTGGTGAAACCTGGTGGTGACATCGGTGGTGGCGGGACCACCCTGGCTCAGAGCTTCGGCGTAGAGTAGATCTCTAGATTCCAGCGGGTACTTTAACCAACCCGCTTGGTAATATGACAACGACCTGGAAGTAGCCTGGTGGCCAGATGGACCCCGGACAGATGCGATAGATCCTTGGGCGGCTAGTGCCTTCCCCTCCTTTCGGGGAGGTGGTCCAGTCGATGACGTTCCGGTCGTACTGATAGGCCCAAGGTGCTTCCCCTTGTGAGGAAGCAACGATGCTGGATCTGAAAGCTCTTGAGAGTGTCCTGGCCCCGCTTGAAGCGTTGGGTAAAGAAGAGCTGACCTTTGATGCTGGAGGCACCGAGGTCACACTCTGCTACATGCCACCCGAATCTGAAACGGAAGCGCAACGCTGGGCTTCCGAGATTCTCCCCAAGACCAAGGATGGGGATGACATGGATACTTTTGCGGTGGCAGAGTACCTGGACCGCTTCAAGGTCGCTGTCCTGTCCCATACCCTGATACGTGTTGGGGGCCAGGAGCTGGGCGATTTCATTGAGACCGGTGAGGTTCTCGACAATGGGGTAGCGGTCAAGGTTCCTCGTCACAAAGCATTGAGGCAGCTGCTCCCTAAGTGGGGTCGTCCGGTGTTGGCGGCGATGTTTCGCAAGTATGCCGAACTGATGGACAAGCTTGACCAGAAGGCTGACAAGGCAATCCACTTTGAGGCTTCTGACCTCGACGCTGAGATTGAAAGGTTGGAACAGCGTCTGACTGATCTCAAGCGGGATCGCACTCGGCGGCTGGCTAAGGATGACCATGCCTTCTCCGGTCAAGTGAAGCTCGCTGCGGATTTCGAAGGTGACCGCAAGGCTGAGGTCCAGGCCGACCTTGAAAAGATGCGGGACATCGTAAGGACTCAGGATGAGGCCAAGACCACTCCTGAAGAAGTCCCCGCTCCTGTTGCACCGGAGCGCCCCAGGGAACGTCAGCCCATTATCCCTTCTGGGGTAGCACCAATCACAACTCCGGTCGCCCCAAGGGTGCAGCCCACACCACGGGTGGAAGTACAACCGGTGGCCCCACCTGAACCGATGGATACCTCATTCATCGATCCGGCTGACGCTTCTTCAGCGCAGAGCGTTATTGCGGCTGAGAATGCCCGGATGATGGCGGAACGTCAGGCAGCAAGGACTTTTATTCAGGACACCCCGCCAGCGGCTACCCGTAGACCGCCCCACGCCGACGCACGTGACGTTGAGGCGGAAGTTGGGGCGGTAGGTGCCGGGGCACGTCTTCAAGCGGAGGAGGCCGGTCTTGTAGACGGTATCCCGGCATACCGTTTGCCTACCCAATCCCTGGAGACTCGTGAGCAGGTTCAGGGTGGCACCGCTGTTGTAGACAAGGGCGCAACCGGGAGTCTGAATCCACGGTTCCGCTCATCTAATCAGGGAGGGTGATTTCGTATGGAGGTCGCGCTCCCTCAAACGACGTTCAAACAACGGGAGCACCTTTATGAGGATGTGGAATCCCTCATTACGCCTGGGTTTCTGAGCTGTATTGTCACCATTGAAGATCAGCGATTAGCACTCCGGTCCCTTGGGCCAGGTGACCTCTTCTTGTTGCAGATGCGGGCCGGGCTCAACGCCGGTGAATGGAAGAAGTGGAGTGTGGCTGCCAGCATCTGGATGGTGGATGGGCACAATGTGCTGGGCCAGGACTGGATGGTGCCTCGTTTTGCGGACCTGTTCCAACGATTGCCCCCGGTAGTGCGTGAGATCCTCTTCACTCAGGTGTTGGGACTCTTCGCTCGTGCCCGTGCCGCGATTCGGGCCACGGAGGCGTACATCCATGAGAACACCAGTCGTTACAGTTGGAAGACCATCGGTCCAGACCCTCGCTTGAACACAGGAGTGGCAGGGGCTCAGAGTCTTGGGTTGAACCACATTCAACGAATGTGGGTTGCCTTCAACGACAACGAGGACCGTCGGATTGTCCAGGAGGCCGGGTGGGAGGGTTTCAAGCTTTCCGCCATAGGTACCGCCCCGAAGGCCATTCAGAAGCTCGATGAGGGTGACCGACGCAGGCATGAGGAAGAGGATGCCCGTCGTCAGATGCTTCGGGACCGTTACTACTATTGGAAGGCAGGGGTCGTCCCTGACTCCATCTTTGATGAGGGAAGTGCGGAAGGGACTCGCATTTCAGCATCGAAGTCCGCGCAAGACCTGGAGGCGGAGATGCAACAATGGGTGTCGGGTGAGCATGACGAGCACGACCTCATTGTTGCACAATACAAGCAGCGCATCTCTGATCGCATGCACCAGGATGAACAGGAGCGACGGCTTCGGGTTGCCGCTTTGCAGGAGAAGCGACACGAGATCGAAGAATACGGCATCGGTGGTCCGACTCAACTGGTGGCCTACACCCCTGAGCAATTGCAGGAGATGTTGGCTCAACGTGGGGAGGGCGGTGGTCCTTCTACCCGGTTCATCGGTCCTGAGCGGGATGACCAGCGCTACCTGTATGACCGTTACCTCACAGCGGAGGAATCCGCTGCGGGCTTGAAAGTGGTGGGCGGCAAGATTGTCCATCCTCATTCAGACCCCAACAAGGATGCCAGGACTCTCGACCAGCTTGTGAAGGGTCGTCAGGTCAAGATGGGGGACGGTAGCTAATGGCTTTTGACGCTGTTGCCTCTATTGCGGCTCAATGGGAAGTCCTCGGGGAAGAGGGGGTCATCCGCTCCATCCAGGCGATGGCCAAACGGTCCAAGAGCGCCTTGGACCCACGTGCCATTACCGACACCTGGAACGCTGTTCTCCCCAAGATCGGAGAGAAGTTTCGAGACACCCTCAAGAACGCTATCACCAGCGGCTTGGACATCAAGCAGGTCGCCAAGTTCACGGAGAGTTTCGGGGCGCTCAAGGGGAAGATGCAAACCGCCATCGAGGAAGTGGCGAAGATCGAAACCAAGCTTGCGGCGGAGAACCTCGACAAGCTGGATAAGAAAAAGCTCCAGTCTTCGCTGAAGCTAGCTCACGATGAGGTAAACCGTCAGCAGAATCTCTTCGCTCGTGAGATGCGTCACGTCAACATGGTGGCGGAACGGCGCTCGCAAGTGATGAAGGAGGCAGGGGAAATCCTCAACCGCTCCATGTCCGAAGGGGTGGAAGCCTTCGGGGAGGGCCTTGAGAGTGCCTTTGGCAAGATTCAGAGCGGTGATTTTGCTGGTTTGCTCAAGGGCATGGGCAAGGGCATGGGCGCTCGTGGTGAGGCGCTCAAGGGCGGTAAGCTAGCTCAGATGAAGGGCATTGGTCCTGCGGTGCAAGGCATTGGCGGGATGATGACCAAACTAGCTCCAGTCATCGCGGGGCTTGGTGCAGTGGTTGGTGCCATTGCCGCTGTGATTGCCATTGTGGTGGCAGCGGACAGTCAGCTGAAGGGCTTCAATAAGTCCCTACTTGAGGGGGGTGTCCAAATGGGCGACCTCAAGAACGCCTCAGAGGGTGCAGCTGATGCAGTCACCGGGATTTCCCAAGGTTTCGCTCAGGCTATTGAGCACAACTGGGCCTGGGGAACGACAGCGCAGGATAACCTCGACATCCTTGCAGCCTATGGTGGCGCTGGTCTGACCATTAAGGAGTTGGCGAAAAACACGGAGGATGCCGCTGTAAGGATGGAGCACCTAAAGGAAGCCACTTCTGCAGCCCTGACCTACTCAAGACTGTTGGGTGTGAGTTCCTCTGAGGTGGCCACCAATTTCGCGGACTACATGGAAGAATTGGGCATGACCCTGGGAGGCATCCAGCAGCGTTTCAGCGGGATCTACTCGGCGGCAATGGAGTCAGGGTTCGGGATCAAGCGGTTTTACGGCATGGTTCTTCAGGCTACTTCCGGCATGAGCATGTACAACGTGCGACTGGAAGAGGCCGCGTCTCTGCTCATCCACTTGGGGCGCATCCTGGGTCAAAAGATGGGCGGTGACTTCCTCCAGTCCCTGATGCAGGGCTTCAAGGATGAGGACACCCAAACCCGCACACAGAAGGTCATGAAGCGAGGGATCAAAGAAACCCTGTCGGATGGACGTGCAGGTGCCGCTGAAAGTGCAAAGGAACTGCTGAGGAAGATTGCCGACTTCAAGAAGGCTGATGCCGACAAGGGCGGGCAACTTGAGGCGATGTTGGTTGAGAAGGTCGGTCTGACTCTTGAGCAGGCCGCTGATCCGGCGAAGCTCGCTGAGGCGATGTCCAAACTCACCCAGAAGCAGCTCGGTGAGTTGAGTGTTGAGATGAAGACCCTGGGTGAGACTGGGGTTGGTATTTCACGGGCGATGGAGGATGTCCATGGCAAGAGCATGGCCTTCAGAGGCGGGCTGGGTGGGGCACAAGCAACCCGAAAGCATATGGATCCCGGCATGGTTCTGTGGAACAGGCTCAATGCTGCCAAGGGCGTTGGGGTCAAACGTCTTGATACAATTGAGGAAGACAACATCCCGATGAATGCCGCCTTCGAAGCAGTTGCATCGGAGAGTGGTAAATCTGTTGATGAGTTGAAGGCGGTTGGGCGAACCTTCACGGGTTACCACAGCCAGTTGGCTAAGGCCCAAGAGGAGATTAAAAAAGCCGGAAGCAAGGAGCAGGCCGAGGAGATCCGTAAGACTTTCAATGACAAGTTCGCCAAGACCATTGGCGTGGGCCTGAATGAGAATAACAAACGTGTCAAGTTCGATCAGACCACCGGGGAGCTTACAAATGACCTCTTCGGGGAGGAACTTCGAGATTTCTTCTTGAAGATGGGCGACGAGTTTTTGAAGGGTGACGGCGATGTCGGGGAGGACATCGCCCTGGCTCGTGAGATTGCCGGTAGCACCACGGAACTCGCACAGATTATGAAACAGGGGGTCGAGTACTTCCTGTCCCTCATTTACGACGCGGTCAGTTGGATTGCCTCATTCTTCGGCCCGGAAAAACTGACAAAGGATGAAAAGGCCGCTCGTGGGGAGGCGAGTCAAGCCCTGCGCGATGAAATAGCGAAGGACAGGGACGAGATGCGGGCTCAGTCCATAATCATCAAAAACCTGGAACGTGAGCGCAAACGTCCAGGCTTGAGTGACAAACGAAAGGCTGAGATTGATGCTGACCTGGGCAAACACAAAAAGGCAGTGAAGCTTCTCGATGAGAAGGGGAAAATCAAGCAAGCCGCTGTTGGGGGTATTCAGCGCATGAATGGGAAGGAACTCGCCAAGTTTCGTGGGGCTGGCGGGGATGAACCACTCACCAAAGAGAAATTCATAGAGGCCGCTCACCAGTCTAAAGCAGCTCGCGCTGTGGCGGAACCACTGTTGGAGAAGAGGACTGGTCCAGGTACCGATGGCTATCGCTACCAGAAGGCCACCGCAGATGAAGAGTCACGGGCTAAGACCAACGAAATAGCGGAGATAGCTCTGCTTTTCCTGGCTCCGATTACGTCGATAGCAGCTTCATGGGAAGCGGACGACCGGGCAAAAAGAGCGCAGGATGAGGTCTATGCTCAAAACATGACCGATGTCTATGGGTTGAGCACGGGAGTCGCTGCCTATGACTCCTCTATGCTCGCACCCTTCGTGGACCAGGACGCAATAGAAGGCAAGGGTAAGTCCACCGAAGAGCTACTTGGGAAGGACGTCTACCTAGGTGGGGTTGACGCAACCAACCAGCGCCTAGAGGATGAGGCAAGGGATGCCAGACAGGCTGAGATCAAACTGCACAAGAAGGGCGGGGTGTCAGCCAAGGCCACTGAGGACTCTGTCTACAAGGCGATGCTCAAACTGAACCGGGATGACATGTCATCCCGGATTATGGACGCCTTCGCCACGGCTGCACCGGGTGCTGTCCCAACCGAAGCTACAGTGCAGGATTGGACGAAATCACTGCTTACAGGCAAGGGCACACCGGAATCCTTGAAGGCACTTCTTGTTCAGTATCCTGAACTTTTTGAGGCCCTCAAATCGCGGAACATCTACACCGAAGGGGTTCAGGACGCCATCATGTATCAGGATGAGCGAGGCAAAACCCGCCACTTGAGCCTGGCTCGCGGTGACATCGCCCGGATTGGTCCCATGGAAGCCCAAGGAAACGCTGTGCGTGGGGGGAGAGGTGGGGGTGGTACCACCATCAACATCATCAACACCTTCCCCTCCGATAAGGCTGTGGCTTCCGTCAGGGGCTTCATGGAAAACGACATCCGTTTCCTGACTGGGTGACCGTAAACCATGGCCCTCGCATCACCAACCAACCCTATCTTCAAGTCGGCCTTTCGGTCGCCAGATGATGAGTTCAATGGACAAGGGCACCGCCCGGTGGTGTTCGATGTACTAGGCCCAGACCACGTGACAAGTGTTCTTCCAGAAGGGGTGCGCATGGTCCTTCATGTGAACCCCTCCGCCATGAACTTCAGCTACGCCAAACAGATTGAGCGTATCCAGACCAAAGGCGGATTCGTGGAACAACACTGGGGTGAAGCTGCTCGGTCTATCAGCTTTGAGATGGCCTCCGGGGGCTTCAAGCGTCTCTACAGTGGGCTCTCCAATGTAACGGGAGGTGTGTACGACGCCGGGGGTACACGTCGCGAGACCATCGCCTACGACAAGTTCCTCGACATGCTCGCCCTGTTCCACAACAACGGGGCCATCTATGACTCCACTGGTCAGATTGCCTTCCAGGGGATCATCAAAATCACCTTCGATGGGGGCATCTATCATGGTTGGTTCCAAAGTTTCTCTGTCACTGAAGCTGCCGAGAAGCCTTACCAGTTCGACCTGTCCGCTGAGTTCACCGTAGCCAAGGAAGTGTTGCGCATACGTTCGGTTCCTTGGAGCCGAGCGCCACAATTCCGAACCAGTGTGGAAGAAACACCTCAAGGTGTCAGCCCTGAGACCGGGGAGGGCATCGGTCAAGGTGGCTACTCACCAGACGGGAGTAGCTGATGTCTATCCAGGTAGGTTCCGCAGACAGGTACTCCTCCAAGAAGGGGTCGTCCAAGGGTCAGTCCCTTCCACCTGGACCTCCTGCAACGTTGCAGGAGGTTGCTACTCCGGTGCCTCCTGATGCCCTTCGTGGGCTTCAAATGGGGCCGGAAGCGGGTTTTGAGTCGGAAGCCCCAACCGCGCTCACTGTAGATGCGTCTCGCCCTGACCTGCGAACCCTGTCCCCTTTTGTCTTCCGTGTGGAACCACCCATCATTCTAGGGGAGGTGTCCGGTGGTCTGAGTGGGGAAGGGAAGATTGACCTGGGAGAGTTGTTCTCCAGCGCAAGTGTTGGAAGCTCCGCGTTCATCCACGCACGGAGCACACTGATAAACGCGGACTACACGCAGAATGACTTCCAATACGGGGCTACGACAGAGCAGGCACTGGTCCTGGGGTCGACCAGGGACACGCCTGACACGGACTCCAATATACGGGTGCCGCTGAATGGGAAGGGTCAGCCTGGGCATCTTGGTCAACCCGCCATTGCGGATGTGTGGGCGGCACTCGACATTGCAACGCAACTGAAGGCAATCGCGGACACTCCACCGCTCACCTTGCTCATCAATCCGACCACGATGAGCAAGACCTTCAGCAAGCTCCAGCAGTTTACGGAGCGTACCCGGTTTGGGTACGTCTTTCAGGCTTGGGGTGAGGAGCAGCCTACCCTGAGCATCACCGCTCGGTGTGGTGCGTTCTACAGTGGTGGGCGTGGTGTTCAATGGGCGTCCCGCAGGGACAGTGCCTCCTGGCAGAACCTGATTGGTGCATTCCACTTCTACAGGAACAACGGTTACATCTATGACACGGTGGGCAAGTCGAACGCTCACCTGATGGTCGGTGCCCTCTCCATTCACTACGACGGGTGGATCTACTACGGGCACATGTCCACTTTCACCTACGCCTTCAACGAGCAGAATACACTGGGTGGTGTTGAGTTCAGTATGGACTTCACCGTGTCCGCAATGGTGGACACGGCCAAACAGAACACAATCATCAGTCCGATGAACCCGCCTAACCCCAACCCCAACTCGGCGCGGTTTCGGCGGAATGGGAGTGAGGGTTCTTCACCCAGCGGTCTCAGCATCGACCTGTTTGAGGGGAGCATTGAGCCCACCAGGGGTTATACTGTTGCCTCTGCTCCCGAGGGGGGAAGCAGGAGCAGCGACCATGGGAAGCCCCTGGAAGACCTTCCTTCCAATGAGCGGAAGGCCGGGTCGGACCCGGTAGCTGTTGTAGCTACCGGGTCCGCCTTCATCCCAACCAAACTGATGGCACCCAAGGTGCCCCAAGGTGGCAAGGGTCAACCTTTCAGTACGGGGCACGCATGAGTGACATTGGATCGCGCCCGTACGTCGGCACATGGCGGCTCTCAGCGACGAAGCTGGTTCAGCATACGCCAGATGCGCTCGTCTACATCAACGGCGACACGGCGCTTCCAGGGTGCCTTAAATGCAATGGGCGCATCGACATCCAACAGTTCATCACGGAGGTGTCGGTAGACGCCGGAACTGGTCCAGGCGACCACACTGCCAGCTTCTCCTTGTCGATCCCGATGCACCACACGGACAGCTTCGCTCGTGATGCCAAGTTCCTGTTGCGTCCGGGGTTGGAGATCCACGTCTACTTGCGGGGTTACTTCCCCGTGAAGGGGCTCTATGAGCACCTCGCTGAGCCTTCCATTCCTGATGAGGCCATTGGGACGTCCGGTCAGGAGACCACCGCTCAAATTCAAGCCCCTGACCTGGTGGCAGCGAAAAGTTCAAAAAACAAGATCACGACAAAGATGCTGATCACCGCCAGGTCTTGCGCTAGGATTCAGGCGGAAGGTCGTGCAGTAGGGGGGTGTACTCCAGCACATTTCACGGATGCCTACCTGGAAGAACTACAAGTCCTCTTCGAAGACCCTGGCCTGACCCGTGAGAAGATTGAGTCCAACCTGGCGGAGACAGCAGGGATGATGAACTCCTTGCAGAGTTACCTGTCAGAGTACCTCAAGGCTCCTGTTCAAGTTCGAACGAAGGACGGCCTTAGCTCCCCAAAGCCAGGCGGCAAAGGTCATGTGGAGACCAGTGAGCATTATGTCGGGACGGGGGTGGACCACACCGTCAAGGTCAGACGTGATGGCAAGTGGGTGCCTGTTTCCAACACGCTTATATGGGCGGCACAACGTAAGCTTCGTGAGACTGGTCATTTCCCAAGGGGGGGAGATGGTGTCTACTTAGAAGCTGGCCAATCTCCAAACAGCTGGCCAAAGTGGTCCGACACGGGTCACATGGATCACGGCCCAACTAGAGATTGGGTTTGGGAAGGAGGGGTGTCGCAACCAAAGGGTCGTAAGGAGGCATGGCTTGAGGCGATGCAACCGAACGTCGACAAGCTCCCGACCCCTAGCAAGAAGGTTCCTGCATGGAAGAGCGGGGTCACCGTCACTGCAAGCGTAGATGTTGTAGCTCGTAAGACAGCGGGGGCGGTTCCCACACAAGGGGCAAAGGGTCCAGCGACTGAGTTCGAAACGATTCAGGGTGATCAGTCCCTGTTGAGTCAGTTGGGGTTGGCGGGTCAAGGCATTGAGAAGGTACTTGCCTACCCGTACTACCACGCGTTCCGGGGTGTCATCACACAGGTGGATCATTCCTACAGTGGTGGGGTGCAATCAGTCAGTGTGTCCTGTGCAAGCCTCTTGCACTTCTGGCAACACCACAACATGAGCACCAACGCCTCAGTGTTCGGTGCCCGGCCCCTAAACAGCAAGCTCCGAAGAAGTATGCTGGGCCATGTTTTTACGGGGATGCACCCCTACCAGATCATCTGGACGCTCCATCACGATATGGTAGGCGCAGCAGGTGGGGTTGCCTGGGCGTTGAGGTCCAAGTCTAACCAGAGTGCAAAGACGGAGTTCGGTGGGGAGTCCCTCTTCAGTCTGAACATCCGTTATTGGGAGCGGAGGTTCGCACTTCGGGAGACCAAGCTCCGGTTGCATGGTGCGACCGGGGAGTTGTTTTCCTCCATGCAGTCGGCTTTCCTGGCCCGGACCAAGGGTGGACACCTCTCTCAATTGATCCGGTCACGGTTCGGCAACAAGTCCGACACCAAGGCCGCTGCGGGTCTGGTTCAGCAAGCCAAGTCTGTCGGGTTGTTCAACCGTCACAAATTGGCGGCACTGAATTTCGCCTCACGGTCCAAGGGTGGCGCTGCAGCCAATACCACACGCTTCGAAATCAACCTCATCGAGATGCACGCCTTCGTTTCCAACATCGGGAACTGGGGGCAAATCAATCTCTTTGAGAGCGCCTACGAGTCGAAGCTCGATATCGCCCAGAAGGTGATGGATATCACGGGGTTTGAGTTCTATCAGGACGTGGACGGGGATTTCGTATTCAAGCCTCCCATGTACAACCTGGATACGTCAGGGAGTCGGGTCTATCGCATTGAGGACATCGACATCCAGAACATCTCCTTCAGCGAGAAGGAGCCCGAATGTACCTACATGACGGTGACCGGGAGCCATTTCAAGAACCTTCAGGGTTTGGGCCTGGACGGGGAGTGGGGGGTCAAGGGTCAGTACATTGACTACCGGTTGGTAGCTCAGTTTGGATGGCGACCAGGGGACTTTGAGACCGCGTACTTCAACGACCCCAAGTCGATGTTCTTCAGCGCCATGAACCGCATGGACAACCTGAACATCGGGGTGAATTCAGCGAGCGTGACTATCCCCATCCGGGCTGAAATGCGACCAGGGTACCCGGTGTACATCCCTTACCTGGATTGCTTCTACTACTGCAACAGCTTCGCCCATTCCTACTCAGCAGGCGGTTCTTGTACTACCAGCCTTCAGTTGGTGGGTAAGAGGGCGAAGTTCTATGCTCCTGGCAACCCAGGAGGGTCGGGGATCGACCGTATTGATCTAGGCAACACGGTCCTACCTGAACGACCCTTGGAGATCCTGGGGTTGGATGGAAAGCCTAGGCTCGCAGGGTTTCCCAACGTGGTGATGGCGTTGGACCCGGACCATATCAACCCACTCTTCTACATCGTCGGCACGGATATTGAGAACCTGGCAACCTCCAAGGGGAAGGGGAAGAAAACCACCTGGGAAGCTGATGAACGGGTGTTGCGGAACCTGCTTCGTTCCGCCAAGAGCCTGGGTCTGGTCGACCATGTCTCAGAGGACGGAATCTATACGATTACCGTCACTTCGGGCGGTAAGGCTGTGCCTGTGGAGTTCTTCTTCAACCCTGGAGGAGGAAAGGCCACGGGCAACCAGACTGACCTGGTAGCCGCCGCCATTCAATATGGAAAAGCTCAGGAAGCGACCTTCAAGAAGAAGACTGACTCAGACCCTCAACGTGCAAAGGATGAGAGGGCCATCGAGGTGCTTCGTGGGAAGTTCTCCGTCGCAAATGATGAGGCAAACCGGGCAGAGGCTGGTTCACCCGAAGCGGAAAGGGCGGAGAAGCTTGCCCTTTCTCTCAGCATCAAAATCTCGGATCAAGAGACGAAGTTGGAAAGTGAAATCAAGAGCGCTGCCTCTGGAGAGTCTATTTTTGATGGGGTGTTGAGCCAGGATGACTACAAGCAGGCCGCGCTGCTCCGTGACCTGTTGCAGACGGTCAGTAACAGTTACCGGCAAAAGGTTGGGGATCAGCGTTTTGGGGATTTCGATTCGACCATCAACCTCCTCGACATGTTGTCTGACAAGAAGGCGACGTTCAGCAACGGAACGCAACCGGGCGGTTACCGCTACTACTCTGCCTCTCACCCTTCCCCGTTCCAACAGGGGCAGCCCATCCTTCAATACAACCGGGAGTTCCTTGACGTGGATGACATGGAGAGGGGGTCGACCGTCACCCTTGACCAGGTTGCCGCTGAGGTAGACCCGGACTGGGACTTCCCCACACATCAGTTCCTCCCGACTGCACAGGTGCACGCCCCCGCCCCGGACATGAAGATGCCGGAAGCGCAACTGGTGCCAGGAAAAAACGCCAAGTTTGGCATCCGCGTTCTCACCAGCAACAGCGCCAAACCTCTAGGGGAGGTGCTCCCTACAAGTGAAATCCGTGAGCTGATGTTCAGCGTGCAGAGTTCCGTGTTTGCTCAGGTCGGTTCGGTGACGCAGAGCGTAGCCTTTCGTGAAGTCGTGAAGGAGAGTGTTGAGAAGGCACTCAATGATGCTTTTGATGAGGCCATCGTCGAAGACCCCAAGCTCACACCCCAGGAGATGTGGGGGCCTGTAGCCAAGACTTTCTGGACCAACGTGAACGCCTCGGCGGACGCCGCTGCGAAGTTTGAGTCCTTTTTGCGGCAACAGGCAGGTCTCGATCCTACCCACACCTTCTTTCCACGGCAGGATAGTGGGCTTCCCTATGAACTCATCATAGGGAAGCAGGGGTTCGACACCGAGTTGCCCTTCTCAGCCTACGCCTACAAAGGTAACCCCGATATCCCCGTGGGGTCCGTGCTGACACACCCCATAAAGAACCCCTTCAAGCATTCCCTCCGGGTGTTCATTCAGTCCTTTAGCACCGCCGCAAGCCAACAGATCTTCACCCAGTTTTGGGGCTTCTATGAGGATGATTGGAAGAAAGACATGGGGAAGGCTTTTGGCAAGAAGCTCGCCAAGCGATTGGTCCCGGAGGTCACCTCGCACTTCTGGGAGAGGATGCTAGTCAGTTATGACTTCCGGGTTGTTGCCATCAACACGGTACTCCTCGCCAAGGCTCGCAAGAAGAAGGACATCAGCTTCAGTCCTGTCTTCCCCGTGTCGGATGCACGGGGCTATCATGTCATCGGCAGTTATCGGTACGGCAGGGACGTGGCCATCTCACCGAATGGCGTGTGGGACCAGATGGCAAATCAGGATCCCTTGTCCGTGCTCAATCGAGAAACCCGTGATCAGCTCCTGCAACTCTATGTGCAAGGGAGGTCCATCTCCGTGATGCTTCCTGAGATGAAGAGGACAGGCACGAATGAGGATGGCACAGAGCGGTGGGAGCAAGTAAAACCGGTACGCCTGGTACCCCAAACCATCACGCCGAAGAGTCCTGGTTCCAAAGGGAACAGCCAGCAAACGGAACTGACCAAGTCCTACGAGCGCTACCTTCTGGAGCAGCTTCGTCGGAGTCTTTCCAACACGCAGATTCTGGAATACGGCCTTGCCACCGTGGGTGAGAACCCCAACGTCCTTGAGATGAACCTAGCCAACTGGATGTCGGATGGGCGTGAGGGCATACACAAGGTTCCCGTCATCAACGCAGCCTACTCCCTTGCGGACCTGGGTCTTCACACCAGCCAATCCGTGTGTTCCTGCAAAGCTGCTGAGGCGTCAGTCCTCATTGATGCCTATGGGCAACTTGAATTTCTCCCAATTGCCGATGGCTCCCCCGATATCCCAGAGGGTGTGGACAAGGGTACTCAGTTCGTCATGCAGGCAAACCTGAAAGCAAGCTTGCAGTGGCGAGCCGCACAAAACGCTATGCGTGGCACGTCCCCGGATCGAGGGCGGAGCAACCTGCTTGACACCTTCCGCAATGCGGGTGGTCAGTTCAGAGAAGCCACAAGGCAGCTTGAGAGCGAGCGCGCTACGCTTGATGCAAAAGCAAGAGAGTTCCACAAGAAGAAGGCCGACTCCGGCAGGAACGAGGAATAGAAAATGGGTGCAGGGGACAAGACACGCGGGAAGATGGCCTCGACCCTTGGGAACGTCCATAGGGGTAGCATTCGCACTGACCCACTGACCATCCGAGCGCATCTCAACCGTTCAAACCCTGAGCGGAGCCTGGCTCTCGCAGTCGCACGGGTCACCGAGGTCGACTATGAGGAGATGTTTGTCACCCTACGCACTGCGGTGGGGGCAAAGGACGCCGAACGTGTTCCCGTGCCCATCACCTTTCCCGGTGTGGGCAACCGGCATTTCTTCGGGGCCATGCCTGAGATTGGAGACTATTGCATTGTCGGCTGGATGCCCCAGGAATCCTCAAATCCTCAAGGCACCAAAACTCCAGTGATCCTGTCCTGGATCGTCCCAGGAGTGTGGACTGGTCGGGACTGGATGACAACTGCGCCCTTTGAGGAGGGCGAGTATCCCATGACATCGAAGCGGGAACGTGATGTCACGAGCGGGCAACTTGACCGTCACCGCCATAAGTTGCTGGGTTTGAACCCTGGCAACATTGCGGCTTCCTCTTCTCAGGGGGCCGACCTGATTCTCACGGAGAGCGTCCTCATTGCCAACCGTCGGGGCAATGAGATCCGGCTTCGGGATCAGGACCAGGCGTTGGTGGTGCGGAGCCTTCAGCAGTTCCACGCGATGGCTGGGGCACGCACCTACTCAGGTATGGTGCAACGAGACGCCCTGCTTCTCCAACCTATCATGGTGTCCGATGGTAAGGAGTGGGACGGAGACGCTCAGGTCAGAGCATCCGGGGCAACCATCACGGAAGGGGATCTACCTACCCACACCTCAATGGTGGACGGGGTGCTCTATCCTGCTACCCCCCTCATCAAGCCACCTACCTTCACCGGTGTTGGCTCTTCCCTGCTCAAAGCAGCGGAAGGGATCGACCCATATGAATTTCTCAAGGGGGGAGGGCTCATCGATGAACACGGTGACGTGGTCCCAGACCTCCCAAGTGTGGACGGCTACTACGGGGGGAAACCCATCTTTCGGGTAGCACGTGCGCTAGACGGGTCGAATGCCATCTTGTCAGCTGATGCCGACACTCTGACGGAGTGGCGGGTGGAAGTCGCCCATACCTCAGATGGTCGGCTTCCAGTTACCGAACAGACTGACATGTTCGATGCTGATCGGGTGTGCCCTGCAGGTTTGGACTCCCCACAGCGTTCCAAGAACGCGGCCTACATCGAATACGTGTTGGGCAGTGTTGTAGGCAATGATCCGTGGTCCGCCACAGGCCGAACACAATACGGTCTCCCCCTGGTGGCTTCCGTCTTTGCAGGGGGTGACATTCCCCAGCCGCGTCTTGATGCGATTCAGAAGAAGAGCGCCAAACGCCAAGCCACCCCGATTGAGCACCATGCCGCCACGCTGTTCAAGATCACCCCGCTTCAAGGGGGTGCACAAACCTGGTGGTCCATAAACAAGAGCGGGCAACTCAAAGCCGCCATTGCGGGCTCCCCTACTGAGAACTCGGTGGAGGTCGCTCTGAAGGGTGGCATGAAGCTCCACATGGGTGGGCACCTTCGGCTTATCTTGGAGAAGGGCATCAGTTTCGGTGGAGCAACGGGCCGCGTAGAGGACAATGTTGGTGCAGAGTTGTCCTCCGCAGGTGGGGCCATCAACATATTCGGAGGTGCCTCTATAAAGGGCGCAGAGGGGGCCGGTGAGAGCCTTATGGGGACCGGCAAGGGTCAGGCCCCAAGTGTGCGTATCGAGGGCGCTACGGGCGTAGAGGTGCGAACCAACAAGCAGCTTGCCCTCCACGGCTCCTCAATACGGCAGGTGTCCACGGAAGCGGAGGTGGTGGTCAACGAGACCTACACCCTATCTGCGGCGAAGAAAATCGCGCTCACCACTGAGGAGATGACCACTAGCGTTGCAGGTCGTCGGTCGGATTCCTTTGCGGGACCGAAGATGGCTCTCCCGACAAGTGGCCCGCTACATGAGCGAAGCTATGTCCCGACCTTCCCTGGGGTTGTGTGTGAGAAGGTGTCCTATGAGATGGGTGACCGCGAGGAAACCTTCACACTGGGCAATCACTCCACATCCATCCTTGTAGGGAACCTGTCCTATGGCACCAGGGTGGGCTCCTATAAAGCTACGGCTGCTACCGCCAGTCTGGAACTATCCCTGGCAGGGCTTTCCGGGACAGCCAACGTCGGGAACGTCTCTTTGGCCGCAAGAACGGGTGCCGTCAATATCAGTGGGCTGGCTTCCGTGACGTTGGCGGCAACGGGTGGTCCCGCAAGGCTCGCAAGCTCCTCAGTTCTTGTCCTGGGGGCTCCCATTACGGGGACAGACTTCGGTCCCATCATCTGTGGGGGATCAAGGGAACCCTTCACCAACCTGCCTTTCTCGACGTGGGGTTTGGGAGCGCAGGCTCATCTGGTCGGGGGATGAGGTAAGATGGCCATCACCCAAGCGGTTCTACAAACCGCTCTTCAAAGCAGTCGGGTGGCGGGCATCCATCCGTTCGGTGGGGTGACCTACATTCAACTCGCTTCCTCAGTAGCCTCTGCTGTTGCTCTCTGGGCGGTTGGCAATCCAACAAACTTGAGTCTTGAGGGGAGCGCCCTTGGTACTTCTGGAGTGGGTGTCATCGTCCCGACCCTTTCAAAGTATGTGCTCCTCCCGAATGTAGGTGTCATGATGCAAGGACTCATCTCAGGCGGTTTGAATGGCCCTCTGGCACTCAGTCTTGCAACAGCCATGACCACGGGCCTTGTGACGGCTTTCAATGTCAGCGGACAGTACAGTGGGATCTCTCCCTTTGTGGGTGTCGGCACGGACAGGTCAACCACTCTAGTGGTGAACCGTGCGACCCTCATCGCACTACTTTCTTCTCAAATGGGCGCGATGATGGGGCCAGGTCCGGCTTCACTCAACATGGCCACTGGTCTAGGAAATGGGATTGCCAACCTGTTTTTGACGGGCATTGGGACGGGTGCTGTTCAGGGTACCCCGTCGGTTCCACCAACACAGATGACAGGCAAGACTCTTTCGGTGGTGTTCTAAATGGGTTTCGATTTCACCGGCCATGTCCTTCGGGCACCACGGTCTGCTCCAAGCAATCAGCCTACGACCAGTCCTGCAACCAATGGGGTCGTGCGGGACATCCGGGAACCTCCAACCCGAGTTGCTGCCCAACCAGAACTGGTTGACCTACACGCTGACCAATACAGAGCCGCTGTTCTGGAAGCCCCAGGGACCACTCAAGTGGAGTACCTTGTGTGGGCTGCCAATTCGTCCAACCTTGCCATCCTCGATGGACAAGGTTGGGAAGTCACACAGGGAACCGGACGCATCCCCACCGGGAACCTCACCGTTGACACCTACGAAGACGGGGCTTCCCGAATCGTGGTGTTGGATGACGGTGGACGTAACATCGGTAGCATTCTGAATGTAGTCATCATCCATGGGGAGACTTTAGCCGAAGTCTCTCTCCCGGCTACGGCCAATGACGCTGAGGTGGGGCTCATCAGTCAGGATGCCGACGCGGGTCTTGCTCGTTTGAGCACGGCGGCACTTGCCGCACTCGGTGGTGGTCTGAGTCGAGAGCGTGGGGACCGAATCGGAAGTGTCACCTATACGCTGGCACCTTGTCGGTTCTGGTGGACCCGGAATGACCGTTATGAGACTCGTTTCGGGTGGAATGGCGAGCTTCAGCGTTGGGCACCTTATCGGGGTACCACGCCGAAGAATCTAGGTACGTTGGAGCCTGTTGAGACTGTCAGGCTTGACCCCTTGTCAGTGGTCTTGCCCGTTAACAGCTATCTGGATGGTGACCCTGATGCACTAGACACTCCTGCAACGATTCGGGTGGGTCTGGATGCGGGGGCGACCTCTGTACCTGTGCGAGTCAAGGTGGTTCCCAATGAGGATGTAGCCACCTTTGAATTCCCTGAAGCGGGCACGGACGCCGTGCTGGGCCGCACCGATGGCACGGTCGCATTTGACCCCGCCTTTGTAGCAGTTCACGCGGGGAAGACCATCTGGTACTCCTACAAGGGCTTCCGTGAGGATGGGGATGGTCGGCTGGGTAAGCTCCTGGCGTCAGTAACGAGCCCTCTTTTCCTGGCTCCGGTCCCAGGACCGGATGACCACCCCTTCATTCGTATTGGTACCCGTCGGGCTTTGATCCCGGTGTTGCTTCCAACGGATGCAGCGGTAACCGCCACAGACCCCGATGAGGGGTCTGTGGTCATCTCCTTGTCGACTGGACGTATCAAGCTCAGTCAGGTCGATATCGACAAAGCGAACCCAGACAGTGGAAACTTCGACAAGCTCTGGATTGGGGCCGTGGTCTACTATGATGGTGTAGCACTCAACACGATTCCCCAACCGGTTCGAAATCCGGCTACCCTCATCAATGAGGCCGGTGACCCCGCCGTGGTTGGGGTGGGCACCAAGTTCTACATCCCGGAGATGCTCCCCTTCCCTGATGGCATGGGAGCAGGGGAGACCTACCGGGGTCTGGGAGTGTCCGGTGTCCTGTTCACCACGGATATGACGGGAGCGGTACCGGACAATCCTGATGAGGAAGTTCCTGTACGCCCCGGTGGGGATACCTTGGGTGTCATCACCACTGGTCGAATCCGTGCCATCGACGATGGCGTGGGCGAGATGGTCGTTTTCTCCAGGAATGGGGCCTCTGAAACTACGGTCGTGGTGGCCCGAGATTCTGACCTCCCTCCCACCTACAAGGTCAAGAATGGTCAAGTGTACATCTCCCGACAGCGCAACACTATTGGGGGGGTCCACACTTCCAGGGTGCAGTTGGGGGTCAAAGACCTGAAGAGATTCAAGACTGACCCGCTCTACTTCATGCAGGCGAGTCTGACTCCTGCGATATACACCCAGAAGGCACGGGTGGTCTCCCGGTCACGATTGGTGTTCCGGTTTGCATCCGACCAGATCCTCTACTTTGCCATCGGAGCACAAGCCTATACGTGGGAGGCTCCCCTTGATCAAGAGTTCTACAACGCTGCGGAAGTGGCACAATCTATTGTGGACACCTCCGTCCCTCCGATAGATCCCGCCATAGGACGTGCCCTGGCTATTGGGGATCGGGTCGCCATTGAAGCTGTCGACCTCGATACGGGTGTTGTTGAGATTGGTTGGGGCAACCCGTCGGACCTGAGTGGAGCTGCGGTTCTGGGCTTTTTGCCAGGGTGGCGTGCTGAAGGAGGGAAACACAACTGGTTGTTCGACTCCGGGGTGAGCTTTGGGATGTCTCGATCCCTGCTCAACCTTCGACGTGACAATGCTGATGCGGACTACGTGGCTCGTGATCGGGTTGAAGAACTAGTGCTTCAGGCGAGGGTGCAACCAAACCCCTTTGTGTTCATGGACCGCCCCCCGCTTGAAGATGTGGCCGGTTACGATGAGGGGGTGTTCTTCAACATCCGTAGTGTTCTGGTCGACGGCGATGAGGTGGAGATCATTGACCGACCCTTGAAGCACTTCGAAGACATCCTGCACGGATTCGGGGATCGGAAGTTCTCCTGGCTCTCCAACAACCAGGTGAGAGGCGTTGTCCATCAGACCATCAACGCTATCACCTTGAATCAACCTTCCGTGGTGCCAGAGAGTCTCCTACCAGCCCTTGGAGGTTACCTTGAGGTGTCCGAGGATGGCGGGGTTTACGTTCCACAGGTTCCTGAGCAGGATTACCTCCTTCCCGAAGATGGAGGGCCGGGCATTGCTCTCCTGACTCACACCTATGGGCCGCGTTTCTTGTTCGGGACGGATGGTGTCTTCACCAAAGACGGCACCACCTTCACAGTGGATGCAACCTCCACTCCTCCGGGCAAGTTTCAGAAGGTTGGGGCAGAGGTTGAAGTTGGAGATCGACTCAAGGTTGTGGCGGGCGCTGCCATGGGGTCGTATACCGTCACGGGAGTCACCAGTGATAATGAGCTGGAGGTGACTCCGGCATTTGTTGCCCTGGGGGATAGAGTCAGCTGGTCCTTGTTCAAAGGGCTTCCCCTCTCGGAATTTGACCCTGCTTTGGTGGCAGACCAGGTCTTCGCCCCTTTCACTCATCTCAAGGAGGAACCTTTCCGGGTACGCCTTCTTTCGCCATTGGGTGCGGTTCCAGCGGACAAGACGGAGCAGGCAACGACGAGACTGGTTGCTACCATTGAGGACGCCCTGACCAATGAGCGTCCAACCTCGCTCCGCTTCGGGCCGGTACATGCCTCAGAAGGCAGTGCGTCTCTATATCACCTGACCCGCATCCCCATCGGGACGATTGCCAACGGGAGTCTTTTTGTCCCCACCATCCCTGCTGGTATCCGGCTTAGTGAGGGTGCCTTCACACTTCAGGTCGGTCTGGGCATCATCCCACCAGACCCGGTGGCGTTCCTCCCTGACGACCCTATTGCAGCAGGGGATGTAGAGTACCACCCCACGACGGGTGAGCTTCGTTTCGGGTCGCAGATTCTAGCGGACAACGAGGGTGCTGATGTTTGGTTTGTAGAGACCTTCCGCGACCCAGATGTCTTGCTGGCCGGGATGGCAGAGCTTGATCCCATGACTGGGGATGTGAATCTCTCCACGTTGGACATGGCAACGCACGAAGGGGAGACACTCTACTTCACCGAACAGATGATTGTGCAAGACCGGCTGGATGTCGGGGTGGCCCCGATCACAGGGTCCGTCTCCTTCCGTAAACCGCTCCCAATCGGATGTCTGGTGGAGATGTACTACTGGGAGGCTGATCTTGAGGGTCGTCGGGTTGGCACACCCTCTGACTTCATTGAAGAATTCCTGCCGGTGTTCGTTCGGCGTGAGGTGGCAACACGAGTCAACGAGCGCATTTACACCTTCAATACGGATGAAGCTCACGTCCTCTTTGAAGACGTAGAGTCTTCCCTGCAGGTATGGATTGGGGCCACCCTTCAGAATTTCGGGAACGACCAGGACTTCAGTCTCCACATCGTAGGTCAGAAGGGGAGCCTACGCTTCAACCGCTCAATGCGAGAGCATGTCGTTGTTGAAGTCACCTACCTGATCCTCGATACCCTGGGGGGTGAACGGGTCTATACGACAAGCAAGAGACCCATGTACCGTCCACCCTTCTTCATCAAAAAGGGTTTGGACAATTTCGGTTTGAGGAGTGACTGGACGGAGGACTTCGTTCCTGGGCAGATGCTTCGGATCGGTCCTGAGTGTTTCTACATCAAGGGCACCCAGTATTTCCCGGTCAGTGATGTGACCCGTGTGGACATCGACCCTCCCACAGTGGACGAAGTGGGGTCACGTGCTCCTGGTCGGGATGCCGTGTCCGTCATCACGCCAACACCCATTGCAACTCATATCGACCCTGATGGGGTGAACACTCCAACGGGAGCGCCCGCTGGATTCTGGATGTCCCTCCCGAGTGACATCCACCCGTTTGATCCGGTGGTACGAAACCAATCGTCCATCACCTTTCAGGGGAACCTGGTCTGGGTGCAACCTGGTCACATTCTTGAAGTGAGTGGGCTCCCACTCACCATCGCTCAAGTGACCCTCAACAACGATGGGACACGAACGACGTTTGCTACGACGTCCCCTTTCCGCAAGTCCGTACAGGGTAACCAGACCGTCAAGGTCTCCCGACGTCCCGTGTACCCACCCGAAGTTCAGGAGTTCCTGGGAGTTGGACCACTGGTCGCGACCAGTGGTCATGAGCTGGTTCTTTACGGGGAGACGGTCGACAACACGCCTTTGCCGGGGCGTACCTTGGCAACCGGTGTTGACTACGACCTGGATGTTGAAACGGGTGTGGTGGCCTTGCTAGGCCCTGCACAGGAGGGTTTGAGGGGAGGTCAGAGGCTCTACCTCTACCACACCAGGTTGCGACAACTCCGAGTGCAGAGGGTGGATGGGGTCATTGTCCAACCCCGCTGGAGGGCTTCCGGTCTACATGTGACGGTACCCTCAGAGCGGAATGGGCTCCTGGGTTCTTTCCTGACTGCAACCTTTACCTTCGCAACACCGGATTCCTTCTACTGTCGCATCCCGACCCTCAAGTCCTTCCTGGGTGAAGTGGCACGGGAGGCCGCTGAAGAAGCCAAGCGGACTCTTCCAGGAGGAGGGCCAACATGGGCCACGTTTGCTGGGACGGAAAACTGGCAACAGGGCACATTGGGGTTGGCAGGTGAGCGACGGGTCTTGACGGACAAGGATCGAGTCGCTCGAGTCTTCCTCGCTTTTTACAACCAGGCGATTGTGAACTTTGAGCAGATTGGGGAAACCATCAGTGGAGGCTTTGTCGGGGACCGTGATGGCAAGTTTCGCTTCTTTGTGGGGAGGGGCTCTCCTTACCCGCCACCTGGATGGGAAGACCCCATCACAGGATTGCTCAACCCCAGGCTCATTTGGGCCAGGGTCTTTGACGAGGCGGACCCAAACAGACAGCTGACCTTCCTTGAGTCTGATGACATCGTCCACCCTCTGACCTGCACGGTTACAAACGGAACCTTGACGGGGTTCTTTCCAGACGCCCACTTTCTGTCACTCCTTCAAGATCGACAGCGGGCTTTGATCCTCAATGACATTGACGACCGTTTGCTCCTTGGGACGGGTCGTCCGCGTGATTGGGTCAGGGGATGGCCTGTGATCCCCGGCAGGTTTGGTCGGATGGCCGACCGGCACGAGTACAGTCGTATTTTCCCCACCAGGGCACACGTCTTCTTCACCATCCTGCCTGGACTGGGTTCCGACCCTGAAGGTGGGGATGCAGGCTCGTTCAGTTATGGCAAATTCGTGGACGGAGAGTACCAGAGCAGTTGGGGTCAGGTCATTGGACAGGTAGGTAACCCCGTATTGGGGGCTATCCAGGTGTTGGCCGACAAGGATCTCCGACCTCGTCGCGCTCGTGCTCGCATCTGGGGCTACTTTCCAGAGGGTATCCCTGCCAACACCTTTGGAAACCACTCACTCATCCCTAACGCTCTGGTGGTAACCCCGTTGGAGCTAGCTGAAGTGCCGGTGGACCCCACTACAGGCTTCCCCAACCACTTGCGCCTGCGATCAGCTGACCCCGATGGCTTGCCCGATAGTCAGTCAGGACACCCCCAACTGGCGATTCCAGGATTCCAGGTGGGGGACCAATTGGCCTGGGGCAAGCCAGATGGCTCCATCTACCCAGCGAAGGCTGCGGACACCTTGCTCGCCTTTGGATTGACCACACTGACTGACCTCTACGTGGAGAGCGTGCAGTTCGGCTGTGTGCTCACCTTCAAAAATCAGCTTGAAGAATTAATCACTGACCCCGCCAAGGTGTTGGTGGGCACCTCCCCAACGGAGGGGATCCCCATTAGAGACTTTCCCATCGAGCGGGGAGACACCGTCTATGTTGGAATGGGGACCATCACGGAGGGCATTGTTGATACCACGGACACCCCTCAAGCTGAACAGATCAAGGCCGCAGCCGAAGCTCTCCCTAGTTTCCGGGATGGCTTTGACATGGTGGCTAGGCGTGACGGGTCCATTGTCGACCGCACTCTGCCTTCCTGGGATGACCCTGGATTCTTCCCCCTCAAGGAACTGACAGGACAGAAACCACCAAACGCACTAGAGCACATTGAGGGTGTGGTAGAGCTGGTTTACGCGGAGCCTGAGCCCCTCAAAGTCCCCGCCCTGTTGGGGGTAGCTAGAGACGATTCGGGGGACCAACGCATCCCCTACATGCGGTCCAACAATACAGAGCTTGAGAGGTTTGAGGAGGTCACCGTTGGGTTGGGGGATGAGATCTTCCGCGCTCCTGACGAGTTCCTCTTCGATGATGGTGAGATCCTGGATGCAGCAGAAGTAGTGGGACCAATCGTCAAATGGCCCGCTACTCTCATGACGCAAAAGGACGTGCAGCCAGGAGCTTCTGATGGGGTGGCCAACCTTCAACCCTACGACCTGCTCTTCGTTGAGCTTCAAGATCCTAATGAGGGGTGGCAAGGCATCCTGAGCGTGGGAGACGTGAATGCACATGACGGGTGGTCCTGGATTGAACCACCTCGCTTTGTATCGCAGACAACACCACCACCATTCCTTGCAACAGAAGTCCCAGATGACACGGCAGCAACCGGGATGCTGGTCCGTTATCAGCTGCTCAACTACGCGGTCTTCCTGGGTGGTCCTTATGGGGAAGATCCCCAAGCGGGCTTGCCCCCTGCCGGGTGTTTCATTTCAGAGGACGTGACGAACAACCGTGTGGTGATCTCCCTCACGGATACGATTCTCGTCTTGAATGATGGGGTGCTCTCAGGACAGGGCAACTTGAACCACCTCATGACGGTGACGGGCAACAAGGTGACCCTCAAGCTTTACGCTCGTGAGGATATCAATATCAGCGCTGGTCCAGGAGGGGCCATCCCCGGTCCTGACAGACACACTGATGGAGTTTTGCTAGGTACACTGGAGATGCGTTCAGATGGTGGGGCAACCTGGACCCCTGCAAATACCGGGGCTACCGTTCATCCATCCCGTGTCATCCCAGCGGGAGCTATCATCTACACTTTCGGGGTACACGCTGGGAATGGGTACTTTATCGGGGACAATGATGAGGCTGCAAGTCCCGAGGACCGCCAACACATCATCCTCGACATCGACATAGCTGCCTTCGATCTGGCCGTCAGTCCATTCTTCGACCTCACCGCACCGGGTGGCCAGGAAGCGAACTGGTTGATCCCGTACCAGGAAATGGCGGCACCAAATCGCAGAGTATCCCTCTACGGCTTTGAGTGCAGCCTCGATGTGGATACAACAGCGGGGGGCTCCCCAACGGCGTATATCGATGAGGATCGTTTGACCTTCCATGAGGCCATTGATCTGCGAACCGCCCGTTCCCGCACCATGGTGCATCCGGTGAGTGGCTTGCCTCTGGCCACCAGTCTTCAGGTGACAGAGTGTGAGTGGCAGGCACCCGCCACGTTTGCCACTGAGAACAACATCAACGGTGGCATCCCGCTTACCTTTGTGTCGAGGAGCAGCGATCCCGATTCCGCCAATGGCACCTGGGAGAACCTGGAGGTGGGGGTTGAACCCGAGGGTGGTAGTCTGAAGGTGATGAGCCTGGAGGGGGATGACAACACCCCCATCATGGGCACCAGCATCAAGGTAGGTGCTGCAGCCTCTTCAATCCCCATTGTCACGGGCACCTCAGCAGCCACGCTTCACACCGGGTTGAGTCTTCCAAGTTTTGCGACGGGTACCGTAGCGGATATCGCCAGGGGTGACCTGCTCGTCATCAAGCGCAGCAACAACTCGACCCTCTGGATGAGCAAGAAGGCCGGGTCTTCCCTGGTGCGTTGGGCTTCAGATGGTACTCCCGTGTCAGTATCCGGCAAGTTGGGTGAGGCCAGTGGGTTTGTTCCTGGGGACTTCCCGAAGGTGCTCTACTTCGACGCTGCTTCCAACATTCTGGAGCTTGACCAGGTCACGGGCCTGAGTCTTGGGGACCGGGTTTACATCCCATTGAGCACTGCGAGGTTGGCTTCTTCGGATGCCGCTGTTTTCAAAACTGCACTGTTCAGCGCCAACATTGGCAACATGGGAGGCAACACACTGTTGCTGGACCACTACCAGTGGGCGACCTCAGTTGATGTCCCCACTGAAGAAGAGCTGACGAGTCTTGAGCTTCAAATCGTGGGGCGACGGGTGTCCTGGTCCACTTCGGGGCTTCAGAAGATCCCGGTCTCGATTCGGCATCCACAGTTCCCGACGGTGCCCGACATGCAGGGGGACCACATCGTGGGTGGTCCTACTGGTGTCACTTATGGGGTGCGTCATCTGACCATCGCCACCCCACATGGTGACCCTCTGATCCTACATGCCAATGACGGCAACCCGGATAACAACCTCACCATTGTCCCCGAAGCCGGGTTGGGACTTGGTCAGGTGGGTGTCGAGACTGCATCGGTCCTGACAGCTGAAACCTTCCGCCCCGAAGATGCCATCCTGCTCGAAGCTGTTCCCGGAGTGCTTCACTTCAATCTGAGTGACGCCCAATGGAACGGTCTCAACAACAAGAACGGGCACGCGAATGCTGATGTGATGTGCCTGCTCCCCAACACCCGACTGCATCTGACGGGTGAGACTGAAGGTGGCTTCGTCCCGGTAGGACGCATTGCACTAGAACCAGCCTGGCCGAAGCCCACCTGGGACAATAGTAATGGCACTCCTCGGATAGTGGACAACACCCACTCGTTGTCGCTTGCAGAGCTAGGATTCACCGATCCTGGTTCAACCGAGAGCACTCAGTTTGAAGTCCGTCGCATCCGTCGGTTCGGGGGTGGTGAACTGACGGGCAACATCAAACCCTTGCGTTACACCTACGAGATCCGGCGTGGGATCTCGACTGGGTGGCTTCAGTTCCCAGATCAGAGCTGTTGGATCGAGGCGAACAACTTCACCATGACGGTTCCGGGTGCTTCAGACGTGTGGAACACGGGGCTCAACCACACGGGGAGCCAACTTGGCTATTTCAACTCCCCGGACGTGAACATCCATCCGGGTGACATCCTGCGAGTCTATCAAGAGGATGGCACCGTTTCAGAGGCCGAAATCCTGGAGGTGTACGCTCCCAGCGTACTTCGGGTTGCCGCACCTGGTTTAGCAGATACGACCGGACTTCGGTTTGAGGTCTACCTCCGTCAGGCCCCCGTGCCTCATGAGCAGACTCACGAGCAGTTGCTCTCCTTGATCATGACCAAGGAGATTCATCGCACTGAGGCTGACTACAGCACGGAACTTGGCGGCTATTGTGAAGGGGAAGACCTGGCAACTTGGGGGAATGCAGCCAACGTCCTCAAGGACAACAGCCTGGACGCTCCCAACTTCCTGACCCTGGACGTCAGGGTAGGCGACCTTGTGATCATCGACCCTGCTGGTGACATAACACAGGATGAGTCTGGTGGTCGTCCTCAAGCGGATCGGGGTGTTCAAGGTCGTACAGGGTTTGAAGCTCGTCAGGTGAGCCCCTTCGATGACAACCGGGGCTTCTATCGGGTCACCGAAGTGGCTGAGGACCATCTGGTCGTCACCGGGGCCATGACCTACGCTGGAAACAATGAGAACGACGTAGTCTTCGGAGAGTTTGGGTTTGAGTACGCGGTTCTTCCAACTGTGGGGGCGTCTTTTATTGCTGACCCAGGTACGGAAGGTCAGAACGACCTGCGTCCTACCTCGCCCAGGGTGGGCAACACCCACGGGGACAATCAGTACTCCATCGCACCATTTAGCTATCGGATTATCAGGACGTCCAACCTCTTTGAACCTGAGACCGTAGACCTGGTGCTCTTCCTTCGGGAGCGGATGTTGTCCTGGATTGAAGAACTTCGAGCAGTCTTTGATGGGCGATGGGGTGGGGACTTCTGGGCCTTTCAGGATGAGGAGCACATAAGCGACCTGGGTACCCTTGGGGTTGTGGAGACCATTCGTGGTCTGTTTCCCAACGAGGCTGCAACAACGCTCCTGGGAGAATTGGGCTACAGTCCATTCCTCAACACGGGGGACTGCCTCTCTTTGTTGGACCGACGCTTCTGGATCCTGGATGCCCGGTTGGACACACTTCGACCCCAGGGTGGTTTTAGGATGCAAACCACCGCTGGGGGTGGGGCCTATGGAGCCGCTAACGGGCCTTTCACGGCCTTCGGTGCAGTGGAGGGGGACGTGGTGCGACCCGTCCTTCCTGACCGTGTGGAGCTAATCCTGGACGAGACTGAACGGTTCCGCGCCTATCGCTATACCTGGTTGAACTATCGGGTGCATCAGTACCTTGGGATGCTGGTGCAGATTCAGCGATTTGATAATGAGCGGCCCAAGCGTGAGGCGGAAAGGAAGGATGCCATCCTCCTTCAGGATTCAGGTGACAAGGCATGAGTGAGAAGCTGACTCCTGAAGAAATCATGGCAAAGCTCAAAGCGGTGGGTCTCGATCCATCAAAGTGGGCCGAGTGTGAACCTGGTGAGATCCACCCACCATTTGCTCAGAAGCAAGCGGAGCTGCTCACGCAAATGCGTGACCTTCTGGAAGAGGGGCTTGAAGAGAAGAGGAGGAAGTTGGCAACTCTTCAAGAGACGCTCACAAGGGTCAAACATGGCGGGGGCATGTAGTGAAGACGCCCACCCTTGAAGAGAGGGCTGCTGATCTTGAGGAGTTGAGCAATGGGATTGTGGCTCCAGGCAAATGGGCCACAGTCACATTTGTCGTTCCCGACAAGCTGGAGAAAATCCGGGAGCAGATCAACGATTTCTTTGAGCTGGTGAACCTTGCTCTAGAGATCGTCAATTTGACCTTGGAGTTTGCCAAGGCATTCCTGACGGCCTATCTCAACCCGCTTGACCTTATCATTCAAGCTATCCTGGATGAGATCCGGGCGCTGGCCGAGGATATTCAGCAGCTAGGCATCTACATCACGCACGATCTTGCGCTGTTCAACGATTGGCCCCCCTTAGACCTGGAGGGAGGCTTCTCGGCCTACGAGCGTCGCATGGTGGGTCGCTTGACGGATCGTGGTGACCCAACCCGTCCGAACGTCTCCTCCAGGTTCTCGGTCTTTTCGTTGTTCCTGTACTTGTCGGTGGACCCCACCGACGTGTACCGGCTTTATGAACTCGTCATGACTTTGGTGGGTCTGTTCACGGGGGGGAAGACCAAACCTCTTCGGTTCAATCTCCCGGTGCCTGTCATTCGGGACGTGTTCTATGGCAACGACGCCATCAGCATCTTCAATCCCCGGACCATTAAGGATGCACTCACGGATTTTGATGGGCTCCCACCGAATCGGTTCAAGGTTGCCTGGCAGGTGAATCCAGGAGCCAACTATCCCTTCAATCCGGTCAGCAAAGCAGCCCCGGATGGTTTCATCGTAACGGTGTCGACACGCCCTGAAGGGCTGGGAGCCTACTTCTCACGAGCTAAGAACAACGCCCCTGCTCAGGACGGCAAGAAGGGTAAAGCCCAACCTCGTGAGTATGGCAAGATCATGGATACCGCCAGGGGTCATGTGGTCTTACATGGCGGTACGGCGTTGATGAAGTTCCCTGCAAATGATCTAGGCTTCAATCAAGCCATCGAGGCAGGGCATTGGAAGGACGGGGCGGCTGCTATCTATGGCCAATTTGACCCGGCAAGTCCCGAGGTCATCCCCTTTGAGATGTTGGCAAAGTCCGGGGCTTCGCAAGAGTTGGGCGAGGCTTTCGACGGTAAGGGTTCCGACTACTACATCCAACGAGCCTTCAGGGTGAGCGCCACAGGGACCGCTTTTGAATGGGCCTCTGGGACGTTCACTTTTGCACTTGGGGGGGATGACCTTCCACAGAAGATTTCGGTCGCGAAGTTGGCCGATGGGAGTATGGAGGTCACTCCCCAAGGTCGGGCCTCTACCTACTATGTTAGGGTGGCCGCTGTTCCGAAGGACGCCGACCCCAAGCTTGACCTGTTGGACGCTGCCAACAACCGGTGGTTGTTGGGGCAGCCCTGGGTTGTCCCGGCCCAAAGGATTGGAGGGTTCAGTGAGGCACACCCCATCACCATCACGGGTGACAACAGCCGAGCTTTTCTTCAGCTCCTGAAGACGTCTATCAAGCTGCTCCTGCTGACCCGAGCCGACCTGCCCCACATTGACACCGCTGAGGGCAGTGTCATTGAACATGCGAAGATGCACCGGACGGTGGTGCAAGGCTTTGTACTCAAGGAATGTGGTCTGGAGAGTTCCCGGCCACTTCTTGAGCGCATGTTCCCCGATGGTTATCGAGCGTGGGTGGAAAAGACGGATCCCACGTCTCAAGTCTTCATGCGGGAGCTGGAGGAGATCGCGTCCTTGTGGGCAAACCGCATGTTTGATGCGATTGGTTCCAACCCTGAATTGGAGAGCATGGTCTATGAGGCCACACCTGCTTTGCGGGAAACCAAACTCTGGGAGGTGGTTAAACCTCTTGACCAGGGAGGAAACATCCAGAGTGTTTCCCTGGGTGACCTCATCCCTGCTCTTCCAAACCTGGGGGAGAACCTTCTAACTTCTTCGGGTAGGGGCATTCAGTCCATGGCTTCCATCGCCTACACGACGGTGGAGGGAGGTCTATCACACACACTCACCCTGCAGGACTACCTGGAGGGTGAGCCCGTTCCAGGCTTCATCGGTCTGGCACGCAATCCCTGGTCAATAGGGCTCGCAGAAGATGTTGTTCAACAGTTGAGATGGCGAAGTGACGTGTGGACAGGCCGTAAACCCCATTTCGGTGAACAGACTTCCAAAGAAAGAGGAGACCCTTTCGGCCCATCCGGGCCAGTGACCAGGACAGAGACCAAGGCTGAAACGGATAAGCTTATCGCGGGGATGGTTCCTGGGATGCAACATCTCTTCAAGCATTTCATTCGGGAGGACGGCACCCTGCTGGTTCCCCAGGAGGAGGCAACCGCTATTGAGATCCTCACGGGGTCTGGTGAGACCTATGGGTCCGCCGACCGCTCTCCAGTCTTCTGGTCGGTCACATCGGGGATGTCCGACTTTGGGGATGTTGTACTTGTCGACGGTCATGATTGGATCGCACCCAGGGCGATGATCTACTACGCCCGGACCCTATTGGCCGAATACGAGGGAGGCGTCCTCATGCGGGAGGCAAGCTTCGTACTGACGATGGCTTCCGCAGCTGTTTCCCGGCCCAAAGGTGATGGCGAGTGGATTGCCATTCGGGCTTTCGATGCCTTCCCGGAGCTGGAGTATTTCTTCGACGCCCTCGCGGACTGGTTGGAGGCAGTAGCAAATGCCATCAAGAGCGTGGTGGACGCACTAGTAGGCTACATTGAGTTCGTGCAGGCGCAGATTGTACGGCTACAACAGCTCCTGCGAATGATCAACGCCTTCATCCAGTCCTTCCTCAACCTGCGAGTGCAGATTCCAAGGCTTAGTGCCCTAGGGCTCCTTTCCTCCGGTACAGACGGGGTCGTTGCTGACCTGATGAATGCGGAGGAGAAGCCCTACGACTCCCAACTCGCCTTTGGGGCTGGGGTTGCCCTGGTCATTCCTTTCGCTCCGACCTTCCTGGTGGACCTGTTTATGTTGCTCTTCCCTGGTGACCCCGACAAGACCAGGGTGGTGGGTGTCCCTGCGACCATTAGTCGGGAAGACGCACCAGCCGGTGATGAAGCTCCTAGTGATGAGCCGGATGTCCTATGAGCAGCTTCACCCGGATGTCCACTTTCCCGGTGGGCTACTTCAGATCCACTTGCAGTTGGTTGCTTCGTCAACGGCGAACCGTTGCAGCTAGGATTCACACGCTGAACGCGGAGATCGACCGTATAGGTTTCGTGACCGTCACCTATGTGAGCAGGCAAGAGGGTGGAAACACCTATGCCACAGAGATTCGTGAATCCATCTCGGTGACGCCGGGGTCCACGTTAGAGAAACTAGTGCAGGCTTATGTGGCGAATGGGGGCAACCCTTTCGATATTTCGCCCTTCGCTATGCCAGACTACACCTTGTTTGTGGACCAGGACCAGGATGGGGAACCCGAGGTCGTTCAGAGGTATCCCTATGGTGGTGTAGTTGCCCCCAGGTCAGCTAATTACAATGAACCTCTGACTCAGTTTGTTGCCGATGATGAGGGGAACACCACGGTCGAGGCCACCGGTTTTGAGGGTTATCCAGGTGGTCTGCCTCGCAGTGCCAGGGCGGATGCACCCAGGTTGGGTGGTCGCATGGACCCTTCACACTACAAGTGGGGGGAGGTCGTGGCGACCATGAACCATGTCCGCAGTTGGGCCAACCAGGATATCCGTCAGATTCTGACGGACGTCGAGTGGCGGATCATCAAGCAGATGGACCTGCGTGAGCAACTGACGAAGGAGCGGGATGACGTCCTGGCACAAGCCTTCGGTGGTGTCCTGTATGGTTTGGATTTCGATGAGCGCACCATGAACTCTGACCTGCACGTGCAATCGGTGATTGCTGCGGTGAACAAGGTGCTCTTCCACACCGCTCCTTCTGGCAAGGTTACAAGCTATGAGATGCACCCACTGGCACCAGAAAGCATGGCGACCTTCCCGGACGATATCTCAGAGCGGAATCGGGATGCGAAGGGTGGCTGAGACCGGTTAACGGTGCCTGTCCTATACAAGCCAGAAGGTGGAAACCAGGAGACCCATGTCACGTGATTTTCAACTTGCCTGGCCTTGTCCACATCTCACTGTCGAAGAAGTAGTCTCGTTGGCTTCAGATAGGATGTCACTCAACACCCGACAGCCGGTCGCCTCAGAGGGCACCGTTCGCATCGTGGCCGACGACAACGTCTCCATTCCTCGGGGAGGTTTGCTCGTTCCCGCTGTCCTGTCCTCATCAACCCCTGGGCCTTACGACTTGGTTGAGAACGAGGACGTGTTGATCCTGGAGACTTCGGCTGGGACTGAGACCTTCACCTTTGGGGTGAGGGGGGTGGTGCGTTACACTCCTGCGGACATCAAACGCTTCCTCTTGCGACGAGAGCTTTCCGTTGCAGCCTTCAGTACAACGGATGATGTGCTCACCTTTACGGAGGGTACCAAAGTAGGCCCGGACTCATTTATTCGGGTACGTGGCAGTGCCGCCCCCGCACTTGGGTTTGGTAGCCCTGGGATCTCTGAGCGACAATGGGGGGCGCGTGGTCGTCAGGTCTATCCGGCTTGGTCACTTCACCAACGACCTGATGACATCGTGAACCGGTTCCCGAAGTTCGTGTCGCCTCTTCGGTCGAACCCAATCCTGAAGGTCTCCTACACGGTTCCGGTACAAAGATGTCTGCGATGCAGAGCCTCCTTCGTTGAGAATGACTACCGCTTCACCGCTTCCGGTCGGAGCATCTTCATTACGGACGAGGATTTGCTTTACCAGGCCAGCCTCAAACTCCTGCTGACCGACCGAGGGTCAAACCCGTATCACCCATGGTACGGCACCAACATTCGTTCACGAGTCGGGCAAAAGGCCATTGGCGCTGTAGCCTCACTGATCAGTGAGGACGTGCGAAGGGCACTCGCTCGGATGCAGGAATTGCAGAAGGAGCAGGCACAATTTCAGCAGGTTACCTTCCGGGAACGACTCTACAATGTGCTCCAGGTACATGTCCGCCCCCATGTGGAAGACCCCACTACTTTCCTGATTGACGTGGTGGTTCAAAACGCTTCCGGGGAGCCCATTGACCTGAGCATCGTCTATACAGTGCCGGAAGTGGTGGCCCTCATGGGTACCAATGGGCTCATGCTTGGCACTGAACCTACCGGTCTGACCCATGAAGAGTCCCGCCGTCTGTTTGCCGGTGACCGGCCTCTTCTGCCCGGAGGTAGTTCGTGATTCCACAATTCAAAGGCAGTGACGGCATTCTTCGGGAGGTCTACCGGGTCACCACAACGGTGGCTAATCGCTTCTTCAATGGGGTGACTGATTCAGACACTGTTGACCTTCAAGTGTCCGTTCGGGGTGGGGCCTTCACGAGCAATCCTGACTATGTGTCCTTCGAAGGCACCACATTCACGATCCCCAACCCTTCAGCCTTTCCTGATGGCCTTCAACTCCTGCCTGGGGAGAATGATGTTCGGGTGCGAGCAGTCCTCACCTCTGGAAGAATCACACAGGAGGGACAAGCCCTCGCCGTGTTGGTCCCCCAGGATACCACCAGCGCAGTAGCCCCCTCTGGATTCTTCATGGAGCGCCAGGACCGCACCGTGCGATTGGTCATTGAGGGGCTAACCGATGACAGAATCATCGGTTACAACTTCTATGGTTCCACGTCAGCTGGTGGCGGGTTGGAAGGCTACACCCGAATCAACCCAGAGCCCATGATTTCCAGCACACTCGTTGCTGATGAGCGGGTGTTGGGCACCATGACCTTGGATGCCATGGTCGTCCTCAACAGCGAGGGTGACCACGCGGATGACCCCATGTACATCCGTTTCAGTGGAACCCAGGAGGACTCCACCGAGACGGTTCTACAAACTGACTTCATGGAGCTAGTGGAAATCCCGGAGACCACGAATCAGTTGAGGACGGAGATCACACTCAAGGAGGTGCGTCAGGTAAGGCAGTTCTCTTTCATTCACGACCGGGCCTCCACGGTAAACTCGGGCAACCCATCCATCCCCAATTCGGCATTCAACTCCCTTGCCTTGGGGGATCCCATCTACTACGTCTCAACAGCGATCTACTCCATCGACGGTTTGGAATACGAGTCACCCTTCAGCCCGGAATTGGCGGGTGGTCCGCTCGTTGTGACACCTACGGTTGGTACCTTCCCCTCAGTGACACGCCAGGAGATTGTGAGGGACACCGTACTCTCGATCTACCGCACTCAGCCAGAGCTTCGGGTTGACCCAGGCTCCGCCCTGCGGGACACCTTTATCGACCCTTTCAGCACGGAAGCGGAACGGCTCCGCTTCATTGTGGACTTCCTGCATCGCTCACAGAGCTTTTCAACGCTCCTGGCTGTGGACGACCCCCAAGGGATTGGTGAGCCGATCCCCGTGAGTCAATCTCCCTACAAGCAGGCCCTGCTGCGGGCTTTCTTCCTCAAGAAAGCCGGGGATGTGCAGATCCTCATCGACAACGCTTTTGATAAACTGGCGAGCAACTATGGGGTGGTTCGTCAGGGTGGGAAGCGAGCGAGGGGAGAGGTCACGTTCTTTGTGGGTTCCCGGCCCTCTTCCACTATCCCAGTCCCTTTGGGTCAAACAGTGTTGGGAGGTGGCACACGCTTCAGGACCACCTCTCCAGCCACCATCTCTGCATCCGGTGCAGGGACTGGTTTCAACCCGGTCACGGGTCGGTACTCAGCTCGTGCTTTTGTACAGGCTGAAGACACCGGAGCGAGTGGGAACCTGGCTGCACGTCAGATTTCAGTAGTTGAAGGTGGGCAACTTGGGTTGCAGGTGGTCAACGAGAGTCGTCTGTTCGGTGGTCAGGATGAGGAGTCAAACCGTGATCTAGCAGTGCGTACAATGCTGAGGCTTGCTTCGGTGGATTCCGGCACCTTGCAGGGGTACCTGGAGAACGCCATCCAGGTACCTGGAGTGGTTGAGGTGGCCGTGGTGGAGTCGGGCAACTCACTGATGATGCGGGACTTCAACGATGCTGGACGACATGTGGGAGGCAAGGTGGATGTATGGTTGCGTGGCAACTCACAGGCGCGAGTCACAGACACCTTTGCATTCGGGTTTGATGTGGCGAGGGACATGCACTTCGTCCCTGCTGGTGACCTGTCCACTCTGACCTTCCGGGCGCTGGACAAGCGACTCACCCCAGCTAACCCAATCATCGAGCTTCTGGACATTGAAGAATTCGGGATTGCCTTTCACAACTCATCCAAAAGCTACGACTTCGATATCACAGGAGCAGTCGCGGTAGCCTTCGACACAATCAAACTCTTGGAGACCTACAACGACCCCACCCAACTCTCGTTGGGTGATGACATCCGGGGGAGCTACCGCTACAGGACGAGTCGCAAACTCATCCTGACACGACAGCCCGTCGACTACGTGGTGAGTGTGACGGGTACCCGGTCAGGTACCCTCAGCCTTCTGGACTACAACCTGTATCGAGCAAGTGACCCGTTGAACAAGGGTCGTTCCACGATAGCGGGGGATTACGTTCAGGTCGTGCAGGCAAAGACGAACTCCATCCCCTCACCCCTCCCAATCAGGGTCACCGGTGAAGCTCACGTGATTCTAGATGGGCTGGAATATTTGGATAGTCTTGGAATCAATCCTTTGACGGTTAAGGTGTTCAACGCTGACCGTAGCATTGAGTACCTTGGACCTTTCAGCACGGAGACTCAGCGGGACTTCACCATGCAGGATGAGGTGGGGGATAAGCCGGTTGCACTCAAGACCGTCAGTGGCAGCCGCATCCTGAGCGGTCAAGCCATCCTGGTGGACTACTCCCACGATGAGAACTTCGTGGTGGAATACGAGTCCAACGGTGTGATTCGGGTGGTGCAGGATATCATCGACCGGGACAGTCACATCACCGCAGATGCCATTGTGAAAGAGGCAGTACCAGTGGCTGTGGACATCACGGGTACCGTGATCTTGAGTGTGGGGCAGTCACAACGAGTTGTTGACCTACGAGTTCGCTCCGCATTGTCCTTGCTCTTTTCCAGACTTGGACTAGGTGACCCCGTTCGAAAATCCGATGTGATTCGGGCCATCGACGCGGTTCAGGGTGTTTCTTACGTCACCGTCCCCATGGTCAAACTGGCCTATGGGGACGATTCCCTTATGGTCCGTGAGCCGGTGCTCACGGACACTCCAGCTGACCGTTTCCTGATCACATCCTGGTCGACGGACACGGTCAATACCTTTGTGCTGACCAACGCACTCAAGGCAACCACGATTCATGGAGGCGGGGCAACCCATGAGTTCCGTGGGGTCTTTCAGGATGAGTTGCAGATGGAGCTTCAAAACGGGGCACCAGACAGCAATGGCGTTCCCCTCAAGTTGAAGGCTGGTCGTGCATTCATCATAGGGAGCGACGGTCTGGTCATTCCGGGCTACAGTGACACCACCACCCTGAAAACGGCAGCACCTTTCGCCACGGACAGTGAGATCCTGGTTCAAAGGAAGGCCCTCACTGCGGGTCGGACCTTGCTGACCTTGAAGTCGGAAGTCCCCACAGGCGACACCGCTGATGACCCGACCAAGCACAAGTACACAGCCACCTACGTCACCAACAACGACTCCGGGGTCAAGAACATTGTGCCCAGCCCCATTCAATATCTGACACTGGGCACTGTGACCCTGGATTATGACGAGGACGACAACCGGTGAGAGCTTCCGTTGCCAAGCTGACGAGACGGTGGGCTGGCGCCTTTGACCGCAAACTGAAGCAACTGGCTTTCGTCAAGGAAGACGTCTGGCCTGATGGTCAGGTGATAACCTTCCTGAAGTCTCCTTTTCCCATGTACGCTGGCCGATATCCACATGTCAGTCATCGGGAGATTGCCAGCGCGTTACGAGACCCCAAAAGCACTGAGACCGTCTCCCTCAAGAGCATCCGCTCCTCGCAGGGGGAGGTCACTGATGTCGGTGTGAAGAAATATCAGAATGGTCCAGACAAGCTCCTACCTATCTTGATCGCTCTTTCCGACGGGACTTACGCCATTCAGGACGGTCATCACAGACTGACCGCGCTTTGGTTGCAAGGGAAGGCTTCAACTTCGGCCACGGTTGTGAGGAACTATGGCTAAGAGACCCTCAGACAAGAACCTCCTCCCGGACCTGATTGCACAAAATCCGGCTCCGGTTGAGAAGCCTTCTCAAGAGCGTAGGCTTGTCGTCCGGTCACAAGTAGACCGGATCATGGAGGTTTTTCTTCAACTGCTTCCATCCAACTATGTCAGTCAGGTGACCGGCCCCTTCTACTCGATGCAGTTTCAAGCGGTGGCCGAGAAGATTGCCGACTTTCAAATCACCGCTCAGGAGGTGTGGGCTGACACCGACTACGACTTCACCCGGTCGGAATTCCTCTATCAGCTCATCGGAATGTTGGTTTTCCCTGATGCCCGAACCGATGGGTACCCCGTCCTTGAAGGCGACCTCACGTACCGTACCTTCCTCAAACGGATGGTCGCCCTGCTCCTTCAAGGGGCAACCAAGACGACCATCGAAGAAGGACTGGCACTTGTCACAGATGCCGACATCGAGATTCTGGAGCGAGGGTTGGTAGCCCGAGGTACCGTTGTACGGCGTCAAGATCCTGAGACAGGTGAATGGCGTGAGGTTCCCGGTTCCGCCTGGGGTGTGGACGACCAGTTTGTCTTTGAGATCAACGTCAGCGAACAAGGGCCAAATGGGGACACCTTTCCGATCAAGCCTTTTGTCCTCATGGAGAACGCCCGGATCGTCTTGAGGGCACTCAAGCCCGCACACACGATCTACGACTACCGTCACTTGTTCCGTGAGACCTTCGGGCAGCTCTTTGATGGAAGTGTCAGTTGGGAGCTGGATCAGTACTTCTATGAGGACTTCCGGCGTTTCTGTCTGGGTGCCAGGGCTATCACAGGTACAAGCGGGGTCACCTGGACTGACCGTACTCTATTCAGCGACACCAGCCGGGATTTCGGGCAGGTGTCCGTAGGAGCCGCTCTGACCGTCACAAGTGGTACGAATGGCATTCATGCGGGTGGGCTTGAGGGGACGGCCCTCAGCACGGACAGACGGCACGTGGGGCGTTACACGGTCACGGACGTTATCTACTTCCCTGCTGGGGATGATGCCACCCTCAGAACCTACACTACAACCCCGACGGGGCTGACAGGCACCGCCACGGTATCCGGTGTGCTCATCACAGACACCAATCAGGATTGGGCACTCGCGGTGGATGGTGAGAAGCTGACCTTCACGGAAGGCCCCAACGCTGGCACCTATCGACTCAAGACCGTTCAAGGAAGCTTTGGTGGGCCTGTTGGTAACGTAGCTGGGCCTGGGACGGTGGTTGCCATTGCTCCATCACTTTTGCGCCTGGATCGACGAATGAAACAGGCGACCTCGGGGCAGAGCTACGAAGTCATCGTAGATCGTTTGGGTATGCAGACCTCCCATACCGAGACTGGTGAAGATGCATCGGAGTTCTTCCTGCTCTAACGGTTGCCCTCCTATATGCCTGAAGAAGTGAGGGCGAACGCATTATGGCTGAACTCGACCAAGAAGAAGTAGTCATACTTCCTGTACGGGCCACAAGCCTCACGGGAGACACCATTGAGCTGTTCTTTAGCCAGGTGATGAATCCGGCCAACCCGGCTCTGCTCGATCCTGACTCCTACACCTTGACGGTGGTGTTTGGTGGGGCACCTGCAACCATCGTATCCATCGTCGCAGGTGAGGAGGAGGGAGAGGGGCTCCGTTCAGTTGTCCTGACCCACACGGGTACCACCATCGGTGGCCTCTACGAGATCTCCAGCGAACTCCTCGATGAGAGCCCTACTTTCCTCACCAGAGGTACACCCCCAACCGCCACCTGTATTGTGGAGGATGGGGGGACGATCTGTTTCTCTTTCGATAAGGAGATGCTGGCTCAACCTGACAGTGCAACGGATGATGTCAGCAGCTACCAATTCACGTCGGAACCTGCATACCCCATTGCACTAACACCGACCCTGGTAACGTTCCCAGCGGACTCTGACCCAACCAAGGTTCGGATGACCGTCCGTGGGATGACCTCCCTCGACTACACAGCTAGGATCGGCCCTGCGGACGCCATCCTCATCAATGGTGCGCTACCTCCAGGAACCGCCATCAATCCCACAGGCGGCACCACAGCGGTCGTGGGTGCCACTCTGTCCACGACCAAGAAGGCCGGTCAGGTCTATGGGTGGACAGTGCCCGATGTCAGTGGGCGTTTGGCAGCGGGGACCACCTTCCGACTCGACTTCACACTGGATGCCAGCGCTGCGACCTTCGCACCCAGCCTCGACATCTATACATTGCCGGAACCCTTGACGGTGACACTCTCTGATGGCGACGTTGAGATTGCTATCACATTCCAGGTTGGCAGTGTTCTGGGCCAGGATGAGATTGTACTCACCAGTGGTGACTACACGGAGAGTGTAGTAATCCCCTGGCAAGATCAGGCTCATCAGGTGAGTCTGCTTCGGAATGCAAAGGCGGACACTTATTGCCTCTTGCTCGATGAGGCTCCCATCCTTGCGGCAAGCATTGCAACGCTCAATGGCGTCTCCTCATTTGGTCCCGGTGTGCAGTGGCAGTTCGATGGACCCTGGACAACCACCAACTTCTCCTTCGGTCCTTTGAGGCTTACGGCGAGCAGCACACTGTTCGGGATTGACTGGAACTTCTTGCATGAGGCGGCAGCGGAGTTTGAGGGTGACCCCTCCTTGGCACGGGATTGGTTGACGACCAAACGCGGTCCTCTGGTGCGTGGTTGGGGTGATGCCACACCGGCGACCAGACATGATGTTGAGGTGAGGGTGAATGGCACGGCTGTCGAGGTGAAGGGTGTGAACCCTTACATCGGCAAGGTCTTCCTACGAGTCCCCATCCCACTCTTGCCACCCGGTGACCCACAGGGGGGTGTTGCTGTAGACTATAAGTGGTTCGCTACACCCATCATGTCCATGACGGGCTTGAACACGGAAGGGCTGACACTCAACAAATACGACCGGGCAACCGGTCACCACGCGCCCCCTGCTCACGGTGAACAGCCGAAGAAACACGGGGCGATGGGAAGTCATCGCTTTCCCATGGGGGTGGTGCTTGGGCCTATCCCAAGGCCCAAGCCAAAACTCATCAGTCATCGCTACATGGGCTTTGAGCGTGCCTACTCAGCGCTTCTGAACTCACCAACGACCTTGTGCCTGAACCAACCTCCTGGACGGGTGGCCGTTCAGGGGTTCACACACAAGACTACTTCAGAATCTGTGTCCTATGAGGCAACCACTTTGCCCGGTGATGCTGAGCATCCGTGGGAGGTGGTCGGCGCACCCGTTCAAAACCTGGATTACACCGCTAACTTGCTACTGCTGTCTGATGACAGATCGGGTTCCTTCAATCCGGGTTCTCCGCAAGTAGCATACTTCCGACGACCGGTTGCCCTCAATGACCCAGCCGCCATGCGGGTCGTTGCACGGTTGTATACGGAACCGGGCTCAATAATTGGGGACGGTGTGTTCACCGGCGTCTCTCTAGGCTTCCATGACAACGACCGGCTCTACCTTGTCGGGCTTTTGACTATCAACGGAGTGTCCCACGTCGGTGTGCTGCTCGATCCAGACACCCCTCATTTGACAGCATCCTGGAAGATTGGTCCTACGGTTGTCGCAACAGCGGTCGCAAAGAACAAGCTGGTGTTCATGTCAGGTACCGTGCCAGAGGGTGCAAGATCTGGCACACGCTTGCAAGTCCTTACAGGGTTACAAACCGGGGTGTACACGGCAGAGTCAGTGGTGTGGCAGACGACAGGTGAGGTTACGATCACGCTGACGGACAACTTGCAAGGCTTAATTAATGCTCATGGTGGAAAGTACCCTGAAGTGACCTTTGAGCTAGACCACACGACGCCCTACACCTTGCGACTTGAGGCGGACTCGGACCAACAGACCCTTGCCGTGTCTTTCGCAGGGGCTTTGCGCGGGGATCTGGTGACGGTGGATGGGCTTCGGACGACACTCCCTTCCCCGAGTCAGTCCTCCCTGATGTTTGATACTTCCGGGAAGGGGGAAGTTTTCTTCGGCTCTACAAGTCGGAAGGCTACCTCCACCTCAGCCTGGAGTTTCGCACGCTACGCCGTGATGCCGGATCAGACATCCGTCTTGGGTCACGCCGTCGTTGTGAACGCGGAGATGTCCGACCTCCCGGAAACGAACCCCGACGGTCTGGACTGGTTCACGGAGGGCTCCTTCGGGCGGTCCCTCATCGAAGCGGACGCTGACAGGTTGGTGCTTCGATCAGAGGTTGCCAGTGCAACCGTCAACTACAGTTGGGCCTACAAACGTATTGAGCCTTTCCTGATCCCGGAGGCCACCTGTGACCTTCGAACCAAGTTCCAGGTCGATACAGGGACACTGGGAGCTGGGGATGCCCAGCTGGTGGTGTTGGACGGGCAGAAGGAAGTCCGGGTCGTCAGCCTCCTCTATGGAGAGAACCTGTTCCCCAAGTACCGCGAGCTGGTGTCCTTGTCGTCCGTTTCAGCGGCAGGTATCCTCGACCCCGTTCTGCAAGGTTGGACACTTGGGGGCACGGCTGGAGTCGTGAGCGCTTCCACCCTCATCACGACAGGGTCTTCCAACTATAAAGCGGTTCTGGATAGCAGCGCCATGCTGGTAGGGGATACCGGTGGGCGAGTTGTTGAAGCAGCTTTCAAGGTCGTGTCACACACTCCTGGTGGTGGCTCGACCGGCATCCGTGTCTTCGGAGACGCCCTGAGTATCAGTGTTGGCTTTGAACTTCGCACCAACACGGTGGCCTTGATTGATAGTGTAGGGGCCATCATCCGGGAGTATGCTTTTGCCTGGGATGACCAGAAGGAGCACCTCTACCGGGTAGTTGTTGATGCAGATGCGTCCACGGTGGTGCTGACCGTGGACGATACGGTCATGCTCCCCGTAGAGGCATTGGGATCCTTCACTGGTGGGGATAATCTGTGCCGCTTCGGGATGTTCCCCGCTGGAGGCTCCACTGCGGTGGTGGAATGGCGCAGTGTGGCAGTGAGTGTTCATGCACCGGCCTCACTCAAGAGAACCATCGGTGTTTACAAGGGAGGCGACTCCTCAGACATCAACAGCTATGAGCTTCCACGCCTGGACGCCTCAGAGGCTCCTAATAGTTCGGCCACCGGTCCTGATATCCAGGAGATGGACTGGCGGGAAGACCTGGACCTGCGGGTTCTTCGTGACCCCTCCTGGGGTGTCACGGTCTATCGCCCGGACCTGGCTCTTCCGCCCTATTACAATCCAGAGCAGGAAGGCGTCGTAGGGTCCGGGTTCATCACGGAGACGGTGGAGCCCTCAGCGGGCTGGATCAATGTGGAATGGGCCAGGTTGCCTTACAAGGCAAGCACCTTTGGTTCTGTGACCTTCGGAGCACCTGATGCCACGAGTATCACGCAGCAGCGTTGGGATTATCTGAGGTACCGCATCTGGCGGCATCCTGTTGAGGATCGTCGTGCCCCCCGGCATATGGTGCTGAACAAACACAACATCATCACCAGTGGGGAACGAACCCGTGACACCAGCCTGGAGAAGGTGGTGGTCCAGGTACTTGACCGCACCAGGGTGACCCTCCGTCCTGCTCACATCTACGCGGATGAGGTTCTGAAGATCGAGGACGGTAATCAGCTCTTTACCTGGCACGATTGGACCTTCGATCCAGTGTCCCAAACCGTCTCTTTAGGGTTGGATGGGACCGGTGCACAGCGTGAGTTCTCTACGTCCACGGCGAAAGTCACGGTGACCTTCACGCCAAGTGACACGGTGACAAGCACATGGCTTGAGCAACAGCCCCTGCTGAACAGCATCACCTTGCTCAACGAGGGTACCCCACCCTATCCGAAGAATCAGACAGGCAAGGCTACCAAGGAGGTGATCTTCGGAAGTGGGCTCAACGACCCTGATGATGTCCTCAACAACGACCCCGGCTTCAACCTCAATGATCCGAAGCGTACCTTGGTCTTCAAGGATGACCAGTCGGCCATCTATGAGGATCTGACTTTCTTCACCCTGGATGACCAGGGTGAGAATCCCATCGCCTCTATCTGTGAGGGTACCCTTTCCACTGGTCCATCAGGGTGGAGTGAGGCTGAGAAGAAGGCCACGGGAGGGCACGTCCTTGCCTTGTCCGGGTCTTCCTTCTGGCAAGGCCACTTCGCCCCACCGACTCCCGCCTTTGACCAATTAGGGGGCACTCCGGGCGCGCTTTTCATGGCGAGCGGGGGGAGCTTTGTTGGACCCGTAGTGGACGCTCAAGGCAACAAAACTGGAGCCGTGGTGCCTTTGGGTGGGTTGCTCAACAAGACCATCACCTTTCCATCAGCCCCCGTAACAGGACCAGCCTGGACGGGTCGTGGGCGTGTTCGTCAGCGTACCGACTGGCACATTCATCTCTGGGCGGTCACCGTTGAAGTGGGTGAGGCTGAGTTTCCTCTAGAAGAAACCTTGCCTGTTGCGGATGACACCACTGCACCTACCGGTGTGGTTCACGAGCTGGGTGCTGTGCAGTGGGTTACCATTGGGGCTGGTGACTTCTCACACATTGGTCCTTGGGGTGGTCTGCCTTCCCTCATTCCGGCGGCAGGGCAGGACATGACTCAGAGTAGTTTGCTTGCCGGGGGGAGTTTTACCACCCCCAGCGGTCTTCATGATCCTTTGCTCGGTATGGTTTGCCAAGGTGGCAACGTCCTTCCTGTAGGGGCTACAACCGTCACCACCGTCACTCCCTCCTGAAGCAACGCAAGTTGCATTGGGTCGCCGGTAGCGGCCCTATAACCAGAGGGGGATAGAGACTGAGGTGTGTGATGGGTCAAGTTCGTCGAGAACAGCTAGGCCGAGCCAGGGAGGGGATGAAGTTGGGAATGGCAATGCCTTTCGATGCCGCTTTCACGTCCCCGTACAAAGGGCGGCTCATCCTGGAGATGCGAGATGCTCGTTCAGATGAGCTTCTCCACTATCAGACGCTAGACAACATCATCACCAAGGATGCTGGTATTGCGTCCGCTGCTCACTACACGGGTGACCTGGAGGGTGGCCTGGTGATGCTGGCAATTGGGACGGGTGCCACGGGCAACCTGCTCAACCCGGATGCTCCTCAGAACACCCAGCGCAAGCTCAACAACGAGATCCAACGCAAGGGTTTTGCGAGCAAGCAATATCGCACAGCGCAAGGTGTGGCAGTCAGCTACTACACGAACGTGGTGGACTTCACGACTACGTTTGGTGAGGCAGAGGCAGTGGGACCACTCAACGAGATGGGGCTCATGGTCACGGCTTCTCAGAACCCCGCGTCGCAGGCCCTCATCGCGAATGGGCCAAACGACTACGATGCAACCATTGATGTAACCGCCAAGGATCTCCTGGTGAACTACATCACCTTTGCGGTTGTTTCGAAGCCCGCTACGGCGGTCCTTTCGATAACCTGGCGCTTGAGCTTCTGATGGGCATCAAAGACCACCAACAGTACTTCGACGGCCTCAATCAAGCTCCTACTCAGGTTGAGAAGCAAGTACCCAACACGGTGTCCAGAAACCTGGCCACAGGGGAACGCTCCTTCTTCGGCATCACCCACGAGTCCGGGAAGGCAGTTCTCGACAGTGAGCTGAACTTCCGAGGTGAGATTGAGCGGTACGCCGACTATCTGCTCCAGCGATGGAAGACACCCTCGGGATGGTTGCGGGGTCGAACCAACTTCGACAGTTATACCGACTTCACGGTCGAGACTGCGCCGGGGGTTTGGCTTGATGAGAGTGACCAGACGGACGTGATGAATGGTGGTCTCCGTGATGGGGATCATATCCTCGGTGACCGCACACTCATTGATTCCTTCCTGCTACCGAAGATCGAGGCGGTGGTTGCTGGTATGCCGGTGGTGGTGGAGTACACCAACGTCAGTGAGCCAGGTCAGAACCTGGTCATCCTGAATCCTGCACAAATCTACGACGGCACCAACCTCACGGTGAAGCGAGCCGACTTCGTGTTCCTGGAAGTCTGGAAAGCACTGGTTGCACCTTCTGTGAAGGCTTCCGGCACGGTTACCATTGACACAGGTGGCACGGAAGTCGGTGACACCGTTTCAATCAATGGCAACCCATTGACTGGGGTGGCGGCGGCTCCAGGTGTGGATGAGTTCCTTGTGGATGTTGACCCTGCAGTTTCGGCAACCAACATTGCCTCAGCACTCAACAACCCAGCCAACGACACGAATTTCGGAGTTGTGACTGCTCAGGCTACAGCTGGTCTGGTCACCATCAGGGCGGCAACACCAGGGGCAGCGGGCAACGCTATCCTGCTGGCGGTTGCAGGGGCCAACCTCGCTGCGAGTGGTGCAACCCTCGTGCTAGGTGCCGACCGGCCTTACAAGCCCGCTGACGCCCAGGATAAGCTCTTCCGGCATGGTAATGTGCAGAGTCCCGCTGACGTGTGGTTGGACGATGAGATGACGGACTCCATCATCGACACGGAAACTACGCAGCGTGTGCAGGTCCAATATCGCATCCGGGTCACCGGCACCGAAGAAGCGGTCAGCTTCAAGAAGCACCCCGATGGGTTCTCAAGCCCAAGCGGCGGTGACCCCACGATACATGCACAGGGGGGACGGGACGCCCAGGTCAATACAGCAAACGGTGACAGTGCCGACTACCCCTTTGTGCCAGCGGACGGTGCAAAGGTTTGGGGCAAGTCCTCCGCTGTAGCCTTCGGGCATATTGACAATGGCCTCTGGATCTCTGGGGATGGGAGCAAGCTTGCAGCACAGGAGCTGGGGACGTTGGATGGCTTTGTTTATGCCATCCCGCTTTGCTTCGTGTTCCGCCACAACAACGTCAGCGACGCTGCAGGAGGCTTCAAGGGTTGGGATCCTGCCAATAACACCAACGGGGCACCTACCTATGAGCATGACCTCTATGTTGGCCCAACGGGTACCGTACCTGCGGACACCAGCGACCGCCCGGATGGTCATTTCTGCGATGTGATTCTTCAGGACCACCTGTGGGACGCCCGACGGCATGTAGTGTTCCCTGGTGTGGACCTCGCCTCCCAATTGCAATTTCAGATGCAGAGTTTGCTCGATGGCAGCATGCGTACGTGGGCTATCGACACGGCGAGCAAGCAGACGTTGGGGAATGGGTCAGGCGACCAATCCACCCGTCCACTCATCTGCAATGAGATTGGGCGACATGCAGATGATGGTGGTGGAGGTGGTTTTGCCGGGGACACCACATGGGGCGAACTGATTCGCAACTTTGACCACTTCTGTCGGCGGTTTGCAGACCAGCCGGTGGTGGAACGGGTGTGTATCGCGTTCTATCCGGGTGACCGTCAAACCGATCCTGGCGGGGTTGACCCACAACGGGTGTATGCTCCAGGAACAGCGAATGTCGGCAAGTACGTGGTCAAGCAGGATGACCCCGCAACTCCGGGAACACCGGCTGACCCGGATGGGTGGTACGAGGGGGACACACTGGTCCTCGACCTTGAAGAACTCAACGCGATGCTCCTGGGCGGTTTCTTTCATGGAGCTACAGGCGGGGGTGTTCAGCCCAGCGGTCCCGGTGACAATTCGGTAACCGACTTTGCTCCCCCAGAGATTGTCGTGACAGACGTGCTTGAAGCCTGGCATGACGACGGCAAATCCAACGAGGCTGCTGGGGTCAACCAAGTCGTCAGGTTCCGTGTCATCAAGGGTTTGGGTACCCCTAGGATGGAGTTGGAACTGGATGGCAATGTCACCCAGATGAACGGCGGGGTTGACACCCAAGCGGACTATGATGCAGTGGGCTACACTGACGCTGCTCTGGCTGTCCATGCGGGTTCCGCCCGACGTATCTTTGTGGAGTTTGAGATCACCTATCCGGTGGGCGTAGGTCTGACTGACACCCCGGACCTTGAGGTCACACCAGACCCGGTCTATTGGGATGGGTTCACGGAGACGTTGCTTGGTCCTGGCCCGGTCATGCAGACGGCGGACACTCAACGGCCCCAGGACTATGAGGGTCTGTTAGCTCCGCGTTTCCGTGAGGGTTTCCGTGAGGTGCAACTGGAGTATGTGGCAAATGCCACGGACAATAGAGCTGCCCCGGTTGCCACTGCCATTGTGGACACCCTCGTCAGTCGGGACACCAAGGAGTTGTATTTCCCACGTCGGGTCTTCGACTCCGGTTCTGGTCCCTGGGCTGGGGGTACGGTTGTGGAAGACCTCTCTGGTGGTGTTGCGGTAGCAAGGACCATCAACACCACCACGAGTGAGTTCGGTTCCTCCTCACGCAAGGTCACCCTGGAGGATGGGACTCCCCTAGCTCACAAGCAGTGCCTCTGCAACATTGAGTACTTCGCCCAAGACCCGATCCCGAATTCCGGGGTGGATGGTGGCGGGTATCAGGTAGGGGTTTATTTCCGCACCAATGCCCCTCAGACGGCGGGGGTTAAAGAGGGCAACCTAGACACGGCTGGGGATGGAACGGTCCCTCAGACCTTGAGGATTGAGCCCTTGTTGGTATCCGACCATGTGTGGACGGGTCAGGTGGGCATGGGCAGCTGTGACCCCACTGCACCTTATTCAGCCCCGCTCGATCAAATCCCGATCAACGATGTGGATGGCACCACCGCTGAGTGGAAGCTCATGGCGACGGCGCAGACTTCGGTAGCTGACTTCGAAGCCAACACGGGTCTCCTTGCCTTGCACACGTTCCTGCCCCAGGACATGAGCCAGCTGCTCACCCTAGGCTCCCCGGTGTTGGCCAACAGGCCGAAGAAGGACGCTGACTTTCGGGTGTTCTATCCCTTTGCGGACGACACCACCTACCGCCCAACCGTACTTGCTCAACCTCTGACGGGGGCTACACGGCACAAGGCATTTGTGCCCTTCATGGCCCGCGCTGTGGAAGACGTGCCCGGACAGGAGGGTGGGTTGCTCTTCCGCAAAGGCGAGTTGCTGCTGGTTGTCATGAGTCGATACGCGAAACTCGATACACAGAACAATGTCTTCTTTGAACCAGACCAGTCTGATACTTCGGTAGGGGTTTATCGGACCAAGAACCTGCTGCTGGTAGTGGGGGATCGCTAATGCCGAAGAAAACTGACAGCGTCTTGACTGGCGGTGGCTCCCCCATCCCGACCAGGGGTGATAACGTCAAGCTGACTGGCGCTGGGATGGTAGGCGCTGCACCGAATATCGGTCAGGAAAACTCCACCCACCCCTCTGATCTACAAGATGGCATTGCTCTTCAAGCTGTCGCCAATCATGTGCGCTCCCCAGGAGCACATGCTGCCTCATCGATCCTGGTAGATCCCGCTCCTGGCATCCTCTATGCGAAGCACGTTGAAGGGGCACTGGACGAGTTGACAGCGGCGGTCCCTGAGAAGCCTTACGTTTTGGGAACCCCGGTTCACCGTTCCTATCAAGGCATCCTTGGTGGAGTGGTGGACTGGGGTTCCCTGAAGCTCAACGACTCCTCGATCTTCGAACGGGATACAACAATCTCGGACAACGCCAACTCCCCGCAGGAGATCTTCCCCTACTACCTGGAGTACCCTAGCCCTGCGAACAGCGCAGTGGTGAACACTCCTCAAGGGGCTGACCCGACCACGGACCTTTTGTGGAACAGTGGTTTGGATGAGGCCACGTTGTTGGGTTCCGGGCCGGGGTTGGCCTATGCCGGTGCCTTCTCTCGTGAGGGTGACAATCCTGCGGCGGCTCCCCATGAAGTGATGCGGACCACCCGCATCATGCGCCGACCTCCCAATGCGGATGCCACCATAGGCAACCGTAACGTGCGGCAAGCAGTCTCTCTGTCCGGTATGGTGTTCCCTGCGGATCGTGGTGTTCTTGCTTTGCTTCATTTCCCGGTGACGACACCGGGACAAATGATCGACGAGTTTCTGGCTCAACCACTCATCACTCCTGAGCCTGTGGGCGCTGCTCAAGGTCTGACTGGTCGTGTGGTGGCAGCAGTCTTGTTGGGTCAGGGCATCGTAGGGTCCGGGTGTGCCTCGGCCACAGACCCTTGTGATGTACTCTCGTGCGATGGTGAGGTGGGGGGCATCTTTGCCGTGGGCGTGAACGCCAGTGGCAAATACGATCCCTTCGCTTTCCCCGGACGAGCTTCCGGTCAATACGACCTTGCCGAGATCCATAAGGGCACGAACAATCAGGCTATCACGGTGGTCTTGAAGGCCCCTTTTGATGACCTGGATGATGATGGGAACCCAGGCTGGCAACGAGACCAGGTTGCGGCGAGACCAGCTGCGGGTCAGGTAAGATTGGGGACCGACCCTACGGCGGGCATGACGGCAGTAGATTGGGGCATCCCAATCCTGGGTGGGACAATTGATGCCTACAATGCTGGTGAGGAGCCTACCACTCAGAACGGCAGTCGGTCACAACCTATTGTTGGCGACTCACTGATCCTTGCCTCCAACTTCCTCCGTTACAGGCTCCCGGTTCTCAAGGATTACACACGGGCGGGTTTGAAATGGACGCCTCACGGTGTTGATGTTTCTAGTTCTCGTGAGACCTTCCGGTTCTTCGATGTGGCACAGCCCTATGCCTCGCCAACCTCTGGAGATGCCTCCGTCATCGCAACAGATGGTCGCTTGGTGAACGCAGGGAACTACGCCCCTGCCTTCTCTGAGGACTATTGGATGTGGCAGGTGGCCCGTTTTCGGCACACCTTCCTCCTCCCCTCCCGAGCGGACCAGGACTTCCGTGAAGAGGTCGGTAGCTACCTCCTCATGCACTTCAAGCGAGAGGTAGACTTCGAAGTCTGTGTGCGTGATGGGATCTTCCCATGGGATGCCACGGATGGGTACGAGATCTACGGTGCCTCTCTGGTCATGCCGACAGAGATTGAAGACGACAGCAACGTCGTCAACGAGGAGGTGCTCAATACCGTACCTGCTCCCAGGGGTCCAGCACCTGGCTACGGGTACACGGCGGACTCCTATCACAACCTCCGGTCTACTATCCTGATGGACCCAGATGGGCTTGAGGAACCAGTTCTGACCTCATCGGTCTGGAACTGGTCAACCCTTGCTAGTGATGTCCTTCAGGGTGTGATTTACGTGTCTGGTGTAGCTTACTTCACACCGGACACGAGCTTCCTGGCAAACTATCAAGCATCCTTCAAGATCGTCGAATTGAAAGGGGAGCTGGCAGCAGGTTTCTGGAAAGCAGGATTTCGCACGGTAGATGATCCTCTCACCGCAGGGGTTGCACCTGCGGTCCTGTCCTCGCCATGCCCAGTGTTTCTGGGCATGGCCCCCTTCAGCTATGAGGATATCCCGAACCTGAGCACGGTGTTGGGTGTCCCTGGCGTGGGGATCACGGACACCCAATGGCTCAAGAAACACCGCATTGAGATCCCATACACCCATCTTGACGTGACCGGAGCCGGTGTCTTTCCAACGGACTCAGTTGGACCCTTTGATACCCGGATCGCCTTCTTTGGGGAGTTGGGCAATGATGTGACTCTGCTAGGTGACCTCACCAACCCATCCTTTGTCCGCGACACCAACGTGCAGTTGTATGTCAGGCGACCTCTGGGGCATGCAGATTGGACGACTTCAATCATGCCCTACGGTGCGACGGATGGACATGGGTTCACGTTGGACAAGGCTACCGGGGATGCACCCATTCTGCTTTACAGTGGCAGCTGGGAGAACTCGACCTATGGTAACCTCAAGGACTTCGCTTCTCCTGGTGTCAACCTCCCTTATGGCCGCATCTTCCACGAATACGCGGATACCCAAGAGCGGTTCCTGGATGAGGCTTATCGCTGGTCTGTAGTCCTGGACGCGGCAGGTCTGGACGTGGCATTCGGAGCAGGGGCTGAACAAGCTCTGGAAGGCCCAGGACTCGGCCTCTGGGCTGGTGGGCCAATTCACATCCCGGTTCGTGCCGGGGCGACGCACAGCACTCTTTGGGAAGCTGTTTCCTGGTTGCATGAGGGGTTGAATGAGACCGATCTACCTTCTGCGGAGTTGCAGGTTGCGGGACTCCCTTTCCGCAATCCTCCACTCTCAGATGGGGTCGCCGTTCCGTACCCTTCTAGCGGGATGCTTCTTTACCCGCAGCACCGTTTCACAGACACGGCGTTTCCCGCCAAGTCACATCGTATGAGCGCAGTCCCGCAACCTGATTACAGCGTACTGACCGGTGTTCGGAAATGGGTTCGAACCTTCGATGCAGGGTTCACTCACTCCACGGATCTTGTAAGGGTGCCCCTGGCGGCAGGTCAACGAATCCTTGTTCTTCGCTTTGATGGCATCACCCTTGAGGACTTTGGGTACGCCGCTCCCGGTCCCGGCCTTCTTGCCTCTGATGGGTTGTCTATCGGTGTGAAGGTACCTGGACTGACCAACTGGATGGACGCAGGACGCCAGGACGGGGATGGCCCCAGCAAGCAGGATGTTGCACAGGATGGCGCTGGCTGCTTGCTCCTGGGGTCTGACACCTACAACTTCATTGATCCGGTAACGGGTCTGGTTGGGTGTTACGTGGGAGTTCACCTGGGGCCTGCCGCCACCACCTTTGCGATTCCAGCAGCTGCTTCACTCGACTACACCACGGACGACGGAGTTTCAGGTGCGACTCTGAATGAGCAACCCGTGTTGGTACAAGTGACGATGGGTACCGGGGCCACTGGTTACAACCTGGAACAACAATGGGATGGTACCGACTTCGATAAACCCAGTGAGCCTGGATGGTCTTCGGATACCATTCGGGGACTGGTTGGTATCCGCATTGTCCACCCGACAGATGCACGAGTTCAAGAGCCCTAGCCGGTGACGTGGCTATACCTGACAGGGGACAGGAGATGATTCTGAATGGCTGACAACGACAACAAAGCTCTGACTGGAGCGGTTCGCTCACCATGGCAGGAGCCGTTCTCGCGCTTCGCTTCGGTGAAGGGGGATCGATCCCTTCAATCAGCCTCTCCCCTTGCTCAGTTTGCCGGTTCCTGGGCATCCTCCTACTCACAAGGCGACCAGGTTGTCGACGACAATGAAACCCTCACCCCGGCACTCAGTAGGCAAACCAGCAGCCAGCTAGGTCAGCCCGGCATGCCGGAAATCAACTTCCGGCCCTTCGACTTCGGAACAAACCGTCAGGGCGTGAAAGGCCCCTCGTTGATGGGACATCCCATCTCCTTTGAGATTGTCGGTCCAACACTCAAGAGTCAGAAGCTATCCCACTTCTGGGAGTTCATTGACGGCGATGTAGGTGTCCCAGACCAGCTTCAACTGGTCACAGCAGACAGCATCTTCTCAGATGCAGGGGTCAACACCCCTCCCCCCTTCACACAGCTCATCGATATCTATGGAGATCGGCTGACACCAACGGCCACCCCCGACAACCTTTACATCGTCATCTCTCAAGCTGGGGGTAATCCCCTGGGCTATGGTCTGGGTGATGGTTGCATGCCGGGTGCGGTCCTTGGCGGTGCAGAGTACAAAGCCCTGTCCGCCGTTTCTGAGCAGGCCAAATTTGAGATCTTCCGGGTTGTCGACATCGATGTCGACAACGTCACGATCTCGTTGGACAGCAACAAGAAGATCACCGGGTTCTTCACCCCGGTCGGTGGTGGGACTTCCGCCATCCGAGCGGTCACCTTCATTCGTCCGGTAGCTACCCGGTTGGTAGCCTTGCCCAACAGTGGGCCAGCGTTGGGGCGTGAGCAGGCTTTCGTTGTTGTCCCGCCTTCCAGGGCGTTGTGGGACGACGTACGCCCCTTGAAGCGATCCTGGGACGTGACGGGTGTCTTTGACCCCTTCAATGGGTTCGACGGCACCTTGAATCCGGGCACGCTTGGCTCTGCTGATGATTGGGAAGAGGCACCGCTCCTTCCCACGGGCAAGCCTGTCAAGACTGCCATCGGTCAAGTTCAACAGTCGGGCGACGGTAGCTACAACCTTCCGAAGTCTGGTCGGATGAGGTTCACCAACGTCACCGGAATGGTGACCGCCGATATTGGGTCGGTCATCCATCTTCACTCGGTCGATATCCGGGGGGATGCACAACTGACTGAGGTCGGCCCTGCCGCCTTTGAGAACCGACCTGACCCGGAAACTCTCCTGGGTTGGTACGAGGTTATTGCAGTAGCTGATGACGACTACTGTGAAGTCCGAAGAATGCCCGAGTGGGATCCTGACAAGGGCATCCCTTTCTTTGGAGATGGGCGCTGCTGGGAGCTGGACTCTCCTGGGGTCAACGACAAGATTCACCTCAAGTGGCACGTCTATCCTCCCGTTCACTCTCTCTGGAGTACGGGTGCCATCCTCACGGAGCAGTTGGACGCCACCCGGCTCACCAATCTGATTGACCCGGATCAGACCCGACGTACTACCAAAATTGGGGCTGGGGCTTTGGGTGCGGTGGGTGGAAAGCCCGACCGTTCGATTTTCGACACGTCCTCCAGTGCAGGCGGGGCAGTTGGAAAGAACGCGAATCCAGGTAGCCTGCTCGATCTGGGCTTCCGCATGGTCCTGTATCCCGCGAAGTGGGATACAGGAGGTACGATCCTCTCCCCCGATTGGGATCACCCAATCACGTCGCGTGAGGTGATTCTCGACTCCCAGGTCAAGGAATCCCAATGGATCGATGTCGATTACTCCGCTGGTGTAGTCACGCTGTCACACGCTCCCCGTCCCAATAGTGCAGGGGACCGTTGTGACGTCTGTCCAGACATCACAACGGCGACCTCTGGTCACGTCGGGGTCGACGGCAACGTGAACGGAGGTATTGTCCTCTTTGCGGCCTGTGTCCCCTACTCCCGTGAGCCGAACCAGTCTGGTGCGGGCTTGCGGATCATGGGGGACAGTCAGGATCTAGATCAGGAGAACGCTCTGGTCTGTGGGGACCAGAGCGGGTCTGAGGTGGCCGACGTTTATGGCCACCGGCGTTTCTGGAAGCTGTCTGATTTTGAGACCATCGTTTCCGGGCCACAAGCCAGTCTCATTTATCTGAATGAGTTGTTGGGCTCCGAAGAATTGCCTCCTCAAGGTTTCGTTCAACTTCTAGTGGGTGGTGATCCTTCATCGGGCATTCCGATGTTCACACTGGCAAGCGGTGAGGACGCTTCGGTGTTCGGATACACTGAGGTTTATTCAGGGGTCTCGGGTGGGAACCTGGTCACCGTTCTGAAAGGGACCTACGGTGGTGGGGTTGTTGGAGCCAGTGTTGTAGTCGATGGAGCCGTGGCGGTTCTTCGGCGTGCGGTTGTGACTCCTTCCGATGATGAGGCCAGGGTTGGGACGGCTTTCCGTGACGATGTCACGTATGGACAGGCGGCACGAACCACCACCCTGGCCTTTGAGGAGGCTGAGGTTGTCCCTGACAGGGGCATGATTCGTATACGAGTCAAAGACTCTCGTGTCAGTGAGCACACTACCCTGCTTGATTCGGCTTTGTCAGCCTGGGTGCTGTCCGGTGGTGCTGCTTCGGGGTCAGGAACACCCTCGCTTCAATTCGAAGCGGTGAACGTCCACATCAAGGGACGACACTACCTGGTCCCACAAACCACCTTTGCCGCTCCGAGTGCCCCCATACTCAACTTTTACTACTACGTGGATGGGACCACGGCGATTGCGGACAACACCTGTCCTGAGATCAAGGTGTCCCCCAAGCTCCCATTGCCTGGAGCCTACGATATTCTTCTGGCACGGGCAGCCTCGAATGGGACCAACCACACAACCGTGGTTGACCTACGGTGGATGCTCAACCGCATCGACCGACGCGAAGTCATCACAGTCGGTGACATCTCGAGTCCTGCTACTATCCCACTGGTTGAGAATCAACGGGGACCGCACTTCAGCAACCTGGGTGATGCGGTCAAGTACGTCAATGAGCTTTCCGCTCCTTATGGGGGGCTCTCAGTAGGGGGCGCTCAGGTTATCATCCGTGTTGTGGGGCCTACGGTAGAGACGGACCTACCCATCACGGTACGTGCTGCCGGTTTGATCATCGAGGGCGCAGGTCTTCGGAAGACAGACTCCAGCATCACCTGGGGAGGTGAGGAGTTTCTGTTTGAGATTGGCGGGATGTCCAATCTTACTTTCCGCAACCTGAGCTTCCTCTATACGGGGAGTGACCCAGGAGTGGACCTCAATCATGGGGTGTTCCGGGGCCTCAACCCAACCGGTGCAAACCTCGTGATAGAGGATTGCCTGCTCTATGGGGACACCTACACCCCTGCCTGCTTCATGAAGTGCGACCCAACTGGGACGTCCGTCTGGAGTGGGGTGGTCATTCGGCATTGCTCAGGCAATGTAGTGGACTCCGTCCTCTACATGAACACCGATGCACACGCACAGGGGTTGGTGTTTGAAGACAATCTGTTCACGGCAACCGGAAGCCCCTCCACGTATGCAGCAGTAGATTGCAATGGATCTACAATCCACTCCCAGGTCAAGGGCAACTACCTCACAAGCTTTGCCCGTGGAGTGAAACTGAAGGGCTACAATTTCCAGGTCTCCAACAACACTATTCAGGGCACACTCTTTGAGGCGATTCTGTTGGAAGCACCCGCTGGTGCTTCCCCGGTGGGTTGTCAGGTAGAGAGCAACAGCATCCATAGCTGCCATACCGAGGCGGCCTCCCCACGCTTCCTCGTGAAGGTGGACATTGAGCGGGCGCTGATTGCGAACAACCAACTGGGTTTCCCGGTGAGCATCGAGGAGGATGCCCAGCTCATCTGGGTCACCGCTCCTCATGCCACGGTGGTCAATAACCGTGCCTCGGTGATTCTATCCGGGGGTGCTGTGAGTCAGGGTGGCATCACCACTGAGACCTATGCCACGGTCACGGGCAACAACATCACTACGGCAGTGTCCGGGGTTCTTACGGTCCAGGACAACAGTCGCATCAGCAACAACCTGGCTGGGCTCTTGAGTCTGCCTGTTGCCAAATGCACCAACCTGCACATAGCCAACAACGAGTTCGGCTATGAGGACACTTTGGAAGTCACCGGGGTCATCACGTCCTGTTTGATTGTAGGGAACACTTTCGGGACTTCCTGGAACACCCTGACTGATGGCTGCACCTTCAAAGGCAACACTTTCAAGGAGTCACTGACCCTGTGGTCAAACATCTCCGTCGGTTACGACATCGGGTTGCCTGTTGAGTACGGCAATGACCCAGGGTCTCCAATAGCAACAATGAAGACTGCGAACGTGGTTAGTGGCAACACAATCACGGGCGGGCTTGTGGTTGAGTCCAGCTACACCCAGGTGACCGACAATATCGTACTTGGACAAATCACCAATCGCATCTTCAAGCTCCCCATGAGTAACACGGATATCGATGTCAATCTTGGGATTTTTGTCTGGGGCGACTCCATCAGGGTCAGTCACAACACCTGCCTCTACGGCATGCAGATTGGCACCCCGACTGACTTCACCGAACAAGACTTGATGACCTACCAGCTGGTGACGGGCGTGGAGGGGATTGATAACGCTATTGTCACCGACAACAAGGTCGGGGATTCCGACCTCACGGGGGCACTTCAAGCGGAGATGCTGATGGGTGTCCACTGTAGCCTCTATGTCTGGGCTACACGGGGGGTCATTTCAGGGAACATCGTCCGTGGTTTGGCCCTTTTCGGCGGTGATGTCCTGACCATCACAGGGAACCACTTCGGACAAGTAGCCGACCTGACCGGGTATGTCCTCCTCTTTGCCGCTAATGAAGTCAACATGACAGGCAACCATGCCTTCAGTGTAGGGGTTCAAAACAACATCTACACTGGATGGGATGACCCTGGCAATTTGGTTTGGCGCAAGGGTGAGGTTCCACCTTCCCTGACACTGGTTGGCAACACCCTGGTTGGATTGACCCTGAGTGCACCTCTCATCAAGGTCGAGAAGAGATGCACCATCTCTCAGAATCGTTTCCTGAATCTGGTCACGCTGAAGGTGCCTGGGGTGCTCTTTTCGGGCAACCATGTGATAGGGGGTGTCACGCTCGATGAGACTCCAGAAGACTGTCATATCGTGGGCAATCGTATCTGCGGTAACCTGACTCTTGAGGGGTCGGGTCAGCAGGTCTACGACAACGTGATCCGGGACGAGAATCTCGCCTACATGGACATTATCATGGCGGCTTCTTGTACGGGCTACCGGATCATGAACAACCATTTCGGGGAGGTCACTGGAGCCGGTGACCCGGATGCAACGGGGGGTTGTTTCCTTGGAAACCGACTGCACGGCGGCGGAATCGGGTGGTTCGGTGGGGCACCCCCAGCGGATCCCACTGAGACCCTGGCAAGAACCCACAACAAGGACACCTAACCCATGCGAGTACTTGTAGACCTCAAGAGCTACCTGGCGGGTGCCCCGGAAATCATTCAGGTGCAGGCCACCCCGAATGGCTCAGTGGTCGTCAACGGCAAGTTCACGGTCTCCATGCCACTGGACGTGGAGTTCCCGGTAGATTCCAACGACTACCTTCTCAATGCCGGGAACGTGGACGGACAGGACATTACCAGTAAGGGGTTCGCCCGCTTGCTGGCATCCTGCCCTCAGTATGAGAACCTCTACTTCAATCCGCTCCTTACCCACGACCATGTGGACGAGTTGGATTGGGACGGGGTGTTCAACGACGTCAGTGACCCTGCCAATCCTGTGACCTTCAAGGCCCGTTACCAATCGGGTAGGGGGCAAGGGCCACCGGACTTCGGGCAGATGCCTTCCCACACCGCTTTGTTGCCGAAGAATGAGGGGGTGAGTCCAGCGCGACCTGGGTTCATCGTGAGCAAGGTCATCGACATTGGACCCTACACCCTGGACTGTGATGGTGAGGAAGCCGGTGCCAAGGAGTTCATGCTCTATTGGAAGCTCCTGAACTTCACCGTTTCACACGACATCTCCGGGCATGACCTGGGTGCTGTGGCAAACACAAACAGCCCGGCACTGCGTACGATGCAGGAAATCGACCCGGAACCCGACGGGTTTTCGGCCTATATCTCGACCAATGGAGGCGCAACCTGGTGTAGGGCATTCTGGATGGCCCCGCTCGTAGCTTGCGACCCAACGGATTCAATCATGGTGGCCTTCCGCAATGACAGCTTGTCCAAGCGCTACCTGGCATCCTTCGCGGTGCTCTTTTAAGGAGGGTACGGAGTAGACCATGGTACAAGCACTAGACTTTGGCACTGGCGTTTCTCGCACCCTGACCGCCATTGAGCGGCAGTTCGGCGCAGTCATCTGGGCGGCTGGCAAGCCACCATTGGATTCTGAATTGAATCTAATGGCTCAGGTCGATTGGGATCGTTTCCAACGACTGGTCAAAGCGATCATGCCGAGTGGGTTCTTCCTGGACCCTACCCGTGCAGATCAGGACTTCCTCTTCCACAAGGATTGGGCAAACCGTTTTGTCCTTGGACGTGAGCGCACTCTCAAGGGCACACTGGAGAAGGACGTTGGCTCACCTGATGCTGATGAGAAGCAGCCCTTCATCTGGGCCAACATCAACGGTTGGGTCGTCCCGGTTGCGGGGAGCTACACGACTGAGGGTGACCTCAGCAACGTCATCAAGCTCAATCCTCCCCCGGAGACGGATAGCCGAATTGACCTGATTTTCCTGGAGGCCTGGCAGTCGACGGTGGAGCCCAATCCGTCGACGGTGAACAAGCCCGCCAAGGACAAGGTCTATCGCTATGGCAACGTGCAATACGGCGGGACCAATCTCACTGATGATATTGAAGATCCCGCCGTGGGCATGGAGACTACCAAACGTCTCCAGGTGCAGTATCGACTCCGTGTCTTCGGTGGTGGGGTTTCTTTGGGCGCAGGGGTGAACCTGGAAGCCCACCCTGAAGGGCTGGGTGACCCCAATGTCCTTGGCCAGGGCACGGCAGCTGCCCCCCTGGCGGGCTACCCATTCACCAATATGCGGGTTGAGTTGGGAGATCCCTCACTCTGGCGTGCAGGGGATGGGGACCAGGAGAGCATCGACGACCTGGGAACTGTGGACGGCTACGTTTACGCGGTCCCGGTCTGTGCCATCTTCCGCAGGGCGTCCAACGTCTACCAGGCAATTGGAAACGACGGGAACCAGAACGCAGGGAAGAACCGCACACCCGGTAGCAAGATTCTCAGCACACCGATGGACGGGGCCAAGGTGCTCCTTGCTGCCACACTGGGCGAAGACCTGACACCTACAGAGGGGATTGCCTCGGCTAAGGTGCTCCTGGTCAATGATCTGGTAGGTTGCGGACTTGACGACACAGAGCACGTCCTATCAAGCCTCTTCATGGTCATCGACGGAGAGATCATCGGAATCAGTGCCATCGATCTGGTTGGGGGGACCGTTACCATCCCCAAATACAATGCTGCCACGAATCCGGTTACGCCTAGCGGGCGAGGACGATTGGGCACAGCTCCCATTGGACATGCCGAGGGAGCCCGGATCACGATCTATACGAGCAATCCGGCTGGGTTGTACTCTGATGAGGTCTACGCTGGGGACTTGCTCGACCTTCGACGGGGGGTCAACCCTGGCGACTGGGACTATCAACGTCTGCTGACCCACAGTGTTGCGGTCCTCGCTCGTGGTCGTTTGAGGACCAGTTGGAAGCGTGCCTTCAAGGGAGACTCCGAGGGTGTGGTTGTCCACAACGTCTCCTATATGCACAACGACGCAGCAGCGTTGGGTGTACCCCCCAACGACGTGAACCTGATTGACGGACCTGATGGTATCCGCACCGTCTGGTCCGACGCAGCAGTGATTCAACCTGATGTGACGATCCTCCTGGACAACGACCCCGCAGTCCTCAACGGACTCAACTACACGTCCACACAGTTCGATACGGCAAGCTCCTGGGATGTCGGTCCCGATTTCCACCCCGCAGGATTCCTGAACCTCAAAGATGACAGCAATGATGGCAATCACGGCTTCACCAACGGTTCAGTGTTGCGGTTCCACATTGGTGGTGAGGATGGGGATCTTGGTGCAAGAGGGACATTCCCAGGCAGCACAAGCTCAAGCAAGAATGTCAGGTTCGTCACTCCCCAGGAGTGGTGGAAGACGGGGTACCCCATTGTGGACCCCAACAATGGGAATCAACACCCGGTCACTCTTCGCTTCCTGAATCAGCGGGCACATGAGCCACACCCGCCCGGTGCATCTGTCGCAACTCTCTTGCACCCTGGGCCTTTGTACCCCTGGCGCAACAACAACTTCGAACGACCCTTTATCATGTTGGGCGGTGTTCTTCACACCAGTCTCAAAACGGCAAGCATCTCGTGTTCAGCGGCAAACCTGGTAAAGCTAGGGGACGGTGTTTACGAAATTGACACGGGCATCGACTTTGAAGCTGAGATCAGTGACAAGCCCAGCTACGCCTACATCAACGGTGATGGTGACTGGGTTGAAGATCCTGCACTGGTAGCCAATCCGGTCCTTCGTGGTGAGCGCACCATGTTCGGGATGCTCACGGACAATGGACGAGACCGTACAGGGAACTCGTCTGAGGTCTATGTGGTCCTGTGGGGGGACACCAAGAGTCAGGACAACAATGGCTGCTTCAAGGTCGTCGGGCTAGGAACAACCAATATCACGAATCAAGCGGCGGCTTCGGCTACCAAGATTCGTGTTGTCCCCTTGTCCGTGGACTTTGACGACTTCGATGACACATCTGGTGACAGTCAGACTGTGGCTTTGGAGTTCCGGTCTCAGCATCACAACGCTGAAGACCTTAGCAGCTTCGAAGCTGAAGAAGCCGACTGCGTCATTGTCCTGACCGACATCGGTGGTGTTGGTGCAGGGTTGCCCTGGAATGAGACCACTCTGGGCAAGGATGCCGCATACGACAATGCACCTCCGACCCCAACAGGAGCTGGACGAGCCTTCCTCAATGGAAGACTCCTGGTGAGCTTCACCCTGCTCTACCATTCCGGGCACGGCGGCATGTTCCGGGTGCCCGACCAGATTCTTCGCTTTGCCAAGCGTGGGGCGGTGACTCAAACTGCCGGGGCCTACCTGCGGCAAAGCCCACATAGCCTCGATCCAACCTTCCCCGAGGTAGAAGGCACTTCCGAGATCTACTGGCCTTCCACACACCTTCAGTTGTGGAATCGACTTCCTGCCTTGGGATGGCATGCTCCTATTGCCCCCAACTACGGAGGCAATATCGTCGGTCACACAGAGCAGGACCGCGAGGCGGAACTGCTTGTAGATCGTGGTAGCAAGACGGTGGTCTTCCGACCCTTCCGGGACCGGGAGATGACCCTCCAGGCACAGGACTACACGGCAGTCCTGTCCGGTACCAAAAACCTGCTTGGCAGCACCTACACCTATCCTGATGCCACTCCGAAGGATGCACTCGCACTTTGGACGGGTGACAGTGGAACGGAGGCTACCACTCAGAAGAAGATGGGCTTCCCAGTCCCTCGTGAGTACATGCCCCGTTTCGGGCGACAGGACATCCCCTACTACAAGATGGCTTCTGGGGAGGCCCCCGCCCGGTTCCTTCCCGGCATCAACCATCTGTTTCGTGATAGCATTGTGCCCGGTGAGACGGTCTTCAACATCATCGGAGGTGAGCCCGTCACTATCGGTGGTGGACCTCTTGTCAAACCACTGCTGTTCCGCACCCCTAACGGAGCGGATGGCGATGCAAACCTGAGCTACGGTGATAGCGGCACCCTGGTTGCTCAGGCAAACAACTACCCTTGCTACATTGCACGTAAGACCACCACCGACCAGTTGGATGGCACGACTTCCCCTGAAGCAAAGAGAGTAGTGGACGCACTGGCTGCGGTAAACTCCTCCGACCTGGGTCGTGGTCTTCATGGAATCCAACTGCCTCCGCATTTCGGCATCGCTCGGTTGTTGGGCGTCTATGAGCGGGCTGACTTCGTGGCGGCAAGCGGTAAGACCTACAAAACCAACCGCTACGAGATGGAGACAGACTCAGCGGTCAATCTTCTTCGCGAGGATGCAACCAAGCAGACTCTCTTCATCTTGAAGGACGGAGCGGAAGATCTGACGGAAGAAACGGGGGATCACACGTACATTATCCCAACCAATGTCCTGGATCTGACCCGCATCCCCACGCATGAGATGAACACTCCCGATTCGGGACTCAGTGTGTTCCAGGATTTTGAATACGTCGTAGAGGCCGTGGTCTTCGGGTTTGCCAAGGACTGGATCAATGGGAACAACCTGGTCTTGTGTCGCAATGTGAGCGGGGCCGGGGTCAAGCGTGATGACAGTGACGCTGATGCCTTGGACCTGGAAGCAGTCCACATGATCCTTCCCTGTCCCGCAGGGGCCGGGGAACACCTATACACGGCGTACAATCGCACCGTGTATCAGGGCGACCCTTTCGGCACCCGTGCCGGTCTGAGCCGTGACAAGGGCGACTACGACGCCCGTTATGGGCGTCCTACCATTCAGCAGTACAACTACCTGCGAACCGCCATTCAGCAATATGACACCGCAGGGGCTTACGTCCCTCAAACCGTCAACGCTCGTGGGTTTCAGGTATTGGCGTCCCTCGACTTCTACAGCACCATGGGTACCGGCAACATCGGCGGGAAGATGTACCCTGGTACCCTGTGTGACGTGGGACACCTGGCTGACAAGGGGGACCAGCGACTACCGCTGACAAGCACCCAGCCGATGTGGCGTACGGAGACCCGAACCTTCACCGAAGGTCAGAAGAGCAATGATAGCCGTGCTTCCGCCCGGCTTCAGTTTACACTCCTGGCGAACATGGCGGGGTTGAAGGTCCACGTCAAAGACGTGGCTGGTGAGGTCACTACCTTCACAGCGGTCGCTGTAGCGCCAGCGGCCACCGAGTTCCGGGTCGATGTTGCAAACCTGCCTATCATCGCCACCAACCTCGCTGTCGCCATCAATGCCAACGCGGGACTAGCCAGGGCGGTGACGGCACGTGCGGTGGATGCGGATGTGGTGCTTGAAGCGGTTCCCGTGGGGACCGAAGGCAACATCATGTCGGTTGAGGTGCAACACGCTACCCAACCCGTTCAGGACCATGTGTTGCTGATTGCAGCGGCGAGTAACAACCGTCCCATCGGAGCTTCCATCACCAAGGCATTCCTCGCTGGGGGTGTTGACCGTCCTATGAATGCCGGTAGGGGTGACAGTCAACTGTTGCTCACCGGCATGAGTGAGCGGTTCCCCCTGGGCGCACTTGCTCAGGATGCCGATTTCCTGGGTGAAAATCCTCTGGATGATGATGCTTCCGCAATGCGAACCAGCCCTTCCGGTTTGCGGCCCATCCAAACCATTCTGCCCATGACGGACCAGGGTGAAGAATACGAGCGATTCCTGGGAGCACCCGGTGAGCTGTTTGCCATGTGCGACGGGCACATCGGCGCTATCCCAGGTGTAGCCTGGACCACCAGTGTGAACGGGACCAAGAAGTTCCGGGCTTACCGTGGCGGTGGTGCCGTGTACGTCCTGAGTGGGGATAATCCCGGAGCACCTATTGATTGGGTGTCTGAATCCTTCCCTGCACCTCTACAACCCGTCCTCAAGGGAGGGGTACTCGTGTGCCGTGCCCTTCTAGTGCGCAACTTCTATGAGGAGGCATTGCCTGGAGACGGTCCAGTGGTGGTGTCCAATGGGGATGAGATTCAGATGGTGCTCATCACCAATGCAAAGTTCGGGGATAGCAGCTTCACGGACGAGGGACTCACCCTAGATGGCATCATCAGTCCTGCAGGCTATGGGGAAGGCTACGCTGCAGCTGATCGTTTCCTGATCCCTGGACGACCTATGTTCCGCTCACACAACAGGGAAACACCAGACCCAGCAACTGTAGTCCTGGCCGTCTATCCTGAAGATGAACGCGGCTCCTGACATCCTCCATGCCCTTCATCACTAGAAAGACCTTGAACCCAGAGCTTCGCTCTGACGCAGAGAGAAGCTACAAGGACCAGCTTCGCCAAAAACTGCGTGACCCATCGCTCACCAATGAGCAACGGCAGCGGTTGATGGAAGAACTTGAGCAGGTCGGCCAACCGAAGATTTACGGTGCCGACCCTATTGAATTGTCTCAGCGTCTCAAACTGGAGGATCTGTTATGAAGCGCTTTCTTAGTGTGCTGTTTGTTTTCGGTTTCTTGCTGGTGCCCCTTGTCACGTTGGCTCAGGATGCCTCGCCAGATGCAACCCCGGAGGTTGTGGTCGACGCAGATGCAGGAGTGGTTGTACTTCCTGATGCGGGTGCCGTGGTCCCTGTTCCGGTGGTTCCACCAGGATCGGATGCCGAGGCTGTGGAAGTTGTCGAGACTGCCATCTGGGCTGTCCAGAACAGCAACTGGTCGCTACTGGCTGGGTTGGTGTTGTTCCTGGTGGTCTTCCTGGCCAACCGGTTTGGACTGGCGAAGAAGGTGGGGCGCAACGCGGTGCCCTGGGTGACCGCTGGTCTAGGTGTTGCCGGTACCCTGGGCCTGGGTCTGGCCAATGATGTTCCGGTCCAACAGGCGCTCATGCATGGGTTCTTCGCATCCGCTGAGGCGATTGCTTTGTGGGAGCTGGTCTTCCGGCACATCAACGACAACAAGAGCGACGGCACTCCGAAGGAAGGTACCGTCGCTGCTCCGGTTGCACCCGTTGCACCCGTCGAGCCGCCGGTGGAAACGACCCCGGAAGCCTAGTAACCTGGCAAGTCCAGCTTCTCGATGAAGCCCTTGCTCTTCAGGTAGGTCGCGGCCCCCTCAAGGGTTTGACCCTCGGGAACCTCATAGACCCCTTCCATTGCTTCGCCCCAACCCAGCCATGCAGCCAGCAGGGGCTCTGACTGGTCGTACTGACATCCGAAGGCATCGGTGTAGCCCTTGCGACTGAAGGTGGCGATAAGCTCTGCCTCCTCGTCGAAGCTGACACAGAAGTAGAAGTCCTCCGGGGCAGTGGGCGGCTTCCAATTCATATCCCTCTTGAGGAGACCCCCGTCGAGAGGGTCTTCGGGAAACGGTATCACCCAGACCTGAAGGATGTTCTCGTCCTTCAGGTCTGAAGCTATCACCGCTCCCAATTCCCCACATTCGAAAGAGCGCAGGGTGAAGCCATGCGCTTTGACCTTGGCCAGCCGTACCCATGGCCCCGCTTGAATCTTAGCAGTCCAGAGATCGGCATTGTTCAAGACAAGCTCTGCTTCCGTCAGACCTTGCAGTCGTGCTTTGCACTCCGCCGTGGTGACCATCAGTCCCGCCTCGCAAAGTCACGAGCCATCCCCAGAGCCTCCAGGATGTTGCCCGCCCGGTTTTCCGCCCATCGAGAAGCCACGTACCGCACTGCTTCACCGAAGGTGCCTCGCCGCGTGTTGTGAATTTCGACGTCCACATCTGCGAAAGGGTCACTGCCGTTGGCCCCGCCCGTTGTGACATGCACCTCCCACAGGGTCACAGTGACAGGCCCGCTTCGTAGAGTGCCGACTACTTTGCTTTCAGTTGGCACGAGCAGAAAGCTGCCGCCGTCGATGCTCAGGTAGGGCACCTCGTGCAAGGTGGATTCCGGTAGACAGACCTTGACCACTTCCTGATCTGCCAGGGCATTGCTCGCCCGCCCATTGTCCGCGATGAAGGCCAGGGCTTCGTTGGCGTCCTCAGCGAGTTGGTGAAGTGACCGCCCATTGACCATGGGCGGTGTGATTCCGGCCACCTCCGCGAGGTAAGCTTGGAACCCAGCCACATGGACCTCGGTGCCGTACTTCACGGCAATGTCCACCGTGGTCTGATGGGGCAGTTGGTTCCAGTCCGCGAAGTGGCGTTCCACTTCGCCCTTGGTGAGACCCGTTGCATTCTCAAACGTGACGTGGAAGTCGGTACGCTCTGCCCGCTGGGCAGCGTTGGCCCAGGCGGCTTGTATGATTTGGAAGCGGTTCATGCTCTGGCTACTCCCAGCCGGTGACTTGTGAACTGACCGAGGAGGAAAATACGCTCCCGGATCAAGTCCCGTCGCAGTTCCTCTTTGCTCTCCGGGCTGGGGTCATCGTCCCCGTTGCAACTGATGACCGCTTCCGGGTTGTCCAGGGCAGCCAGGAACCCTTCGACCCAGGTGAGCCGCCTCTGATGGCCCCTGGTCCACAGGGGCTGGATCTCTGTCTCGTCCACTCTCACGCTCACGCTCCGAAGCTGGCATCGACCAGCTCGTTCACTTTGTCCGTGTGCTTGGCGTCCACGATCCAGACGCTACCGTTCCACCGTCGCTCCTTGTAGGGCAGGGACTTGATCCCCGCGACGAAGGCCCCGTGGTAGCACGGGGTCCGCACCTCGATGGTGCCCGTGTTGGACCCGCTGACTACGATGGTCCGTGCGGGCGCTGCGACGGGCGCTGCGACGG
>CALEMP010000173.1 GCA_937910685.1 uncultured bacterium
TGCCTATCCTGCCGTGTTCCTTCTTTCAGCAACTCAAGAGGCGATTCTCAGGGTCCAACGGGTTATTCTGGGTCCATGAGCACCACACCCAAGGAACCAACTCCCAGTAGCACCCTGGGCCCCTTGACCCGCAACCACGCCAACATCGCTGGCCTCGGGTTCTTGCATCTGGCCGCCTTGGCGGCGCCCTTTTACCTGGGCTTTGTGCAATTCCACTGGGGCACCCTTTTGCTGGGAGTGATCTGGTATGGGTTGTGCTGCGTTGGCATCACCGCGGGTTATCACCGGTCCTTTTCCCATCGGGCCTATGACACCTCCCGTCCCCTGCGCTGGTTCTATCTTTTGTTTGGCGCGGCAGCCATGCAGACCTCGGCCTTGGAGTGGTGCGCGGATCATCGGGATCACCACAGCCACACGGATGGCCAAAAAGATCCCCACAGCATCAAGGCCGGATTTTTCTGGGCGCACATGGGCTGGATCTTGAACAATCGAGCTGACCGCCCAGAGGTGGACTACACGCGCGTCAAGGACTTGAGCGAGCTGACGAGCTTCCGCTTGCAAAAGCGCTTCTATTGGACCATCGCAATCCTTGTGGGTTGGATCCTGCCGGCTTTGATTGCGGGACTCTGGGGAGACTTTGTGGGGGGTATGTTGCTGGCGGGCGGATTGAGGGTGACGCTCATGTTGCACGCCACCTGGTGTGTGAACTCCGTGGCCCATGTGTTGGGCAAGCGCACCTATTCCTTGGCGATCAGCGCGCGGGATTCCCTGATCACCGCCTTGATCACTGGGGGCGAGGGCTATCACAACTTCCATCACAAGTTCCCCGCGGACTATCGCAACGCCGTGCGCTGGTACCAGTACGACCCCACCAAGTGGTTCATTTGGACCATGGGCAAGCTGGGCCTAGCCCGCAACTTGCGCCGCACCGCACCCCAGTTGGTGCTCGCCGCCCGAGAGCGTGTACGCTCGGCGGCCTAGATTCACCAGCCTCTGCGCTCTCTTCGCGCAGGGGTGTGGTTTCCCTTCTTTTTGAGTTCATTCACCCCCAACATCCCGATTCCCATGAAGACCCTTCTGACCCTGGGCGCAGTGGCCCTCTGCGTTTCTTTTCTCCCCACCAGTTACACCAGCGAAGCCGGGAGCCACGCCCTCAGGGAGCCCGTTGCCCTTCGGCATTGCCAAGTTCCTTGCGGTATCTACGGGGACAAGATGCGCATCGACATGCTGATGGAAGATTGCGCCACCATTGAGAAGGCCATGACGACCCTGCAGACCATGGACGGGGAGGAAAGCCCCAGCAAGAACCAGATGGTTCGCTGGGTCATGACCAAGGAACAGCACGCCCAGAACATCCAGGACACGGTGGCGTCCTACTGGTTGGCCCAGCGCATCAAGGAAGCCAAGATGCCCGGTGGTCGCGAGAAGTACATCGGCCAGTTGGTCAGCATGCATGAGATCACCAAGGCAGCGATGAAGTGCAAGCAGACCACGGACAAAACACACGTGGAAAACCTGCGCAAGACCGCCCTGGCTTTCAGCGCCACGTACTTCAAGCCCGAGGACCTCAAGCACATTGATTCCCACCACGGTGAGAATCACAAGTAAAGCGGCTGTG
>CALEMP010000174.1 GCA_937910685.1 uncultured bacterium
AAAAGGGTGGCCATGGATGGCCCCAACCCGGATCCAAATCCGTAAAGACCACCCAACTCATCTGGGAGTTCTTCAAGGCCCATCCCCGTGAGCCCGCAAAGAAGAAGTCCTAGGCTAAGTGGTGTCGGTCCCCTCGGGGGCGGAGGTACCAAGCATGCGGAGACGAGTTCAGACGCCAATGGCCTCTTCGAACTGACCGGCCTCGGGGAAGGGCGCTATTCCGTCTCCGTAAGGCCCCCCATTGGAGTTGATGCGAACTACCCCAGATTCGTTCTCGATGGCCTGTCCGCAGTCAACCTGGGCGACATCCATATCGAACGCAGCGGTAGCCTCACAGTCCGGGTCTTTGGGCCAGATGGCAAGCCCGTCAAGCGCCTTGATATCACTGTTACCACATCCGGAAGAACATATGCGGCTCTCGTGAGCTTGGGCAGTGAGTACCACGTGCCGAGGGCCGCCCCAGGAAAAGGCTGGGTCAGCTGCAGCTATGAAGGAGTGCCGAACGGATACGAGATTGAGATCTTCCCCGGCGAGTTGACCGAATTGGACATCCATCAATCCAAAATTGTGCACGCGGATTGGAGCTGCCGCGTGGTCGATCACCGGGGCAAACCTGTGGAAGTTTCATGGGCCAGCGTTGATGCAGCTGACGATTCCTGGTCCTCCAGCCATGTTCAACCCGTATCAAACGGAAGCTTCCAGTTGATAGGCCGCCTCGAGGGCAAAGCCCTCTTGTCGGTGGCGCTCTACGAGGATCGCCATGGGATTCTCCTGGTCCCGATCAACTTCTCGACCCCAGGGGGAGGCCCCGCGCGCATCATCGTGCCTACAGCTTCCATTGCCGGGGATTTCCCCGATAACCGCCGAGCGATCCGGCTCGAAGTCATCCACCTAGATTGGTGGCGACCCGCCTGTCCCGAATCCATGCGCGAAGAAGAGATTGTCGCCGGTGGCTTTATGCGTGAGGACGACGACGAATATGACATGCGCTACCTCGAGGCGGGCGCCTACCGCCTCGACTGGTATGATAAGAACGCAGCGCTCCTCGAATCCCAGGAATTCACCCTGAAAAAGGGTGAACACAAAGAGTTTTGACGATGAAATGGGCGCCACTCTCGGGCCTCCTGCGTTCGTGGCTCGGAGCGTCCTCCACGTCAGGCTGGCATGACCCCGAAAACGGGTCCACTTCATTTGAGAGTTTGGAGGGTTTTAGGGGTGGAGGCGCCATTCAGCGCCGGTGATGCCTTCGAGCTGTGCGCCCGAAGACGGAGCGGAGCGGAGCCCTAAGGGCGCACAGCTCGCCGCAAAGTCCGCGGGGGGGGTCTTGTATCTTAAGGCCACTGTGAGGCCGGACGGTATTGTACTCGGTGCGCCAACGCTCGACTTTGGTGCGAGCTTCGGCAAGGCTCGCAAAGACCTCGCCGTTGAGCAACTCGTCGCGTAAGCGACTGCCCAAAGGATTCGATGTACCCATTTTCTAGAGGGCGACCCAGGCTCAACAAAAATTGTTTTGGTGCCAACAGAGGCCAGCCAGTTGCGCACAGCGTGCGCGGCAAACTCCGGTCCATTGTCGGATCTGATATTCTCGGGGCAACCGCGCTTCTCCATGACGCCAGCAAGGATCGCAACTAAGTCAGCCCCGGTTATCGAATGGGCAACATGCGTGCACAGATCTTCCCGAGTGAACTCTACCCTCGCGAGCAAGATTGGCAGAGCCAAAATTTGTCGTTGCCGACCATCTTCCGTGCGGTCGAAAACAAAATCATAAGACCACACATGGTTCTTGGACTTTGCCTTGTGCAGTACGCACGAGTTGCTTGAATCGCCAAGGCGACGGCGTTTGCGGCCCGGGCGAACGCCCCATGGGCACCGTCGAGGCACCCTCATGCCTTCTCTGCGCCAAAGGCGTTGCACGCGCTTATGGTTGATGCGCCACCCTGCATGCAGCATGAATGCGCCGGTACCCGTAGCGTGGGTGCGCCGCCGAAAAACGACGCATGTCCGCCGGAAGAGACGCTTCATCTTGAGGGCCCTTCATCCCGCCGTACTGATTACGCCAGCGATAGGAGGTTTGCTCGGAAACTTCCAGGCACTTCGCAATTTGCGCAATGGACTGGCCGTCCGCCAGCATCACGTCTGCATCCGTGAGTTTCTCTCGGGATCTGATGAGAGGGTGTGTTTTCGTCGTGCCATTCTGAGGTCCTTGTCGCCCTGTTTCGGGCGACTTGGCTCTCAAATGAGGTGGAGTCGTTCTAGGGGGTCATGCCACACCCAAGCTGCGAGAATTATGCGAAGCGCGCGCCTCCGCCTGGGGATACCTGCGGGCTTCG
>CALEMP010000175.1 GCA_937910685.1 uncultured bacterium
CGCAATGGTGGCCGAAGGTCGCAAAGTTATCGCTGCTGGAGCAGGTAGCGGGAAATGCGTCGTTGGCCACACCCTGGTGCAAACAGAGGCAGGGTTCCTGCCCATCGGAGAACTGGGACAAGGACTCGACGATGAAGAGGACAGTCCCCTTGAGCTTCTTGTCCACGGGGAAAAAGGGCCGGAAAAGACCAGCCACATCTATTTCGACGGTTTCAGGGCTACCCGCAAGATTGAGACAAGCCAAGGCTATGAGCTTGAGGGCACAGGTCCACACAAGATCCTATGTCTCCGTGCTGGAAAGACCGAGTGGGTGAAACTGGAGGACTTGTCGGAAGGTGATGTGGTCTGCATCGACCGTCGCCCTGGATTGTTTGCGGAGCAACCTTTCAAGCGCATCCCGGATGGCCCGGAGAAGTTCAGCACCAGTGCCAGGAATTCTTCAACCCGCATTCCTGTGGAACTCACTCCTCAAGTGGCCTCTTTGCTTGGGTGGATTGTGAGCGAGGGTTATGTTCGGAGCAATGCTTGGAACATTTCCCTCAGTACCACGGATGAACAGCAGAGAGACCTGTACTACAAAGCGATGTCAGGGCTTGTTACCCCAGTGGAGTCCGAGGATAACAGGTTCAAGAAGCAGTTTGTCCTAGGACTCCACAGGTCGAGGGACATCCAGGCCCTGATGGGATTTGGACTGACCCGGACTCTTGCGGCAGACAAAGAGATCCCGGCAGGGGTTCTACAGTCTCCCAAACCTGTGGTCAGGGCCTTCTTGCAGAGCCTGTTTGATGGAGACGGTGGGGTCACGGCAAACAAAGTCGAGTTCTGCACCGCAAGTACGGTTCTGGCCCAACAAGTTCATGTTCTGTTGGCTGCTTTTGGCATTCCAAGCCGAAGGCGGTTCAGGCCAAATGCCAGACAGGGGGCATGGCACATCACTCTTAGCGGACTCGGGTTGCGGACTTTTGCCCGTGAAATTGGGTTCAACCTCACGAGCAAGAAGGAACGTCTTGAGACGCTTGTGCAGCGTGACACCAACACCAACATCGACGTGATCCCCGGCCTTCAGGATCTTTGTAGGACGGTGAAAGAGCAGTATGCCAGTAGCCACGGTTCAAAGCGAACTATGGATGCTGGATATGGCACCTACAAATGCCTGATAGCTGGAACAAGACGACCTTCCCTCGATACCCTGGGGGCTTTTCTGGAGTTCTATCCAGTCCCTGACAGCGAGGAGTGGAAGAGCCTTGAGGCCCTGACAAAGCAAGGATGGTTCTATGACACCATCCTTGAGATCACAGAGCACACTGCTCCGGTCTATGACTTTGTCGTTCCGGGCACCCATTCCTTCTCAGCGGGTGGTTTCATCAACCACAACACCCGCGTCCTGGCTGGCGAGGTCGCTTATCGAATCAATGAGCTAGGTGTGCCCGCTGAAAGCATTTGTGCGGTGAGCTTCACTCGCAAGTCGAGTCAGGAGCTAACCAGCCGGGTGCGTGAATATGGAGCGGTCATCAGTGGTGCCGGGGACAAGGGTTTTGGCACAACCCACTCGCTTGCAGGACTCTTGATCCTCAACCAATACGGTCAAGCTCAACGCAGACCGAAGTATGCTGGTGCCGAAGATCAATGGAAGGTCACCACACTCATTGCCCTGGCAGTTAAACAGGTGAGCTTTGATGGGGGGAGTCCTCATGACGCCCCGCCACCAACGAACTTCTTCACTGGTAAGGAGACTCCAGTCCCTCAAGAGGTAAAGAACACCCCGGTCCCCTCTTTTGAGGACACAGAGGATACCGAAGCCAAAGAAGCCTTCCTTGAAGCCCTCAATCAGACCGGTCGGTATTTCCGAAAGGAGCTGGACGCTGCCCCGCAGTGGAAGACCAAGTACGTTGAGTGGCTCACCCGCTCGATGAACTTCCTTGGAGACACGTACGACAAGGTAGAGGGTGGGAAGCACCCAAGTGACTTCTCGCTCTCTCAAAAGTCCTACCTCAATGATCTGTTCGCACGGACTGGAAACGTGTCCTATCGGGTCGCCTCCCTTATGAACCTCACCGCTGCAAGTCAGGAGGAGGAAGATGAGGGCGAGGAGGAAGGGGGAGGTGTCAAGCGTCAGGGCTTGAAGAAGTACCACGCCTTCAACAACCCATTGGGACAGTGGTTCAACCTGGGTGTTTCCTGGACGGGTTCGGGAGATCAGAAGGGCGAAGACGGGCAGAAGTTCAGTGCTCCTGCCGTGAGACGCAAGATTAGCATCTGGAAAGGCATGGGGGCTTCACCCGAAGAAACGTGGTGGGCTGCTGGGCCATGTGAGGGTGAGCAACCGTACACGCCGGAAGCTGCTGCCTACGCTGCCTACGAATACCTCAAGGGATCCAGAGGCGAGCCGGATTTCCGTAATACGGGTGACATGGATGACCTGTTGCACGATGCCATTCGTACAATGATCCAGTCCAAGAAAGCCCGGAGTACCCTCCAGAGCCGCTTCAAGGTGGTGATGGTTGACGAGTCTCAAGACCTGAATGCTAGCCAACATTTGCTTTTTGGGCTCCTGGCGGGTTACCTCGACTCCCAAACGCTGAAGCCCAACGCCGATGGGTCCATGACCGCAGACGTCTTCAGTCTGGTGGGCGACGATAAGCAGGCGATTTACGCCTTCCGAGGCGCAGATCCCGACCAGTTCATTGAGAAGTCTGACCTCACCGAAGAAGGAGAGGGAGGGTTCGACACCTACCTGCTCGACACGAATTATCGCTCTGGCCAAGCCATCGTGACAGCGGCCAACAACCTCATAGCTCACAACTCCAAGCAGATCCCAATGGTCTGTAAGGCCAACTACGAGGTCAAGGGTGACGGTCGCATCCGTGCAGTGACTCACGAGGACAACATGGCAGCCGCCCTGTCCGTATCCGAAGAGATCGCGGACTCGGTTGAAGCCTTTTCCACTGACCTCAAAAGGTATAGCAACTTCGGCATCGCGGTTCGGAGCAATGCTGAAGCGGACTTCTACGCCCTGGGGATGATGACCAGGGCCATCCCATTCCGCACCAAACTAGACCCCTTCCGACACAAGCACATGAAGGCGATGCTGGGTTGGATGAGTCTGGTGGAACAGGGTCGCAAAGGCAATCCAGACATCATCAAAGAAGCTCTCAGTGGGGCTGTTCTTCTTCCCACCTCATTCATGGGCAAGGCATTCACCTCACGAATCAAAGAGCAGGATGACCCCTTGGGGTGGCTCCTGAACGGGGAGGTCTACAAGTCCGTGGGGGCTAGCTACGCCAAACGGGTGGAAGCCTTCATTGAGAATGTTCAGATCTGCCTCAGACACCATGGCTCACCGGACACGCCATCTGAGATCTACCGTGACTTGATGAACACCTTGCGGGGCATGGGCGGCAAGTCCTTCTTCGATTCGGTGGTTGAGGGCATCAAGGATAACAACGCCACTATGGCGGACATCGCTGCGGAGAATCCCGACGGTATCCCGACCATCGAACAAATCATGGAAGCCGCTGAGGACGAACTCCTGATTCTTACGGGGCTCATGGAAGCCAAACCGTCCGTGAAGGAGATCATGGAGTACACCCGTGAACTCAAGCGGGTGAACGAGAAGACGCGAGTAGACAACGAGGGCACCCAGGATGCGGTGACCATTGCTACGATGCATAGTTGGAAGGGGTTGGAGTGTCCGAAGATGTTCATCCCGATGGTTCGGGGCAAGTTCCCACGTGGGGTTCTTGAGAAGGACGAAAACGGCAACATCGTTTGCAAACCTCCCACCGATCAAAAGGAGTTGGCCTCTGAGCGTCGGCTGGCGTATGTGGCCATCACCCGTGCGGAGTCCGATTGCGTGATCCTTGATATCCCCAACCCGAAACTGAGCTGTCCTCCCAGCCAGTTCCTTGAAGAGGCTTGTGTGAAGTTCGACGGGCGGGAACCTGTGATGGACGTTGGTGACGAGGGCACCACCCGCCAAGCACTCGAGAAGAAGTGGGGTTCTTCGATTCTGGCGAGGGAGTGGTCGGATGAGGAGATCGAGGAGCTAGCTAGGATGGCCCCGGAAGACGACCTGCTAGATCTCTAGTCCAAGGGCTTTGGCAAAGTGCAGGACGGGTCGAACCTCGGCACCTGCGGCCAAGCACTCAAGGCTTTGACCGATGAGCCACAAGCGAACCCCTGATTCACCCAATCGCTCCCGCCATTCCTCCTCAGACTCACCCTCACGACGAAGTCGGATGTTCGACACAACGTTGGCTTGAGCGAACCTTTGAAGGATGGGCTCCCAAGGGATTGCAGCTGGTCCAGGGGACTTCAAAAGCTCCATCCGACCTAGCCAGCGCAGCATTGCCACATGATTTGTCATGTCGAGGGCTTTCAAAGTAGAAAGGTGTGCCTCAAGGCTTGAAGCAACCAATTTGACTGAATACGGGTCAGCCGCCAGAAGATCATCCGCCAGTTTCATTATTTCTCCTTGGACATAGCCTAGCGTCCGGTATTGCCCATGCACACCACGGATCGCCTGGTACAGTGGGATCAGGTCACCGCTGTGTCCACAATCGAAGCCAAACCACCAGAGCTTGGCAGGGATCGGATGCCAATCACTGACGCTCCATTCTGAGAAGGTGAGTCCCCCGTGGACGTTGGGTCCATAGTCGGGAAGCTCCTCATAAGATGCCCCGAACCAGGGATGGTGCTTCAGAACGGCCACATAGCCACACCACCCCCCCTGGGGCATCCGAAGGGCTAGACAGGGGAACCCATTTCGAACCCATTGAACCCTATCAGGTTCACCGTCCCAGGGACCGTAGCCCCAGGAACGGTTGATGAGGTCATTCCAGGTGTGTGGCGTCAGACTCATTTTCCTGTGCTGCGTTGGTAACTTGGATCTTGTCCCACAGCTCCTGGCGGAACACCTTGCATGTACGGGGGACGGTCATGGCTTGCCTCCCACCAGTCCCCAGGCGGCACCCTGGTCAATCACCTTGGTGCCATAGCTTCGGGCCTTGGCAAGTTTGCCCGTGGTGCCGGAAGCATCCAGGGCAATCAGGTAGGTCAGGGTCTTGCCTACGCTACTCTTCTCGGTAGCCCCTTGTGCCTCCAGGGCGGCGGTCAGTTGCTTGTCACGGAAGCCGGTCAGGCAAAAGCTCTGCCCGGTCATCGGCCCTTGCTTGGGCTTCTCGTAGGTGACGCCGACAGCCAGAAGGCCGGTGATGATGCCGAGGCGATCCCAGAAGCCTTCCACAAAGGCGTCAGCCTTGCTTGAGCCGACACCGGGGACGAGGGCAATCTGCGCCTTGGTGGCCTTGCTCATCTTGTTGAGATCGTCGTACCCCGCGTCCACGATGCTCTGAACGGTGGTGCGTCCGACCATGGGGATGCCCAGTGACCCGACCAGGACATGCAGCGGGAGGGTCATCTTCCGACGCAGGTTGGTGTACGCCTTGAGGACCGTTCCACCGGCAACCCGATTGCCAATGTAGAGGTTGGCGGCGAGATCCTTCTCATCCTGCTTGTAGAGATCCGGGATGGTGTTCACCCGCCCGCTGTCGATCAAGGCTTGAACCAAGGCGTCTCCGAAGTGCAGGACACCGATCTTGTTGATCCAGCGCTTCATGGCCCCGCTCACCTGGGCGGGGCACTCGTCGTGGTTGTCGCAGACAAGGTACTCCCCGTCCATCTTGAGGGCGGTGCTGCACTCTGGGCACACGGCGGGGGCTGTCAGGGTTGCCGGGGCACCCGTTGCCACTGTGAGCCGTGCTTCCACGTAGGGGATCACATCGTTGCGACGTGCAACCATGATGCAGTCCCCAGCGCACAAGGCCGGGAGGGGGCTTGTGGGGCCGTCGTCGATCAGCCGCTGGATGTTGCCCAGGTTGTGCAAGCTGGCCTGCTTCACGTTGGCCCCGGCAAGGTTCACGGAGTCAAACTCCGCGACCGGGGTGACCCGTCCGCTGTTGCCTACCTGCCAGCGGATGTCCCGCAGCGTGGTCGGCAGTTCCTCGTGGGGGAACTTGTAGGCGATGGCACCTGCCGGTCGATGGTTCCGCTCGCCCAGTGCCTCACGGGCGTGCCGGTTGTCCACTTCCACGACCAGCCCGTCGATGTCGTAGTCGATGGAAGTGCGAACTCCCTTGACGTAGGACTCGTAGAAGCCTTGCACGTACTGAAGGGAACCCCGCCCATAGTTGGGGACGATGAAGCCCAGCGTCGCAAGGTTGCCCAGCTCGTCACGCTTGCTGGACAGGGCAACCCCATTGGGAAGGTACTGATACGCGATGACCGTGAGGTGTTGACACGGTGCCGGGTTCGACTGTCGCTTCGCGGTTCCGCTCGCCGTGTTGCGGGGGTTCGACTCACCGGGAAAGTGCCGGGCGAAATCGCTCTTGCGGCAGATGACCTCGCCACGGATGTAGACGTTGTCCATGACGGGGATCTGCTTGACCGCCCCCTTCATCAGCAGGACGTTGCGGGTGATATCCTCACCGATGGCTCCGTCGCCACGGGTGACCGCTTGCACCAATTTGCCGTCCTTGTACGTGAGCGCAATCGAGATTCCGTCGAGTTTCTCGGTGACGAGGAAGTCGGAACCCAGTCCACTGGACCAGTCTACGAGATCGGCGTCCGTTTGCGCCTTGTTCAGGGACCGCATCGGGATGCTGTGGGTGACCTTGACCCACCCGCCACCCGCGACGGGGGCACCCGTGACGCTCAGGAAGGCATTGGTCGGGTCCAGGACTTCCAGTTGGTCCCGCAGGGCGTCGAAGGCCGCGTCCGACATGGACGGGTTGCCATTGTAGTAGGCATCAGATGCCTGCTGAAGGCGGGTGACCAGTGTGGTGATGGCGCTGCTGCTCATGGGAACCTCGTTTGCGCCCCGGCTTCTCGCCGGGGGCAGTTGTCTATCTAGTCGGTAACCAGACCCCACGTTGGAGCCGCGAAGCTGGGACTTCTCTGGGGAGGTCGCTTCGCCTGACCCCCGAACCTAGCCCATTGGCTGGCCCTCCCTTGTTGTAGTGCTACCGGGTCTACTCGTGACCCGGCAGTTTGGAACTGGTTTTCAGTTGAATTTCCGCGCCAACCAGACGCGGATTCGGAAGGTGAAAGCGCCCATTGTCACGGCGGCGCTTGCAAAGGCGGGGAGCAAGAGGTGCTCTCCGCACCCGCCCCCGAAAATGTGTGTGATGTGTTCCATGTCGTCCTCACGTTCCCGCTGTGCGGGTGTTGATTGAGGACGCCAGGATTCGAACCTGAATACGGGGTGCTACCCCTTGTACCATTAGGTGCTGCCGACCACCCGGCCACGGGCTTGAACCGTGAAGCACCTCGTCCTCACACTGTCTACTCCTGGCTTACCGGAAACGAACTGGGAATCGACCGATTCCGTCGTTGACCGGGTCGAGGGGTTGGTGAAGAATGAGCCGTTCGATTCGGTCGAAAGTCAGTTCACTTCCACTAATTCGAGAGTAGTCGTTGTGAGCGAGAAAACTTCAAACAACCCGCACAGCGGGCATGAGGACGACATGAACGACTACGAGTGCAACGACGACATGACCCGCCCCGAGGACGAGGACGAGGGCGAGAACTGCTACGACTGTGACGGCGGAGACGCCGACACCGACTGGGAGGGGTGCGAGGGCACCCCGCTGTGCTACGACTGCGCAGCGGAGCGTGCGGGTACCTACCGTGCCCCCCTGGGGCACGGGTTCAACGGGGAGTAGGCCCGTCTGGGAATCGAGAAACCCAGTTCGTTTCCGGTAACCCAGGAGTAGACGGACTGAACGTGAAAGACAGACCCCATAGACTCGGAGTGTGTATGGATTAGATTCTCCCTGGTGCGTGTGAGGACTTGCCCGACCACGTACTAGAAACCCTAGGCCCCGGTTCCGTGGGACGACATAGGGTGGGACTTCAAAACGGACCCGGTCCTTTTCCCCGAATGCCCTCACGGTGTGCAGGCAGAGCCACCAACCGAGGGACAAGGGAGAGCAGCCTGCGACGGACGAGCCGCAGCGGGTGTTCAAGGACCGGAATGGGCAGTCTAGGGAGAAGCGGATGCACCGTCCCCTGGTAAAGGCTCGCAACTGCCCCTGAGAGGGGGAAGGACCGGGAAGGGGAGGCAAGCCCCGGAACGGAACGCCTCTTTCGATGTTTCAATCAGCGCACTGGACACGGTGTAGTGTGGCGCTAATGCAGGATGGCCATGGCCCATGGGTTCGACTCCCAGACTCTTGATCGAGTCCTCCTGCAACACTCGTGAGCGGCGAAGTGGTGAGGCCACCGACCCGCGAAGCCATCGCCTTGCCTCACAGGGACGAGCGGTTGTCAGTGTGCTGATTGAAACATCGAAGGCAACGCGGGGAAGCCACCCGCAGGAACACCCTTTCGGAGACCCCATGAGAAGAATACCTGAGTGGCTTGAGCGCCGACGCTTTCACAAGCGCCTCCGTAGGGAGATGCGGGATGCCAATGTCACCGTGAGCGCTTCCTTGACCGAGTACCACGAGACTCATTCGGAGGGCCTGAATCTTCAAGTGGATGTAGAATTCAGTCTCGCCGGTGAAACCATCACCGGCGAGGGTCAGGATTCCGCAGGTTACCGACCGAAGTGACCCTCAAGTGTCAGCAGGACGACCCAAGCGTGTCCTAGGTGAAGAAGACCGGCCAAAATGCCCTGGAAGGAGCGCCCCATGTTTGTAGAACAAGTCCACATCAACACCTTCGTCACCCGTCAAACCCCCGAGAGCAGCTTCTCCTGCTTCATGGGGACTGACACTGAGCTGCTGGTCGCGGTGCTCGCAGGCATCGACAAAGCCGTCCTGGGCTACCGTGACGGTGTGCTGATAGTCCCTGTGGCCCCGGAGGGCTTCCTCAGCGCCGTTGTGACCCTCCAGGATGGGGATAAGCTAGCTGGTGAGTTCAAAGCCCGCAGAGCGGGTGAAGCGCCCCGACAACATGTAGGACTTGCGGTGCCTGAAGAAAACAGGGTTGCTCACAAGAGCCCCGCTCTGAAGGTGGACGTGATCCTCTACGCCAGCAGCGTGTTGGCGGAGGACGGAGGGAGCAATGAACTACCTCCGGTCGACGGCAACTGGGAGATCATCTCCATCAACGCGAGCATGTGTGAAGGGGATGAGCCGATTGCACCCATGACCCTGTTGCACAACCATTTTGGGTCCAGCGGTGGGACAGCCACGAACATGACCCCGGAACAACTGGAGGACGCCTTGCGGGTGTCCTTTGATTTCTGGAAGAATAAGACGATGCTGGCATGACTTGGTTGACTCCACACTTCACTTGGCGGGAAGACCTCGCTTGGTTTGATGGTCCCCTGTTGAGCGTGTTCACCGACACGGCTGGGGCACCGTATCTCTTCCAGTGGGTAGACCTCATCGACGGCAAGACTGACCGCTGGATGATTGTCCCCACGACGGAAGAAGACATCAAAGCCCTGCTGAACAGCACCTTGCCTTTGCGGGCAGCGTTGCTCTTGGGAGCAGATAGGTTCTGGACTCCGGGTGTTGTGTTGTTCGACACACCCGTGGCAACAAGGGACCACTATATGGAGTTCGTTCTGTTGGAGGATGTCCCTGTGGATTGCCTGCCAGTTGCGGGTGAGTTCCTTTTTCGATGAGCACCCAGTTCACATCGACGGTCCAAGGAGTAGAACAGGCATGAAAAGCATGAAACAGTTGTGGGCCATCTTCGACACGGGTGTCCACCTCACGGATGGCGAACTGGACTGCTTGCTCCAAGGCATCACCACGGGCATTCAGTTCCTGGAAGCCCGTGGTGAGACCGGTGGTGTTCTGTTCAAGGCCCGTATGGATCAGGCAACTCTTCTTGGCTTCAAGATGGCCCGTAAACGGAGTCTTCGGGACAAAGGAGAGGTCAAGGAGGATACTATCCTCAAGGGCATCCCTCAACATCCCCAACGTCAGGACTCGCTTGCTGCCCAGATGGAGACCCTGATCCCCTTCGCGAACCGGCTAGGCTGTTACGACGCAGCAGAGTGGTTTGCCGACCTTGTACAGGGCAAGCTTGTTATCAAGTAGACGGAGACCCCAACCCCTAGAGGCTTATGATGCCACGAGCCAGAGGACCGCCCGAAGCCATCTGTAAGGTTCTTTTGACTTGAATTCTTTCAAGCAGCTCACCCCTGCGTCCCAGGCCCGCTTTGCGTGGATGTCGGACGCCATGGCCGGTGGGCTGTTTGACTTTGGGGCCTGATGGATCATTCATTGCCAAATGCGGGTAGAAACTGGGGGACACCCCAGGAGGCAAGAGTCGGATGATCATCGGTTTGGCGGGTCAGGCCCGCAGTGGAAAAGATACCGTCGCTGATTTCTTCACCGAAGCCAGGTTCGCACCCGTTCACCGTTTGCGTTTCGCGGATGACATCAAACGCTTCTGCCAAGAGGTGTACGACTGGACCGAGGAGCACACCGACGGAAGTTTGAAGGACATCCCGGACGTGCGCTACCCCCGACGGTGTGACCATTGCGACCTCCAGCCTCCAAATGAGTGGCCAGAGGTTTGTGAGAAGTGCAAGGGTACTCAATTCACCTGTCTCACTCCTCGTGAAGCCATGCAGACTTTGGGCTCGCAATGGGGGCGTAGTTGTTACCCCAACACCTGGGTTGACTTGACCCTACGTCGGGCATTAGAAAAGCCCACGGAGGAGATCGTACTCATCACCGACGTCCGCTTCCTCAACGAAATCAAGAGCGTATGGGAAGTGGGGGGCCTGATTCTTCAAATCCAACGCCCTAGTCTGGAAACCTCGTTATCAGCGCATGCCCAAAAGCATGTGAGTGAAGTGGAGCAACAGAGCCCGGCCTTCCAGGGTGTGGTCACCCACACCCTGGTCAATGATGGTACCCTGCAGGATTTGAAAACCAAAGCACTCGCCTGGTTGAGTGCTCGACGGGAGTCCGAGCTATGAATCAGTCCCCACCCTGGGTGGTATACGAGCGAAGCGAGGGCAAGGCTGATATTCTTCTACAAGGGCGTCCTGGTCATGTGGCATTGGATCTACCTCTGGATCTGGCCACTGCTCTGGTCGATTGTGCCAATCACCACACCCCGATGATCAATGGCAAGCGTCCTCAGTGTGCTTGTGAATGCGGTTACCGTTGCGGTGGTCCAGGTACGTGTGATCTGGAGCCTATGGTCTGTCTTCAGCAGGAGGAGGGTCACTACTTCCACGAGTGTGGGCACAAGTTCGATGGTCCTCCCATTGAAGAAGAGGATTTCAGTTCACTGACCTGCTCTCTTTGTGGCGAGTGGGCTATGACACACGATCAGGCGGTGGGTCCGTAGGTGATGGACAACCACCAGGGTGATGACAAAGGCCCCAACATCCAGGATGTGAAGCTTTGCATGGAGAAGGCTTTTCCGGGTGTTGCCTTCAAGGTGACTCACGGGCTCAACAGCTATCAAGCGTTGGGTCAGTTCGATGAGTTTGAGTTGCGGGTGATCTTGAGTGGTGTGCGTAAGGCGGGTCGACCTTTTCACATCCGGCTCATCCAGAAAGCCGGGCGAGTCAAGCGTCTACTTGTGGACAAGCAGACAAAAGATCCCGCCGAAGCTGAGGCTGCCATTCGGGAGGCTCGCCAACACATCCTGGGGATGATGCTGGCTTTGCAACAGGCTTTGAATCCAAAGGTCGTCCGTCCCAGGGATGACCTTGATAGTCTGATGACGGCGGGTTTCGGTAGGGAGGACTACTAGTCCACTTGGAAGAGGTCAAGAATCGAGCCGTCCTCTGGCTCTTCTTCAAGCTGGGCTTCTGGTGCTGCCCGGCCTTCCAACCGAGCCAGGGCCAGAGGCAGGTACTCTGAACTCAGGTCGATCCCGATGTAGTTCCGACCATGTTGTAAGGCTACGCAACCAGTTGTGGCGGAACCACTGAACGGGTCGAGCACCGTGCAGGGCACCACATCTGCTTCGCATTTGCAGCTGGGTTCCCATCCAAGGGTTGTGCTCTGGGGGGATCTCTTGCGCCAACCGGCTCTCACCACATTGAGTTGGGTCTTGTTCATGTCCCTGGTGCCCGAGATATCCCGGTAGGTCTCATTAGCGGTTTGACGTACCCAGGGAGCACCACAGGCAGAACAGCAGCCGTGCTGGCTTGAACCTGCCTTGATCATGGGTTCCACCAATTTCTCAGGCCAGCAAGCGAAATGTGCCCCCTTATAGGGTTTGTTGTTCACTTTCCAAACTGAGCGTTTGTTTCGGTAGCCAGTTACTTGAAAGGTTTCCTTCCCACTCATTCCCCCAGGTCTTGATTTTTCAAGACCTGACCTACCATAGTCCCATGTGTTCACACCTTTGGCTCTTTGTTTTGCAAAACCACTTTCTGCGGATTTCTCCCTGATAGCGTCTTGGTCATAAAAGTAGGAACCTTTGCTCTCAGGGTGTGCAAAATGAAAGATGTACTCGTGAGCCTTAGTGCAACGGTCTTTGACCGCCTCTGGCATGGAGTTGTTTTTCGACCAGATGATGTCGGAGCGCAGGTACCAGCCAGCGGATTGCAAGGCCAAAGCAACCCGCCATGGGATGCCCATCAGGTCTTTGGCTTTCAATCCATCGGTAGCTTGGGTGGCATAGCTGTCGCCCAGGTTAAGCCAGAGCGTCCCATCGGTGCGAAGAACACGGCGGGCTTCATCAAAGACTTGAACGAGGTGTTCAATGAAATCCGCCGTGGTCGGTTCCATACCCAGGCAGCCTTGCCACGCTCCGCAGGAGCGACAGGTATTCTTCAACCAATCGTGGTCACAGTCCCTTTGACCACCCCACACCGTGGGTGGGAGCCCATAGTCACGTAGGCCATAGTAGGGTGGGCTTGTGCAGATGATGTGGACACTTGAGTCTGGGAGTGTCCGCAGAGCATCAAGGACATGCACTCCGTAGTACAGGTCGGCCTTACAAGCACTGAGCGGGTCTTGAAACACTAGCTCTGATTTCATGCCTCAATATACCCATGGGGATTCTTCGCAAGGCCCCCACCGGGGCACGGCATCAGAGTCCCAGTGCTTTGCGGTCCTCGGTGGTCAGCTTCGCCAGCGCTCGCTCGCGTTGCATGTTGTAGACACCCTCCGCAACACGCCGACAAGTCTGCCAGAACTCCTCGGAGGTGCCATCCGGCATCGCCCTGCTGTACGTCCTTTTGTATGTAAAATAGCTCAGCTCCTGGTCGGACAGGTCTTTGTGATCGGCGGCAAACGCCTCAAGCGAGGAATACAGGATGTGACTCTTGACTCCGTACTTTGGGTCGCCAGGGGCTCCCATGGATCCGCTCATGTAGTTGGTCGCATGCACCTTGTAGGCATGCTCCCGCGAAGTGAAGTAGCCCACCGTCGTGAGCCTTGTAGTGGAGGAATCGCTCTGGGGTTGGGTGACCTCATAGATCTGGGGGACACCGGCGACGGCCACCGGCGGATCACTCCTGCGCTCGGGTCCGAAGGGTTCGATGGACAACACCTCCAGGTCAACGAGCTTGGGCTGGAAGGGTACGTGGTTCACGGTGAGGTTCGCCACCAGATGATAGACCGTGAAGGCGGTTTCCCTTCCCTGATCGCTGTAGCTGCTCTGAGAGTGCAGGACCGTGTATGGCACGGTCTGCTCAATACCGGTGGGCCACTTGATGCGTGCGATGCCAGGGCGGTCGTAGGGGATCTCCTGATCCCCGAAGGTGTAGGTGTAGTTGCCCCAGTGCTCGGTGCAGGTGAGCTTGGTCATGATGGAATCTCCTTGAAGTGGCTGCTCCCAAAGCAACCTAGCACTGTGTCCCCGTTTTGATACGCAAGGCGGACTCCCCAGTCGTGGTGTTCGGTGACGATGTAGGTGTACCCCTCGCAAATCAGCTCATTCGGACGCGTGGTGCATACCACGCGTGTGCCCGCTGGCCACCGGTATCTCGGTGGGCGGTTGAGGACTTCTCCGAAGGACTGTGACTTGGCCATCGACCGGAGGTCGGTCTCCTCACGGGGTACCCGTTGGAAGGCCCATGCCCTGAAGGAGCCTTTGATCAGACGTTCGTTGTAGGCCACCTCAAGCTCTGAGCCACCCTTCCCATGATGGACCGCGAACACATCGTACGTCGTCCCATGCTCCAGGCGACGGTCCCCACCGATGTATTTCGCCTGATCGCCTTTGCTCCAGGAGGACTGAGTTGGCTGCGCTGGCTCAGTTTCGTAAATGGGGCTCTCCAGGGTCTTCACTTTGGCCAGGGTCACACGGGGCTTTGCCGGTGCCTCGGTTGGGAAGGTGACCTTGCTCCCTGTGAGCTTTTCGAAGGCTTCCACCATGGTCTGGAGGATCAGGGCCTTGTCGGAAGGGAGCATCTTTGCTCCATCCAGTCGGATGGTGGGCAAGGGTCGGATGGTGAGCCAGGGCTGGCCTTCCACCAGGAAGGCGACCCCGCCTCCTGCGGTCCTCTCCAGGGTGAAGGGGACCGAAGTGCGGGGTTCCTTTGTGGCGGCAACCGCTGGGGCGGGTGTGTAGATCCGGGTTGTCATCGGGTCACTTTTACCTCGATCAGGTTGCGGAAGATCTGGGCGTCCTCATCGAAGGTCACCAGTTCGTCGTGGGTCAGGCTGCTGCACCCGCCCGCGTTGGCGTAGATGAAGTCCTTTTCGGGGAAGCCTTTGGGGCGGTGCTGGTCCCAGCAGGCACTGTGGCGGACTTCGCCCCTGCCCAGGGCAACCTCTTGCAGGAACATGAAGGCGTTGCCTTCGTCGGAGCCGCCGTAGTAGGCCCCGGAGACCCCGGTGTAGTTCATGCTCTTGAGGGCACCGTTCGTCCCGTCGGTGCGCTGACCCTCGATGGTGGACACGTTGGTGACCACCGGGGCGTGATAGATGCCCCGCCCGAAAGCCTTGCCGCTGATGACCACTCCTCGTGGGAGGTTCTCGGGCATGAGCAGCCCGGACTTGCCGATGCCCAGGAGGTTGGGGGTACGGGTTCCGTGCCACGCCATCAGGTTGCCCACCGCGCCCCGCTTTGCGCCCACCTTGCGGCTGAAGGCATCGAACCGGGTGTCGGTGCCGTTGCGGGTGAAACGCCACACGCCGACCAGTTGGACCCGGCTGCGGCCACCAGACCACCAGTTCGCGTTCTGCTTGCTCTGGCCGGTCTCAAAGATGTCCTTGACGCGGGCGAATTCGGCGGTGTCTGCGTCGCACCACTCGATCTCGCATCCCAGACCGCCGTGCCAGACCGCGACCTTGCTGGTGTCGCTCGGTCCCGCTGCCGCTGCCGCCTTGAAGACGTCCTTGGACAGGTGGGCATCCCGAAGCAGTTGGAGGAACTTGCGCTGCTCTTCCAGTCGCTCGTAGCTAGCGATGACCAGCCGGTGCAGGTTGTTGCGTCCCCGGTTTGCCGAATCGATGGCACGGGGCACGTTGGACATGAAGCGGTTGGTCAGGTCCAGCACCCGTGCGTTGGGGGTGCGACCGTCACGGCCCAGGCCCACCAGGGTGGCCTTGTTGGCAGCTTCCTCGTGTCCCAGGCCACCCTTGAGCATGTCCTCAATCTCGTCGAGGATCTCGCCGCCCTTGTCGAGCTGGGCATCCGACAGGTTCCCGATGGGGTTGTCCGCCGTTGCGCCCGCCGTTGCGGCGAGACCGCTGCGAACGGCGGTGCTGTTGGAGTTGTAGATGGTGCCGAGCAGGCGCTCCACTTGCGGGTGGAACTTGCGAAGCGTCGCTGCCTTGGGGGTTGCTGCCTTGGGGGCGTTCGGGGTGACCCCGTTGGCCTGCGCCTTGGCGATCTCGTCGCCCACGGTTCGGGTGTCGAGGATCGTGTAGGTGCCAGAGGAGCGACCGGGCTTGGTCTTCTCCTTGACCTTTTTGGTCAATTGGGCGAGGGCGTCACGCATCGCGATGCCTCGCTTGCTGCCCTTGTCGGAGGGGTTGGAACCCACCGTACCGAAACGACACTCGAAGTTCGCCCGCCCCCCGCCGAGGTCTTCGACCCAGCCGGTCCAGAACTTGTTGCTTCCCTTGGTGGTGCATCCGGTTCCCGCGCCCGTGAGGTCCGTGAGGCTCAGGGAAACCTTCTCGACAATGTTTGCGCTCATTTCGTACCCTCTTCCTGCTATGCAGGTCCGGTTGTGTTTTCAATCGCTCACCCCGTCTACTCCCGAACTGTCGGAAGTGAACTGGGAAACTGGTAAATTTCCAATCCGGGGCCGTGCTTGGCTTGCAGGGCCTCCAGGTCATCCGAGCAGTCGATGACCTCGGCCTTGCCCCTTGCGTCGTTGGCCCAGACCCCGTAGCGACCGACACGGATCTCATCGCCGGTGTCGGTGTTGGTCAGGGTCGGGCTGTGCCCAAGGTCCGAGATGATCATCACGCTGCCTTGGTCCGCTGGTCGATGACCTCGCTCTCGTAGGCTCCCGCCCGGTTGTGTCCAATCGAGCCCGCAATCATCGGGTACCCCTTGGTGGTCTCGTACCCCGTCGTCAGGTCCAGCGCCGTGATGGTGTAGGTCTCCGCCCCCAGCAGAACGCTGGGGCTCGTGGTGCCCACGCAGGAAGCGTAGGCAAAGGGGCGTGACACCCGCACGTACACCTCGTCGCGCTTGTTGGGCTCGGAGAAGCCCAGGATGATCGTGTCCGACCATTGGTCCTTGGAGCCCACACGCCGGATGACCTGTCCGACAATGAACTCACCCTTGTCGGTCTTGAGCAGGGTGCTGGGGAATGTGATGTCGCTCATTGTATCGTCCTCATGCCCGCTGTGCGGGTGTTTGTGTTTTCAATCGCTCACAAGGACTACTCTCGACGGTGACGGAATGAACTGCCTTTCGACAAAATCGGTCGTGTGGGTCGAAGAATAGCCCCGTGCGCGAAATCGACGATTCCCAGTTCGTTTCCGGTGGTTGGCGAGTAGTCGTTGTGAGCGAGAAAACAACAAACAACCCGCACAGCGGGAACGAGGACGATATGAGCTGCAACGAGTGGGAGAGAGGGACCGTCACACTGCCCGCTGGGCAGTGGGCGAAATTCCGCAGCGAGTTGCTCGCTGCGTGGAACCTCAAACAACAGGACGTGTTCGAAGAGGCTGCCAACACCCACGACGTCGTCAAAGCGTCGGTCAAGGGCAAGCGTGGCGAGGCACGCATCACAGCCATCAAGGTGGCTCTCGCCCACGAAGCGGGCGGACGGGTCAACTTCTGGGGGGAGTTCGAAGGTGGCAACTTCGCCACCGAGCGGTACTACACCCTCCTGGATTTGCTCTTCACCCGTCCGTCGGGCGCGTATGAGCATGACCTTTCCACCCTGCACAAGCCCCGCAAGGCGGATCTGAAGCGGGTCAAGGTCACGCAGGACTGCATCCTCTACCTGCCCGACGCGAGCGTCACCTTCTGCAACGCTACCAAGAGCGTGACCTGGGACGTGTCCGAGAACAACCATGCCCGTCGCACCGCGCACGAGCACTGGTTCGCCAAGCGCCTCTTCAGCGCCCTGTCCAAGGTCAAGTGGACGGGCAAGTCCGGTGGCACGATCATCGGCAACGACGAATACAACCGGGACTCCGACTACGAAGGGGGTGGCGGGCACTACGTCACCTACGACTTCTCCAAAAAGCGCGCGGCACAGGAGGCCAGCTACCGCGCCAAGATGAATCTCCACAGCGGCTACAACCGGGCGTGGTGAATGGGTGACGGGATGGATCAGGAAACGATACGTCGAAAGCAGGGGGCACTCCGCACGATCCTTAACCTGATGGACGTGCCGGAACTTCGCAAGGACGTCACCGTAGGTGCAAACCTGCGGTGGCTTCTGCGGAACCTTGCCGCCAACAACGGCAAGCACCCGATGTTCGACACAGCACACACGTTGCTCAAGCAACTATACCGAGAGGCCCGCAAATGAAGGCACTGGTCGCTATTATCCAAGAGGCTTCGATCCGCCAAAGCTGCAGAGCACTCAATGGCATCAAGGGTGCGTTGCCCGGTGGGGCAGCCTTCGGTTGTGAACTGGTGGTGAAGATGATCGCCAATGTCGACCGGCAACTGGCTGGCATCGAGCCGACTTCGCTCGACGCGAACCCGCATCTCAAGGAAGCCGTGGACGAAGCCCTCGGGCTCCGAGCGGAGATCATGGCGCTCCACAATGTGAAAGAGTCCCAAGTGGAAGCCTACGCCCGTGAGAAAGCCAGTTCATTTCAGCTCCTTGAGGAGTAGACCCTGCGAACCCCATAGAGGACACTAGGATGAACACCCCCACGCTCAAGACCTTCGCCACCGAAGCCGAGGTGCTCGCTGCCCTCGGCAGCGCCAATCTGGTGCGGGCCATCGACGCCCTGCTGGACTTCTGGTCCCAGCAGACCCTGCTTGACGATCAGGGCAATGCGCTCCACACGGACGCGAACGGTGACCCCATCGTGGGTCGCCCCTACAGCAGCGGTGAGGTCACCGCCTGCTTGCGGCTTTGCCGCCCGGACATCCGCAGCTTCAACAGCGACGTGGGCAGCTACCTGCGCAACAGGAGCAGCGACGGTCTGCTGCCCCTGTTCGGCAACAGGCCCGCGTTCCGGGTCGAACGTACGACCACGGGTGTGAGCCGTACCCCGGCGGGATCGATGGTGTACGTGTATGCCCCCGACCCGGCCCTGGCTGAAAGCTGGGACTTTGAGATCTACGTGCCGACCCCCGGCAACGACTCGATCCAGGCCACGCCCAGCGGTCCCGCGCTGATCCCCAACGCGCCCGGTGTCACCACGCCCCAACCGGCGACCGTCGCAGCGGGTACGCTGATCCCTGGGGATGTCATCGCGGCCATTCACCCGGACGGTCGACTCTGCGTCCCCCGTGCGGCCTTCGAAGCCTTTGCCTACGAGACCGGCGTGCCGGTGACGGGCGGGGATGACCTGCACATCAGCTTCAGCGGGAACAACGGCTCGGTGGTCGAAGTGACCACCGAGCCGTTGCCCGGCACCATCGCCGTTGCACCCACCCGCGACCGGGTGCGCCTGCACCTGACCCTCCCCACCCCCCAGCCGGTGGGCACCCGCTTCCTGGTGAAAGTGAGCGCCGACGCCCTCACGGTCGATATGGGAGCCCCGATCCTCTGATCCCACGAGAGTGCATAGGCCGCGAATGTTCGCGGCCTATGCACTTTCCCAGTTCGTCCTAGGCAACTCGAGAGTAGTCCTTGTGAACGGGGACACCCCGCAACGGAGGACGACACAAATGAACATCAAGATTTGCCACATTTCGGATACGCACGACTGCCCGAACATCGCGCTGGGGGCAGCCAGGGAGCCGGTCGACGTCATCGTGTTGAGCGGTGACTTGATGGCCAATCGGGGCCGCATCGGGGGGCTGGGCATCCTCCCGGACCTGGAGCGGATCTACCAGACCAACTGGGTCCAGGGTTCCAACCGCATCGCCAGCTGGGCGAAAGCCTTCGGAGAGACCCCGGTGGTCATCGTGGACGGCAACCACGACTTCATCTCCATGGCCAACCCCTTGCGGGACGCCGGGTGCAACGTGTACCACATCACTGCCGAGAACCCGTGTATCACGGTAGCTGGTGTCCGCTTCGCAGGGTTCCGCGAGATCCCGTGGATTGCCGGGGAGTGGATGGGCGAGACCCACAACCAGCGTGAGGCAATCGACCGGGCCTTTGATTGTGACCCGCAGATCCTGGTCACGCACGGGCCACCGGCGGGCATCCTGGACGGCCCGAATGGCTATGGGTCAGCCCCACTGACCACCGCGCTGGCTTACCGGGGGGATCGCATCAAGGCCCACCTCTTCGGTCACGCCCACGAGGGGTGTGGGATGGCTCAGACCATGGGCATCAGCTTCAGCAACGCGGCGGGAGTGTGCCGGGTCATTGAGGTGGCCCTCTAACAATGAAAAGCACCCACTCAGGCTCCTGAGTGGGTGCTTTTCTGCTCGTGAGGTTGTTTTCTTCGGTGTACATCGGTCATTTGGTGTCACCAGAGGGTAAGAAGAAGCAGACCCCAACGGCCCGAGAGGGCAGGAGAAATCAAGCATGGCTCTTTCCGACCACGAGAAGCAGATTCTCAAGAATGCCAAGGAACTCATTCTTCGCGAGACCACTGAGCAGGGTGCGAAGCTCCAGCTGTTTGGCCTGGGCACCTTTGAGCGCAAAACTCAGAACGCCCGGACGGCGACCAGTCCCGCGACTGGTGCAAAGGTGGATGTCCCCGCCAAGAGCGTGCTCAGGTTCAAGGCATCCAAGACCCTGACCCACGTCCTGTAGTTCATCGGAGCCGCGACGAAGGAGAGCCCAGGTTAGTGCAAACCTGGGCTCTCCTTCGTTCGTGCCCCTATGACGTGATGTGTTTGTCCAGACGACACCAGAAGTGCAAAGTTCTCGTGGGCTCATAGGGCCACACGTGGACCACCCCTGCGTCGGGTGCAAACATAGACCGCCGTACGCGGTTGAGAGTGTGCATATCAAAGGGTGTCTGGTCAGTGAATGAGACCAGAGCGTGAAGCCACCTTCGCCCCTTGGGATGCATCTCTAGTGACATCAACACTCGCAGACTGGGTGACAATCGAAAGGCGTGGCACAACACGCCATCGAAGAATACGGACCTCAAGTACTCACGAGAAGGATCTGGAGGTAGGTGCCCCATCAAAGCTTCAAGGGCCAAGACGGTTCTTTTGTTTTTCTTCGGGGTTCCTGGCTCACCGTCCAGAGGGGGCATCGAGGGTTGGGTGCGTTTGACCGCCCTGGTCTCCGCTGGTGGATCTTTCTCATCGTCCATGCCATCCGTGTCGTTTACGACCCTCGCCCTGGGTACAAGGGTTCATCCTTTCGGATCTCATACACCCGTGCCAAACGTGTTGGGTCTTGCATCTCCGTGACGGAAAGATAGACCGCACGAGTCCTTTGGCGGTCACGCCAGGACTGACCCCAAGGTCTCTTTTGGCCCAAACCAAATGCGAGCAAAAGACGTCTCATTAGACCGGGTTTTGTCATCTCGATCTCCTCAACGATTCTCCTGCCACGTCTCTTTCCATGCCTGCAAAAGCCGATCCGCAAGTGAGTCTACCAGATGTGCTGGGCAATTGAGAGACCATCGCACCGGATGGGTCTCATGCGCGATGATAAGGGTCCAAGGATCCTTATCGGAGTTGCGTCGGAGCCAGGCTTTGCCATTGTAGATCGTAGTGCCTACCGAATCTTTGCCTGTGTACCTGGGTAGGGGCATCAATCCTCCTCCCCGGCGTCATTTCCCTGCCACTGGATCACAATGTTGTGTGCCCCCTCTTCGTCTTCGTCTCGCTCACGAGATCGTTCTTCGTGGGGGCCATCGTGGCCCTCGTCAAGTGTGCAGCGACAGGTGCAGGTGTTGTCTCCGTAGTCGTCGGCAAGGTGCAAATGAGCGTTGCATCCGCCTTCCACGGGATCAGGTGGTCCGAACATAAGTTTCCTCCTCTACAAGGACGTGTTGCTCGCTCAGATACTCACGCCGAGCCCTGAGTGCCAGACTTTGCCACTTGGCTTCTTGCTGGTCTAGTTGAGCACACAAGGCGGCGAAGTCCTGGACACCCTTTTTTACGACCGGGACTCGAGTGTCAGGCAACCGTCGAATATGACCCGTGTACTCTTGCATCTTGTCGATGAAACGTTGCCTGACCCGGTCCAGGTCGGCCACCCGTTCGTGGAAGGTGCGCTCCTCGGCTTCCAAACGGTCACAGTGGGCAAGAGCAGCCTGGATGTGACCCCCACACCGTTGGGTGTTCACAACGGCCTCTGAGGCGCATTTGCGGGCCTCCAGGTGCCAACCATCTTTGAGCAATTCTTTGGCCCGTTGCATAAGGCTTTCAGCTCGTTCCTGGAATGCTGCTCCAGCTTGAAGGCCAGACTCTGCAGGAGCGATGCGTTGGAAGCGCATCGCTGCTTTTTTGACGGTGTCAGTTGCTGTGAGCAGGTTTGCCTCTCGCATGGCCATGACGAGAGCCATGGTGTTCAAGAGATCCCCGGCTACATGTTGTTCTGCTTTCAGGAGGACTTCGGTCTGGTCCCGGACCTGCTTGGCTAGTTGGTGGATCTCGGTGGCCGTCTCCATCAGGGGATTCGGGTCGAGATCCTTGGCGGCAGCGAGCAAGCTTGCAAAGATGTCTGAGGCTTGTTGAGCTTGTATGAGATTGATCTTCGGATCAGACTCCGGGTTCACTTTCAGGTTGGGGATCTCAATGGTGTCGAGGTTGGCGCTCTTGACGAGACTTACGGCCTCTGCCACTTCCCTTAGCCGACCTTCAATGGAGTTGTCCCAGGTGCGGAGGACTCTCCGCACCCGTGCAAGGACGATTGGGTCATGCTCGATGAGACCAACGACTTCACCTCCGAAAAAAGGATGGTCGTTGAGCCAGCGGTGGGGGATCCCATTGAGGTCGGCTTGCTCCACCAGCCTGTCGATTTCAGGGGCCGAGTCCTTTTCTTCGGCTGCACACTGGGCCAGGGCATCCTTGATCCTCCGCCAACCCTTTCGGGCTTCGGCTAATTGCACCTTGGTCCTGTGTGCGAAGTCACGTGGTTTGATGTGGACCACTGCGGGCTCGCCCCCACTGAAGAAGTCAAAAGGCTCTTCCAATCGGTGTAGGGCGTCGTGCAGAGGTTGATGATTCAGGAAGTGGGCTTGAGCAGCGAGGTGAGCGCACACATCGATGTGTTGCTCCATTGCACGGACTGTCAGGGAAGCTTCGTTTGCCGCAAGCATGACCTTGTCGTAGAGCGCTTTAGTTTCCCCAGTGGCCTCTTCAAGGCTCATTCGGGCTTCACGTTCCTGACTCAGTTTGGTCAAGCTTTGAAGTGCATTGGCAGTCATGCGACGCCACTTGGCCAAGGCTCCTTGAAAGGCGGCTTGGGCCTTCAGCATCCTCACCCGTACAAGCCAGACCCACACCCCCAGCAAGAGGAGAAGCATGACTCCCAGAAAGACCCAACCCAGAAAGCTGAATTCTTCTGCCGCTTCCTCTTCGAGACGTAGGCGTTCGGTCAGTTGTGCAACCCTTTCCGGGTCGGTGACATTGAAGACGTGCTGATCGAACTGCTGGGCCAGGGCGAAGATGCCTCCACTGATGTCAGGGGGGCTATTCTTCAAAGTTTGAGCGAGGGAGATTTCAAAGGATCGAAGGTTCCCCTCGTTCAGGCTCAAGCGTTTCCGACGATCCTCACCGGGTCTCCAGGCGTAGGTACGAGGCTTGTCACTCCACACGAGCACCGTATCCGTGACAGGGTTGAAGGGGCGTCGAGGTTGATTGGCCCAGTCATCGGCCAATACACTGGTTGCAAATCTCACCCTTACGGCATCACGGTCACCAGAGAAGCCCAGGTCTTCGGCGTCGATTTGCTGCTCTCCATTGAGGGGCAGCAGTTCCTTGGCGAAGACTACATAGAATGGATAGTGCAGCTCCTTGAGCTTGCCATTGAGGGTCTTCAGATTCTCTGGACTGACCCCGGTAGGAAGCCAATCGGCGGGGACGGTGTAGACGTACTGATCTGGTTTAAGGTCGGGTGGTGGTAAGAGACCTTCAAAGGCAAAAGCGGTGCATGGTAGGAGCAGCAAACTCAACACGATAAGGAACGGGCGCATGGGGTCACCTTCCGAAGTTCGATCCAAAGATACCGAAGAAAGCAGGGCTGGCTACCACAGCAGTATTCTTCGCCGCCCTGGCGGCTCAGGAGAGGCCAACGGCCACCAGGGAAGCGTTGGGATGGAGTCCTAAGCCACCGGCATGCCAGTGTCGAATGGCACGCTCAAACATGAACACCGCCTGACCTTCAGTGGCCCAGATGCCCTGGATCCCCAGAGGGGCCTGTGGGTCAGTCGTGATCAGGGTCACATGCCGACCGGAGTCCATCGAGAAGGTGAGCAACACCCGACCCAGGTGCAAGATCATCCGGAGTTGGAAGGGTCCGAAGATGGTCTCCCGACCCTCGGGCTTTTGAGGGATGGAGGCGAAGTAGTCTAGAGCGAGCCCAGCGAGCCACACCTCCTTCTCAAAGCGGGCAACGCTCTCACACAGGCGTACGTTGCTCTCCCACACTCGTTTCAGGATGGGTTGGTCGTACCACACCCTCTTGCCCAGATGGGTCTGCACCTGAAAGTGGACGGCGTCGCTCAACAACGAGGCAGTGATTTCTCCCGTCGTGAGATACTCGTCAAGGTCTCCTTTGTCCGTGATCATTGATCCGTCCTCCTTTAGGGGTTGCCATGCCCTCGTGGGGCTCACCGGCTCTCTTGAGGGCGCTCGATGTAGCCGAGTACCTCCAGCCACCAGCTGCACCAGTTTTCGAAGCCACCGAGACTCTGTGTGGGCCACACCTTGCGGGCCTTGGCGGAGGAGACCTTCTCACCGAAGACCTCCGCGAGGACTTCGAGGCACCGCTTCTGCGTCGCCGTGCGGGTGAGCACCATTCCGTGGTTGTAGATGCAGTTGAGCCCCTGGAAGGCCGTGAGGGCGCGGATGATGTCCATCTGGTCGGTGAAGGTGATGTTGACTTGTCCGTGGTTCTCGTTGAGCTGAAGCATGTCGTCCTCGTGCCCGCTGTGCGGGTCTGGTTTGTGTTTTCAATCGCTCACAACGACTACTCCCGGCTTACCGGAAACGAACTGGGAATCGGTCGATTCCGTCGTTGACCGGATTGAAGAATAGACCCAGCCGATTTTGTCGATTCCCAGTTCACATCCGACAAGTCGAGAGTAGTCGTTGTGAGCGAGAAAACTTCAAACAACCAACCCGCACAAGCGGGCACGAGGACGACATGCAGTACGACTACTACGACGACGACGGTGACTCCTTCGACGACTGGGACCGCGATCTGGACCCCAACCCGGACTGCCGGGATAGCCGGGACGACGACGGGGATTAACCCCCGCCCAGTTCACTTCCGGCTTGCCGGGAGTAGGCAGGGTGAACGATTGAAAACTTCACAACCCCCGCACAGCGGGGCGGAGGACGATATGCAGTACGACCCGGAGAGCTTGAATGACCGCCGCGCACTGGCAGTGGCGGTCATCGCAAAACTCACGGAGTGTGGCTTCACCGAGGAAGCCATGCCCAAGACAAACGAGAAAGTGTACACCCGCGAGGTGCCAAGCAGCCCCGGCATGAAGGTCGCAGTCTACACGACCATCACGGGTCAAGCGGTTCGGGCCGTCGGTACCGACGCGATTCGCGTCACGGCCCTCTACATGACGAAGGCGGGCACCTACCGGGGTGTCGGCTCTGACAAGCGGGTCAACCGCACGGGCGAGGTGTCCGCCATCGTGGACCGCATGCACGAGCGTATGCGGGACATGTGGAAGGTGGCCAAGAGCCCAGAGCGGTGCCACTGCGGTGCCGCTAAGTTCAACAGCAAAAAGGGCAACGCGGTCTGCGCCGACCTGTGTTGGAAGGCGGAGAGCGACAAGACCACCTTCACCCGCCCGCAACGCCACTTCACACGACCCACCTGGGTCTAGAGGTTCAAGATGAACGTGCAAGACACCATTGATGTGAGCAAAGCCGAAAACAGAATCACCCACATCGAACCGCGTGACGACGATGAGTTCGCATTCACCTGCCGCGCGCTTTTCGATGAGTGCGACGGGGAGTCGCAACTTGACCAGTCCCAGCCCGCCGAGTTCTGGGGCAAGGACATCGACGGGAACGAGTGGCGCGTACACGTTTCTCGTGTACGGAGGGTCTGACATGGGATACTCACTTTCAATGCCGACGAAAAGCACCAAGGCGAGGGACCAGATGCTGGCCTTCCTGCGGGAGCACCATCGGCCTTTCGGCCTCATCCTTGACGAGGCAGGCTACGATCCCGGCTACGACTACGAGTACAATCCTCACATGGACCCGACCCGCTTCATCCTGGTCGGAGACGAATTGGCCTACGGGCCGGGAGCGAGCAAGATTGGTTTCAACTTTTGCACGTCCTCCCGCTGGATGTCGATGGGATACTTTGCAGGTTCATCTGCGGATACCCTCTGTCGGTGGATGGCCCTCAAGGTGGGAAGACGTCGCACGTTCAAGACGCTGCTGTCCTACCCCCAGGCGTTCCCCTACTTCACTTACGACAGTAAGGCGATCCCGGTCCTGACCGCCGCCGACATCAAAGGGTGGGAGGAGCCGATGCTTGAGATAGCGCAATGCAACTACCTGTGCGACGAGGTAGGGTTCCGAAAGGATTCGCTGCGAGAGTACGTGGTGGATAGCACTCAGCTGGCGCAGCTTGTTCTGATCGATGAGGTCATCCTCCGCGAGATCCAACGGCTCAACGCCTTGTGGGAGTCAAAGTAAGCATGAGACCCACCAACCAAATCGATCAACCGACTTGGTCCGTTCCTGATTCTGGATGACAGTTCGGACATGGAGCCCTACCTGGACCGTCTGATCTGGATTAACCCAGGCCACGGGCTTACCTGGAGGGATGCCACGGAAGCACTCCTGGTTGCCCGAAAAGGTAGCTTCCCTCACCTGAAGACCAGACCTACGGTAGAGTTGGTCAAAGGGCTTGACGGTGGCCCTTGGGATGGACGCACCATATACGATGGCAAGGGACAACGGTGTACCTTGAGGGCAACCTTCAAAAACAACCAATGGACATGGTCCCTTCAACCATGTGAAACCCCGGTAAAACCAGAAGGGCACCCCAAGGGTAGTAGGGGAGCGCCTCGTGAACGGAGTAGAAAGTATGATGGAGACAGTGAAGAATCTAGGTGTAAACGCACGATGCTCGCGCTGCGGGGGGCGTGTCTTGGGACGTTTGAGTACCCTTTCCGAGATGGAAGGGAAAACCACCCCAGACCGGTTGGTGTGCGCTTCTTGTGGTCATGAGATCAGGGGCGAGGAGGTTGATTTCTTCTTTGATGAGCTTGAGGAGCGCAACCGAGTTGCGGGCTTGGCACAACGAGGTTCTACCTCGACCCGACACCTGGATATGGCCTTGCTCAGCGTACAGAACTTCCGTGAGCAACTGAATGCTGGAACCTTCGTGAAGCCACCACTTCCAAGTCAGAAGAGAGTTCCACCCCCGCCGGTGCAACTACCACGGCCAGTGAAGGAAGTGATCCCGCTTCAAAAAGAAGCGAAGAAGAAGCCCATCACTCAAGAGGCGGTTCCGATAGAGAAGCTGGTGGCTCCCGTGCAGAAGCCACCCGTGGTCAAGGGCAAGTTGGCTCCACCCACTGAGGCACAACTTCGACGTGGGGCGACCACCGCTTGTCGTTGCCTCACTTGCGGGAACTGGACCTACCGACGCCAGAGGGAGATCGACGAGGGACGCAAGATCTTCTGCTCCGTAGCATGTCGAAAGCCACTGAAGACCTGACCCAGGCCAGTTCAAAGTCTGCTTCCCAAACCCGCTCTGATAGGAAAAGGCTCCTTCCTTCAAGACCGAAGTTTTTCACCTAAGACGCACGATCAAATGGCGGGATGGCTCTCGTATTGCCATTCGAAGATCCTGGACGACGTGTGCAGCCTTTTGTGGGAGGTCACTCACCCAGACAACTTCCTACCGACCAAGGACGCCTTGAATACTTCAGACCAACCCAGACGGGGGACAAGACCTCCGGGTCACCCACGTATGGA
>CALEMP010000176.1 GCA_937910685.1 uncultured bacterium
GGGACTTAAAGCGGCCGGCGGTGCCGTTCATTCCGCCAACATCGGTGGTGACGTAAGCATCGGTGACGATGCCTAGTCCACCACCCCATTGGGTACCAACGGTGATGCCAAAGCCCGAGTTCTCAGCTGAGAAGCCAAGGCGCAGGTTGTTGCCACCGAAATCGGAGGTGTCCGTGTCGGAGTTGTTGGTGTAGCCAAGGTCAAGGTAACCGCCGATAGCGACACCGCCCCCTTGGGGAGAAAGACTAGAGGAAAGTGCCTCGACTTCGCGGTCAAGCGTGGTCCAGTCACTGCCGGCGGCCATGGTGGCACCGGTCATGGTTAGCGCTGTTGCGCAGAAGATGATGGTCTTCATGATAGTTCGTTGGTTTGTGTTCTCGTGAGAGACAGACAGAGAGTTCAGGGATGGGGGTCTATTCGCGCAGAGGATGCCGAGTGGGCGCCCTCAAGCCAAGTACCCAGATGGGTAAATCGGCGCATTTTTGTTTCCGGGGATACCTTCGGCGGGGTGGCGGATTGCATGACCCACAAACTGGAGAGAGAATCAGGCTAAGTTCCGTAAGTCCCCCTGTAGACTCGACTTAAGGCCCCCCAGGAGATGAGGAATAAAGTGTGTGGCAGGTAGCGCGAGAGGCGCACGGCGGCCCCAAACGCCACGTGGCCGCAGTTATAAAGGAAGCCGCATAAGTGCCCGAGGTGGCCGTGCCGTGGATCAAACCGCCTTGGCTGGGCCCCAGGAGCACTCTCGAGGGGCCAAAATGTTCGGCACGGGGCCCAGGCCATGGCTCTTACGCCCAAAACGGGCTAAATTCCCTCTACCCTATTGTTAGTGTTTGCTCCCACCAGCCCATCCGAGCAAATCCTGACGGCTTTGCCCCCTTTCTGACCCGCGCTCCCCCCAATTCGGGGAAATAAGGGTTCTAGGGCCCTGGAGTGCCGGTTTTTGAGGGGGGGGCGGGGGAGTGCCTCGACAATTGCCGTCCGCGACCAGGGGAGGAGGGCCCTCAGTCGTCCCCATGGGGCCGACGTCGGTTGCGCTTCCGCTCGCCGGCCTTGTGCTTGGCTTTCAGTCGCCGCTCCTTGGAGCCCCGGGTGGGCCGGGTGGCCTTGCGAGCCTTGCGGGGCTTGAGGGCCCCCCCAATCAGGGCAGCCAGGCGCTCCCGGGCCTCTTCCAAGTTCCTTATTCGATCCCGGCTTGCCTGGGCGCGGACCACGAGCACCCTGCCCCCCACGAGCCGCGAGCCCAGGTTCTTACGCAGAAGCTCCTGGCGCGCCTTACCGAGGCTCTGGGAGGCCTCGATATCAAAGCGCAGTTCAACGGCGGTCTCGACCTTGTTGACACGCTGGCCCCCGGGCCCGGAGGCACGCATGGATTTGAGCTCGATTTCTTGAGCGGGCAAGACCAGGCGCGAACCAATGGCTAGGGGCTCCATTACGCCCCCTCAGCTATCTGCAGCAGCCGGGTCATTCTGGCGCAGCATGGGCCAGGTGAATATCCCCGTATTGTGGCCATCCGAAAAGGTAAGAGACAAGGCATAGGTCCCGACCAGGTGGGTTCCACTGTGGGTGATGTCCTCAGAAACCGAAGCGGGGTCCAAGAGGGGCTTGCCTGTGAGCTCGTGGATGCAACGGGCGCAGGGGCAGAGTCGACGCAGCTGGGTGGTGCTGTACGTCGTGCGAGTCCCGTCTTGCCAGTCCAATTCGATCCGGGAGGGGTCGCGGCGCCCGATCCGCTTAGGTGCAGTGCTCATCAGATACGTGGCTCAATGGACTGCCGATTCGCAGGGTTGCGGCTCAGGAGTGACGTGAGAGCGGGTCCTAGGTTTTCGGACGATGGATTGGTGGCCGGGACCAGACTTGAACTGGTGACCCCTTGATTTTCAATCAAGTGCTCTACCAACTGAGCTACCCGGCCGAATGAATCGCCGCGGAAACCCGCGGAGGGCGGATTCTCGCCGCCGGAGGGCTCCCCGTCAACGACTTGCCCGAGGAATCTCGATTTCACCTGAATATATAGGCGCACGAGGACCTCAAGGATCACTTCTGGCAACTAATAATCCCGATCTAGGTCTGAGGACAGCATCCTGCGATTGACGGTCCGGACCCTCTCCACCTGAGCCGATACTGACTCTACGGGACTCGCCCGACGACCACTCCGCATCGCGGCAACCCAAACGCAACCCAAACGCAACCCTGATCACCATGCTCACGACCCTCATTGCCCTTTCAATCGGCACCTTGGCAGCCGCCAACGAAACCCCGCCCCAGCCCATTGCGCCCGTGGAGAGCCTGATCCAAGAGACGCTCGCCCGTGGCGGCCAGCCCGATTCCCGCATCCCCTACACCTACATGGAGTTGGGCTACTCGACCACAATCCTCGACGGCTTCTACGATGGCAGGGACGTGGAAGTGAACATGATGGGGGTCGTGGGATCTCTCGAACTTACACCCTACATGCACATCTTCGCCGGAGGCGGGCGCTCCACCAGCGCATCCGTCACCGGGCTGAGTGTCCAAAACGGCCAAGTGGACAACTGGTTTGCAGGAATTGGCATCCACCAGTACATCACACCTAACCTAAACGGGTTCTTCCGGGTCTCGGTGGCGGGATTTGCCCTGCAAGCGGACGACCCGTACATCAACCGTGCCGGTCACGACACAGTCTTCAGCGGCGGCGTGCGCTACTTCGCTTGGGACGTCTGGGAATTAGGCGCGAGCCTATCCAAGGCCGATGTCCCGAATGCCGACTTGGTCTACGAGGCATCTGCCCTTTACCGCCTCACAGAGAGTCTCGGTCTGGGGGTAATTTACAACAAGCCTGCGGATGGGGACACCCTCAGCATCGGCGCACGCTGGTACTTCTAAGGTATCAAAGCATCTACCAACAAGCGCGGGGCGCGGTGATCACTCACCGCGCCCCGCGCTTTTGTAACATCTACACCTAGTGTTCCGGGTCAGGAGCACCGGCCGTTCCGCCCTCGCGCATGGGCTCACCCATGACGGCTTTCTCGCCAAACTTGAGGCGCTCCTCAATCGTGCGGTCAAACGCGGGATGGCGCGGAGAGCCCCCAAAACCCCTGTGAACGGCTGAACAGGAGTAACACACAACTTCATCCTTGGCGATGCGATAGAGCGCGAAGTCCAACAGTCCGGCCACGACTAGACTCCAATAGTTCTTAAACACAAGGACCAACAGAGCAGCGACGCCGACGATCGTAAAGCCAAGGGTCTTGTTGAACTTCTTGCGGGTGTAAAGCTCTTCATGCCCGCAGTGCAAGCATCCGGTCAACCCCCCTTCGGGCGTACGGTGATCTAGGTGCAACTGAAGTTTCACCTCGGACTCAGGTACGTAGTACCAATCGCGCAATGCGAACGGACCATCGGTGCGCAATGTGACCAAGCGCCCCCCGCCTTCGGGATGGGGCAGATCGAGTTCAATCCAGCGCAGTGGTTTCGGGTCGAAGCTCAAAGGGGAATGTGGTAGGAGTCCTGAAGGGAAAGGGATGCCGCCGCGCCGATCAAGACCAGCACAGTGGAAGCGTACAAAATGCCTGTTGCGGAACGGGTGTTTCCATAGGCCAAAGATCCACGGGTCATCCAACCAAAGGCCAGGGGCAGGGCAAGGCCCACCGCCACCCGAGAGCCCAGATGGAAGAGACCGAAGGGAGACAACAGGGGGGTGTCCGCACTGGCAAGGGCTCCCTGGTGCTGAACAATCAGAACCACCACCAGCACCAGCGAAATCAGCATGCTGATCAGGGTGGCCTGATTCAGGCGCTTGAGCAAGTCGACGGGCAACTGGGGCACGGTCAAATACCAATGCCCCACGACCATGGCGACTCCCACGCCCCCGGCCACAGCTCCGGTCGCCAGGGCAGAGGCGGTGCCAAGGATCAGCTGAAAGGGCCCTTCCAGCCCGCTGGCATTGGTCCGTACGATCTCTGAGAGGGCGATGGCCGTCCCCAAAAGAGCCCAAATCAGGCCCCCCTGCCTGCGGCCTGTGCTCACCGGACCCGAGAAAAGCGGGAACGCCAGGGCGGCGGCTAGGCTGGCTATGGTGGCGAGACCTGTCCAAGAGGCGCCTCCGAAGGCCGCTGGGAGCAGCCCTGCAGCCAGCAAGGGCACCAGTGCCGTAGTCCCCATCATGCGGAAGAAAAACTGCCCCAGGGGCGCCCGCGGCATCAATGACAGGAAGAGCAGCACGCCGAAGGCGAGCTCTAAGCAGAATTGAGTAGCAAGTGGTCCCCAGGCCATGGAGGGATGATAGCGACTGGGAACTCATTCCGAAGCTCGCACCTGAAAAGACCCCTTAGGGAATCTATGCTCAGGCACCGAAGACTACTGGGACCCTCCCTTGAAGTTGACCCCCCTATTCACATGGCCACCAATCGAATCCTGATCACCGGAGGCGGCCGCGGCATCGGCCGCGCAATCGCCCTACGCTTTGCCACCAAAGGCGTCAAAATCTGCGTTGCTTCCCGAACCTCGGATGAACTCGATCAGGTGGTCGGGGAAATCGAGGCAGCCGGAGGCGAGGCGATCGCCGCCCAGTTCAACATGCGAGACCACGGGTCCATCGAGTCCGCGGTATATCGCGCTACGGATTTCTTCGGGGGCGAGATGGACTTGCTGATCAACAACGCCGGGATATTCGACGTCAGACCATTCGAAGATTGCGACCCGGGCATGATCCAGAAGTTTTTTGAGGTCAACATCCTTGGCGCAATGTACGCGACACAAGAAGCCCTCCCCGCCCTGCGGGAAGCTGGCAACGGACACGTCATCAACATCAGTTCTACCTCAGGACTTCGGGGTTACCCCGGCAGCTCTGTTTACTGCGCGACCAAGTACGCCCTGCGTGGTTTTTCAGATGCTCTGCGTGAAGAGCTGCGCGAGGAGTCCATCCGCGTCACAACGGTCTACCCCGACAGCACAGACACAACGATATTTGATGGCGTCGACCTAGACATAGACCGCAGCACGATGGACTCACCGGAATCGGTGGCAGAGATCATTTGGAACGCGGCGCAAGCGGATGAGTGCGCGCCGGACATCAAAACACGGCCTGAGTAAAGGCTCCTCATTCCCCGACACCCACGCGGGAGACTGCACACAAAAATACGCCGGGCCGCTCTCTGTTTCGGAGAGCGGCCCGGCTGTCTCTTCCCTCGCGGGAGGAGTGTGGTGTTCAATTTATGGGACTAAGCTGCGGGAACCGCCTGCTCGATTTGCTGCAAAACCAGGTCGCCGGCCTGCCAGTACCAAGGCGGAGCGTCCTTGCCACCTGATGCAGGGATCAGGACCAAGGCCTTACGCCCACCTTCGAGCTTACAACCGAGGCGCTCAACCTCTTCGCAGCAATGGCGTTGCTCACGGCGCTCTAGTGCAAGTTGCGCGGTGGCTTCAAGAATACCGGCCTGGTCCCCGTCGGAAGCTTGGAGCGCCTCCACACGACGGTCAAGGCGGCGGATAGAACGGGCCCGGTCGATGTACTCAGCAGCAATACTGGAAAGCAATGGAATCAAGCGGGTCGCGGTGGCTTCGTTGTAGGTTCGTCTCATATCTACCCTCCTCATTGGGGCTACTGATATAGCGGTTTCAGGAGACTTGACCGAAGGCTAAATTTTCTAGATATACCCATCTCCAACAGAGGGGGAATCCGAGGTACCCTCTGCCCATGGATCACCCCATCCTGACCATCACCCACCGCATTGAATTTTCCGCGGCTCACCGCATGGACAATCCCAGCCTGAGTCCCGAGCGCAACCTGGAGATTTTTGGCCCCTGCAATCGTATCCACGGACACAACTATGTGGTGGAGGCCAGCCTGACGGGACCGGTGAACCCCGAAACCGGCATGGTGGCGAACCTGGTGGACCTGATGGGGATCATGCAGGAAGAGATCTTTGAGCAGCTCGACCACCAGTTCCTGAACGAGGTTTCCTGGCTAGGAAAAATCGTGGTCTCCGCCGAAACCTTGGCGGTAGCGATTTGGGAGCGACTTGCCGCCCGTGAGAAGGAGCTGGGTGCACCCCTCACCCTGGTGCGTGTTTTTGAATCCGAGGCAAACTCCGCAGAGTACCGCGGGCCTTCCCAAAACTGACCCTAGCTTCGGCTTCCGTCGCGACCGCCCTTGTCCGAGGGGCGCGAAGCCGGCTTCTTGGCCCTCGCCTTGCGACGGGTGTTGCCATCGGCGGGCTTGACCACGGGCTCGGGACGGGGCGCATCCTTGACCCTGCCCTCGGCCTTCTTGCCATCGGCGGGCTTAGCCTTCCGAGCGGGGCTGTCCCCTCCTGCCTTGCGCCGAGCTGGTGGCTTGGCAGCAGGGTTCTGCCCGGCCGGAGCATGCTTCGCCGCCGCCTGCTGCATGCGGCGCGTGAGGGCCTTGTGTAATTCGCGCGCCTCACCCGGAGTGAGTTTCCCAGCTTTAGCGAGGGCTGTGACCCGAGTGGTGGCCGACTGATGCAACAGACGTAGGTCCTCAACGTTGGTGGGCACGCCCTTGTTGGTGAGAAGCGCGAGGACATTCTTGGCCCCGTCAGCCGATACGCGCCCCACTTGGATCGCAGCCCGGAGCGACTTGATGGCCCCCTGGATCTCGGTTTCCGGTGAGGGTGTGGGCTTCTGGGCATCCTTGCGCCCTTGGTCTTTGGCCTTCTTGTCAGCACGCGCCTGATCGATGCGTGCTTGGTCCTTGGCCTTACTGTCAGTCCGCGCCTCATCGGCACGCCCCTGGTCCTTGGCCTTCTTGTCGGCGCGCGCCTGATCGATGCGCTCTTGGTCCTTGGCCTTCTTGTCGGCACGCGCTTGATCGATGCGCTCCTGGTCCTTGGCCTTACTGTCAGTCCGCGCCTCGTCGGCACGCCCCTGATCCTTGGCC
>CALEMP010000177.1 GCA_937910685.1 uncultured bacterium
CCCCCGGTGTCGAGGTAGAACTCGGTGAAGTAGAGCCCATCGGGTCCGGCTTCTAAGCCGACCGCCGTGGCGCGGCCCGTACCCGTGTACTCGATGAAAGGCATCGGTCCGGAGACTAGGTTTCCGCTGGCATCAATGACCCATTCGGTGATGCGCTTGCCCAAGATCTGGGTTCCCGCGGCATAGGTCGGACCGGATTCCGTGATGAAACCGTGACCCATCTTGTGGCTTGGGAAGCCGCTGCCAGAAAAAACCTCTGGCTGAAGAAAAACCAGATTGACCGGGCCAACCGCAGGAGCCCAATTATGCAGGGCGTTGGTTCCCATGGAGGCATCCGTGCCATTCCAGCCCATGTTGTCTCCGTTGTGCACCGCAGCAAGGCGATCCACCGACGGGCCGTTGCCCACCATGTAGTGCGTGCTGTCCAGGTGGCGATAGTCCCCGCCAAAGGGATTGCGCAGACCGTAGGCCCAGATGTAATCCCTTGCGGTCAGACCATTTCCAGCGTCGAAGAACGGATTCCCAGGGTGTGGGGTGCCATTGGTCAGGATGCGCAGGATCTTGCCCCGGAAGGAGTTCAGGTTCAGAGCCGCCCCCGCATTGAAACCATCCCCGTTGTGCACCAACAGGGAACCATCGGGCATGAATTCCAGGTGACTGATCTGATGGCTCTGGCCCTGGGGCTCGCCGACCATGTCCAAGATCGTTTGGGACGTGGCTGCTGTGCGCCCGCCGTCAATGCTGGTGAAGGCCACCACCTTGGGGAAGTGCGCCGGGCCCGAGCTATAAAGCATGGTCGCATAGACATCGCCGGTGAGCGGATCTACCGCGATACCCGTGACACCCTGTTCGCCGTCACCGGGGAAGGATCCGGTGGGCGTGTAGTTCAAAAGGTTGTCCGCGTAGGTATGCAAGGTCCCGTCCCGGGTGACCATGCGAATGCGACCGTAGAGTTCGGTGACATACAGGAACGGGTCCCCGGGCAGGGGACCAGGGTTCGGCACAAAGCCGATGTTCACCGGCAGATCGAGGTCCTCCGCAAACACCTCAATCGAATAGCCGTCTTGCATCAGGGTCCAGGGCACGTCCGAGCCCCGGGCCAACACATCGAAGGAGGGAGTCGTGTTGCCGGTGGTGGCGTGCCAAGTGGTTCCACCCCATGAGGCCCAAAGGACAAGGTCGCTGTTGGGGCTCAGTTGCACCGGGGGCAAGAGCAATTTTATCCCGCGACAATCTTGGTTGTGGAAGGACAGGTCGGTGGCGGGGAGGGTCAGGGCCTGTGGCCCCGCGGAAATCGTGATGCGTACAGGTTCGTGGTGGGAGAGCAGTACCCCATGGCCATAGGTCGGCGCGCCTCCGGATCCAGGAGTCAGGGACAACATCAGTTCATCATGGGGGGACTCCAGTAGAACCTCATGGCCGGAACTGCCCGGGGGAAACAGGGCGGAATTGCCCGTGGCCCCATCGATCCAGGTTGGAGGAACCTGATCGATCACGTCTTCGATCTCTAGGGGGAAGCGTGTGGACCAAGCGCCGGTTTGGAATGAACGCGAGCCCCAGGGACTCCATTGACTTGCGGCATCGCCGGAAGAATCGGAGTGCCGAGCGCGCAGGAAAAACACAGTGTTCTCGTCGAGTTCTTGTCGCCCGAGATGGGAGCCTTCGAAAACTCCGTCTGCCAAGTGCATGTGCGCGGCGGTAGGCCATGGGCGGCAGTCTGCACGCCAGACGCGCTCGGTGGGAGAGAGGCGCCAGATCTCATAGTCCGAACAGGAATGGCTGTCGCCCGCATCGGGATCCGAGAAGGGCGATGTCTCCATGTGCACATCGAACGGGTTGACCGTCTGTCCACTTTGAGTGGGCTCGGTGATGACCGGTGTTGCGGGGGAGTGGTTGCCCGAAGGAGCCTGGGATTGCTCGTCAAAGGTCCAGTCCAGGATCTCGTGGATGCCGCTCATATTTCCTGACGCGGCGCTAAACCCCACGCTGGCCATGGGCAGCGGCGAGTTGTTCAACGTGCTGAGGTCCACCGTGACCGTCAAGCTGGGGGAGTTCATATCGTCCACGTAGACCGAAAGGGCCCCCGGGGCATAGGTGATGCGAATCAAGTGCTCTTGCCCGTCGCTAAAGTCCGAGAGCCATGAACTATTGCCCAGATCCCCACCAACTCCTCCTGAGTTCAGAGCCACATGGGGGATCTGTCCGTCGCTGGTTAAGGAACTGCCGCAAAACAGATCGATTTGGGTGTCGAACTCTATCGCGATAGAACCGTTCAACCCGTCGAAGCCCATGCCGCAATCCCCGAGGCCAAGCGCGTTGCGCCCTTGCCCTTGCAACACGAATGCAAACCCCGAGCCCAGGCCCGAATCCAGTTGCACCCGAAAGGACGTGGTCCAGGGCTGGGAAACATCTTGCAGCACAGTGGCCCAGGCCGCACCAGTGGTGCCTGTGCCAGGTGCGTTCAAACGCAAACGCCCAAAGTTCGTGCTGGCGGATCCCACCAGGGAAAGGCCATTGGAAGTATTGAAATTTCCAAAGGTCAGATCCGCATGGGCGTGGGGGGCTAGGGCCAGAGCCGCTGGTACCAGGAATTGCTTGAACGGGAAATACATGGGCTAACCATCGTAACGGCGCACGTTCAATTGGGGGGGAAATCTGGTGGAGCTGCCATTACGCGATAGAGGGCAGAACGCGCGCCTTGCGAGTGCAGGGGCGTGTTCCATTCATAGGCCAAATTGCCCTCCCCATCGAACTCGAGCACGCGGCCCTGCTCTGAGAGGGTCACCAGTAGGCGTTTTTGCCCCAGTTGTTGGGCAAAGCCCCGGGTGCGGGTGAAGAAAGGCTGATCGCCCCCGTCCTCTATCCGCAGAACCTCGCCGGTCAAAATGTTCAAGAGCAAGACACGCGAGCGCCCCCGATGCCAACCGTTGTCGAATATTGAGAGCTCCCCGGCGCCGTTCATGCGTGCCCCATGGGGCCGGTCCAGATCCACACCCACAAGGTGCCACAGAACCTGGGAAGTCTCGGGATTGACAACCAGTACCAGGTTGGCGTTGCGCAAACAGAGCAACAGGTTGCCCGGGGCGAAGCGCCCATCAGGTGTGTGCGCATCCGACTCCGGCAGAACCTGAATCGAGTTCAGATGAAAGCGATCGTACACAGCGGTCGTTGGTCCTGAAGCATCCCTATCCAAGGGGGACTCGGCTGTCAGTGGGATAATTTGTGCGCGTATTTCGAAGAGGTCCAACAGCAGGCTCTTTTGCCCACTGGAATCGATGCGCAGGACCTCATCAAAGCGCACCCTGCGGCCGCAATAGGTCCGAGTGGTGTGGGTAGCAGTAAGGAACGCGCCTCCATCGGTGGGGCACAACTCGTGGTGGGCAGAGCAGTTCGCTTGCCACAGGACCTGGCCAGCAGGATTCAGGCGCGTGACTCCCTCATCCGTGGAGAGGGCCAAAATACCCCCATCGGGCAGGGGCGCGAAATACTCCACGCGGTTCCTTCCGGGAACCTTTTGACTCCAAATGATCTTGCCCGACCTGTCAAAAGCCAGGCAACGCTCGGCCCCGTCCGTGGTCAAGAGCACCTCGGATCCCGCCCGTGCCGTGCGAATGGTCACCCCGGGAGCGCGCACATCCTTGGCCTCGCCGCCGTACCCGAGTGCTAGCAGGGACGTGGGAATGGTTTCGTCCGCAGGGGCCGCAGGGGGCGTAGTGGGCGGGGGAGCTTCCCCGCAAGCCGTCCAGGCGGCGGCCCAAAGGAGCACCCCAATCAACCCTCGCCCGACTTCCACTCAGAACCCTAGGTGCCAGCCGAAGCGCAGGGCGAAATCCGCCGCGAGCCCCGGGCCGTCCAAGTCTTCGTAGACGGGAAAGCCCGCCGCGATTTCCAAGCGATTGGAACCGACACCGTGCTCGGGCGTTAGGTCCACGGACAACCCCGCGAACAAATCGATGCGGTCGCCACCCACGCGGCCGTTGTCTTCGAGTGGGTTTTGGAAGGGATCAAGGCCCGCGGAATCTCCGCGCACATCGCTAAAACCCTTGGCTTGGGCGCGGAAGCTCATGACCCAGTTGGTCCAGAAGCCGCGCGCAATCCAGGCGTCCACGCTGAGGGAGCGTTCCCGCGCCCAGCCAGCGTCGTTCTTCTCCAGGGGCAAGGTCCCCAGGGCGCCCAAACCCATGGCCCAGATTCCCCGGCGCAGGATCCAACTCGCTTGGGCGGTGCCCTGCCAGGCGCCGCCGCCCAATTGCAGGCCATAGGGCAGAAGCACATCGGTCTGCCCCGCCCAGGGGCCCCGCTGATCGTGCTCGCCTGTGGGGACAAATACCCCAAGGCCCGCGGTCAAACGCGAGCTCTCGGTTTCCAAGACGCGCATCTCACTGCCCAGGTGAATGTCCCCGAGGCCCTCGTTGGTAGTGGTGCCCTCGGAAGTGCCGTCGCTCCAGGTCGTCTCTCGGTGTTCGAGGGGCAGGCCCGCTGTGAAGGTGATGCGATCGGTCAGGCCCCAGCGCGCTTCAAGATTCCAGCTGTTCATGCGGGCGTCCTCCACCGTGGTCGCCCAGGTGGTCAGGACCGTGGCCGAGTCCACCTGCCCGGTGCCATCACGCAGACCGTCATAGGTCTGTTCGCTGAAGTCCAGGGAAAAAGCCCACTCACCCTGTGACATCATCAGGCCACCACCAAGGGCCCCCGCAGGAGCCAATAGGTTGGATTGGGTTCGTTCTAGGCCGAAGGGAGTTGCGTCAATAACTGTGACCGGGGCGTCGGTCTGGGCGGGCGCATCTTGGGGCAGAAGCGCAAGCAGGAGGAGGATGGACATGGGGCGAGTCTAACAGCCCGGCCTCGCCAAACAAACAGTGGCCGGGACGGGCTTTCCCGTCCCGGCCACCGCAGGAAGCTCATGGGGCTTGATGCCCCGGGGTTTAGTGGTCGTGCCCGTCGCTGTGATCGTGATCGTGATCGTGATCGTCGTGAACTTCGGGGGGGGGCTCAGGAACAGCGTGATCAACTTCACCGATGAATTCAAAGGAGGGCTCAGCAAACGAAGGTTCAGCAAAGGCAATCTGCGACGAGTTGCTCGTCGTGCCATAAAGCACGCCCATAGGAATCAGCATCATCAGTCCCGAGCGATCGAGGAAGCCGGCGATGCCGGTCAAATTGACCATCATCGAGGGGTCACTCACCATGCGGGTCACCAGATCGTCACCCTCATAGGCGCCGATCTGCAGGCTGGCCTTGGCGTTGCGTGCCAGTACCGGATAGGAGTCGAGCAGGAGGCCCGGTTCCTCGGTGGAGCCATTGGTGCGCAGTCCATTGGCAGCGGCGGACATCAAGAGATTCATCCAGGTGTAGCCGTCGGACAGGAGCGCTGGGGCGTCAAAGAACTGGAGGGTCGTGGCGCTATCCGAGGCGTTCAAGGCCTGAGCGGCCTCCACAAAGCGCGGGTTGTCCCGCAGGCCAGCGCCGCCGGAACGAATTTGCCAGACCGCAGCCCGGGTTGCTTGGGGCGAAAGACCGAAGACCAACCATTTGTCCAGGAGGGCATAGGTGGGCTCCACCGGAATCGGTAGGCCAGGGAAGGTCATGGAGTTGAATTCGACTCCGTCGGCGGTGAAGGTGTTGTGCCCAATGGTCAGCCCATCCGCTTGGGCTTCTTCCATCATGGGCGCGATGAGCTCGCAGGTATGGTCCATGAAGTCACGCATTCCCTCCGCGTCGTTGAGTTCCATAAAGAACACCGCGGAGGCCATCGTGCCGCCACCTGTGCTATCGGACATGTAGAAGCCAACGGTTTCGCCCAGAGCAGGGAAGAGGTCCGCGCGTAAATCGAGGCCCGTCATCTCGGCCATCACCGCGAAGGGGTCATCAATGCCCATTTCGGCCAACATCGGTTGGGCCATGTCCATGCCCAGGTCGATGGACGCTTCGAGGTTGAACTTCATCAGGATCGCCGCTTGGGCATCTGCGGGAATGAGGCCCAGGTCGGCTGAGCTGATTCCCGATGAGGGGATGCCCCCAGCTTCGCGGGTCATGCGCCCAATGTCTTTCTGAATGAACGTGAGGTAGGCGTGCTCGGCGTCATGTCCACTAGCGGCAACCATGTTGCCGGCGGCCAT
>CALEMP010000178.1 GCA_937910685.1 uncultured bacterium
GCTCGGTGATCTGGGCCAGGAGCTCCGTCTCGGTGAGCCAAACGCTCTCCAAGTCCTCCCCCGGGTCTTGATTCAATTCGGCAACTTGCTTGACCCCTTCGGCCAAAAAGTGGAAGCAGCGGTTGTCGTGGATTGCAGGGTTGGGGGACACGGATCCGAGGGCCGTCCAACTCGTTGCCTCACAACCGGTTTCCTCCAGCAGCTCGCGCTTCCCCGCAGCAAGAGGCTCTTCTCCCCTGTTCACCGCACCCCCGGGAATCTCCAAGCTCGGCGCCTGAATTCCAAAACGCCATTGGCGCACCAGCAAGAAGCTCCCGGCCTCATCCCGGGCTACCACGTTGACCCACTGGGGAGCCTCGAGCACGAGGGCCCGCATGGGGTGCCCATTCCGTGGGTTTTGCACATGGTCCCAGCGGGGTTGGAAAATGCCCAGACTCTGCCCGCGCTCGCTCTTGAGCACTGGCCAGGGGCGGATCGGATCGGGTTCATCCATGGGCTTCAGTCTAGTCATCTGGGCCAGAGGGCTTGCATCCCGGGTCCGATCTTGTTGCCATCCAGCACAAGGCCCACGGATTGGGCACACCCATGCAGACACCCAAAGTTCCCACGACTCTCCCCTGGTCAATCCAACTCCGAACCCGTTGGAGCGACGAGGACAAGCAATCCGTGCTCAACAACGCGGTTTATCTGACCCTGCTAGAGGAGGCTCGACTGCAGTTCGCCCAAAAGCACGATCTTCTGGAGACCCGTAGCTTTCCCTTCCTCTTGGCCCAATGCAACCTGCGCTTCTTGAGCCCCGGTACCGGTGCAGCGGAAGTCATTGTGCACATGGGGGTCAACCACATGGGGAACACTTCTTTCACTCAGCTCTACCGTGTGGAAGGACCGGACGGCAAGGTCTGGGCCGAAGCGGAAGCCCTTCTGGTTTGCTATGACCCTGCCACAAATCGGCCTGTGCCCCTGGAAGAATCCATGCGCACGGTGTTGATGGACGTGCTGATCCCGGACTAGTGCTCTTTCCCTGGAGTCCACGCGTCAAACAAGGCTGGCGCAATGGGAGCTAGGAGTTTCTTGCCCTGGCGGGTTTGCCACTCGTCGCGCCATTCCTGGTGGGCGGGGGTGTTAGGAAAGTGCTCGTCCTCGCCATAGGGATAGCCACTCATGCCATGGAAGGGCAGGGGCTCCACGGTCAAAGCCTCAATCGTGTTGGGGTCGCGGTCCTTGGCCCAGCCATCGAAGAAGACCTGGTAGTCCCGGGTCCAGCCCTCGGGCAGGGGCGGCAGAGCGCTTGCGTCGAACTGCAAGGTGAGGCAATCCCCGGAACCCAGCACGCAGAACTGATCGTCGATGGTCTGCACCAGGGGCAAGGACTCGCCCAGTTTGGTGTAGCGTCCCGGGTGCTGGTCCCAGCGGGGCAGATCCGCGAGAGTCTCCCATTCGAAGCGCTCGGGCAAGTCGTCCCGGCCGCTTTCCAGGGGCGCGCTAAAGCCACGCTTCCAAAGGCGCGCGGAGGTGGGAGCGAGGGCCGTGATTACACGCGGCGCATCGTCACCGCAAACCGCCAGGGCAATACGGTCCCAGTACAGGGTTATGCTGGAAAAGATCCGCAGGCGCGGATCTTCGGGGTTCAGGATCTGGGACACATCGATCACCATGGTCTTGGTTTTTCCCGCGGGAAAGCCCACAGGAGGCCCCGTGGGCACCCAAGTGCCGTCGGGTCCAGGAACCATCAACATGGGGGGCGTGAACCCAAGGCCCGGGGTACGGCCCGCAGCCATGTTGACCGAGGCATCGGTCCAGTAGAACCAACCGGTGCACAAGAGGCGCAGTTGCTTGGCGTTTTGCACTGCTTCTTTGTCAAAGGTGAGCTCCAAGAAATGGGGCTCCGCTAGACCTAAGTATTGGCCGCGGTAGGTCTTGAAGTGTTGCGCGTGGACGGAGTCTTCCTGGGCCAGTTCAGCTGTCCAGTCCTTGCCATCGGAACCGATGGCGCTGGTGGGAGCCAAGGCCCCTTGTATGGTGTGCAGGTGGGTTTCGGGGAAGGGCGGGAACGAGAACCGCTCGTTGGGGAAGACCTCGATGTCCGCGGGGTGATCGATGGCTTCCAAGTGCACCGCATCCAGATAGGTCACCTCGCGCAGCTCTTCGGTGAACTGCAACTCTAAGATCCCGTCCTTGGGCTTCAGTTGGTCTCCGCGGACCAGTACGTACTCGTCATGGTCCGGGGGCACGATCATGCCCGGGGCCATGGGCAGACCCAGGGGCGTGATGCCCAGCACATCACTGATGAAGGTGTAGGTCTCGCCATTCCAGGTGTAAAGGAACGGACAGGATCCAATCAGACCTTCCGGTTGCACTCCAAAGTCCTCGGACAGGATCGTCATGTCTCCCCGTTCGAGGTTCAGGTGATTGTTGCTGACCCCGTTGGGCCAAAGCACTCGTACCACGTCCGCCCATTCCGCAGGACCGATACCAAGGACCTCGGTGTCCCCTTTCCAGTAGACCCGACGGTAGCGCTCCTTGGCGCGCAGCTCGATCACCGCGCCAATCCCCTGGCGATTGTCCTTCTGACCGATCCAGCGCAGGCGAATGCCATGGCCGCTGCGATCCTCCGTGCGCCAAATGTGGACCCCCGAGGCGTTCAGGGAGATCAACTCCATGGCCAAGTCCGGGTCGAGGGAAAAGTCCAGGTCGCTGGCCACTGCAAGGCCGCTACCCGGGTCCGTGCCCAGAGAGAATTCTGCGGCCATGTCATGTCCTACCGCCAATAAACCCATGGGCTGGGCCGCGCCCCAAACCAAGTCCGCGTATCCGTCCAAGTCCAGGTCGGTTTCCCTGGGCTGTGATCCGGCGGGAATTGGAGGCAGGTCCCCGGTGCGTAGGAGGGTCTGGTCCCCTTGTCCCAACCAAAGGGACGAGCCCTCTTCATTGGCCACGATCAAATCCACCCGGCCATCTGCGTTCCAATCCGCTAAGAGGCCCGCGTGCCCCGCAGGGGGGGATTGGGCCGCAAACACCGCGGAGGCTATGTTGATGAAGTTTCCCCCGCGTAGATTGCTGGCGATCCAAATCCCCTTGGGGCCTCCGAAAACCAAATCCACATCCTGGTCCCCATCTAAGTCCTCGACCGCGCACCAATGGCAGGGCCAGTCAGTGGGGAGGTTCGCCTCAGCGGTAACATCCACAAAGGAACCCCGGGGCAACTCGGGATCATCGGGGACTTCCCCAGCCCCGTCGTTGCGCCAAAGGCGCGGTCCGGAATCTGTCGCCAGAAGAAGGTCCAGGTCACCATCATGGTCATGGTCGACCAGGGACACGTGACGCACATTGGCGCCTGCAGTGGGCAGAGCGACCGGCGTGGGTACAAAGGCACCTTCGTCCTGTTCGATGATGCCCACTTGGGTTTCGTTCCACCAAACCAAGTCCCAATCGTCGTCCTTGTTGAGATCAAGGGCAGCGAATCCTGCAGTGGTTTCAGACCGCAGTACTTGCTGCGCAAACGTCCCGTCCTCTTGACCAAGGGCTACCCTCAAGCCCATTTCTCCGGCGGCTACCAAATCAGGCCGACGATCCCCGTTCAGGTCGTGCACCCCCAAGGATTGGGCGCCTGTCCAGTCCGGCAAAATGTCCATGCTGACTGCGAATGGGGGCACTTGGGCTTGGGCACTGGGGCCTTGCCCCAACGGGCGCGGAGCGATAACTCGGGCCAGGGAACCTTCGTTCAGCCCTTGATCTGAGATCGGCTTGGCGCCCTGTTGCACCAGAGCATTCCAGATGGTCTTGTAGTGATCCATGCGCTCGTCCTCGCCCAAGTCCGCCGCCAAGAGAAACTGGCGGTAGATCGTGGACACATACCAGATGGTTCCGTTTTCCAGGCCAAGTGTTTCGATGCGGTCATAAAGTGTGAGGGCCTCACGGGCCGCAACTTCCCAGGCCTCGTCACTTTCAAAGTCACGGTCTTGCATGGCACCCGCCAGGGAATAGGTCGCGCCCAGATCCCCGGGTGCCCCTGCCAGGGCTGCTTCCAGGAAACCCACGCGCTCGTCGAAGGCTCCCTCTAGGTGAGCCAGCCGTGCACGCAGGTAGGCCAAGCGCGGGGAGGCGGGTTCCAGCTCTGCCCAACGATCGAGCCACTTGCGGCAAGTGATCAGGTCCATGTCGAGCAACTCGATCTGGGCTGCGATCAAGAGGTCATCGGGGCTCGGGATCTTGCGTTGGGCCAGGGGCGCCATCTCGGCCCGGGCGCGACCCGCATCCGCCTGCCCAAAAAACACAACTGCGCGTTCTCGGCGCAAGATGTCCCCTGTAGAAGGGAGCGCCACGTTCTTTTCTTGACTCGAAGGTTCTGGACCCTGACCGCAGGCGACAAAGGCACAGGCGATCAACAATAGGAAACAGAGGCGTGGCGCAGTGGGCATGGGGGATTGGGTTACTGGTAGATGAGGCCGGGGTGAAAGCCCCAGGCTGGAATCTGAATTGCAGAATACGGCCCTGGAATCCGGATCAATAGTCCCAAGAATCAAAACCTTCCCTGGGCTTGGTTGGGGTTCCCGCGCTTGGATCGGTAGCATGGCCCCATGGAGGAACAGACCAAGTACGGGCGGCCACAGACGAACTTCGAGGGTTGGGGCCCCCTGGTTGTGCTGCTGGCCATCGTGGTCTTTTGCGGACTGCTGACCGGAGCCCTGGGCAAGTTGCCCGGGGCCCGCGACCATCGTGCGGACCCGGAACTGTTCTCAGCTGGCCGCGCCATGCGCAGCTTGGAACATATTCTCGGTTCAGAGGGAGCCCACCCGGCGGGCAGCTTGGCCGCCGAACGGGTGCGCTCCAATTTGGCGGCCGAATTGTTGCGCAAGGGCTGGCAGCCCGAAGAACACGTGCAGTCCATCGCCACTGAATGGGCCACGGGAACCGTTCACAATTGGACCGTGGAGATCGAGGGCAAGAATCCCGAGGACGGTTGGATCGTGCTCATGGCCCACACGGACTCGGTGGCTGCGGGGCCTGGTGTGTCGGACGACTTGGCCGGGGTTGCAGTGGTGATCGAAGCGGCGCGTGCCCTTTGCGCGGCCGGTCAACCGGAGCGCAGCCTGCTGCTGCTGTTCAGTGACGCAGAGGAAGACGGTCTGTGTGGGGCCGAGGCCTTTGCCTCCCAGGATCCGCGCATGGGCCAAGTCTTGTGTGCGCTTAATCTGGAGGCGCGCGGTTGCCGCGGTCCTTCGATCATGTTCCAGACCGGACCCGGCAGCGGTGACCTGCTACGTAACTACGCCCGCTACACGGAACGGCCCTTCGCGGATTCGCTTTCCGTAGAAGCCTACCGGCGCATGCCCAATGACACGGATTTGAGCCTGTTCATCGAACGCCGAGTCCCTGGGATGAACTTTGCCTTCATCGAAGGCAAGGAGGCCTACCACACGGCCCTCGATGACTTGGACCACATCTCCCCTGCGAGTCTCCAGCACCAAGGGGAGCAGTTTTTGGCGGGGCTCAGGGCGGCCCAGGTGGCGGACTTTTCCGGCGCTTCTGGGCCGATGCCCGTGTGGACTGCAATCGGCAGTCGGACCCTGCTCATCATGCGTTCCTCCACCCTCCAAATCGGCGCGATCTTGCTGCTGCTGGTGATTGTGCTCGGCGTGCGTCAACACGCTGGCCGTGAAGAAAATCGGGGAGCCAATTGGGCAGGAGCATTCCTGAGCTGGCCCCTTTGGGTCTGCATCTTGTTGTTTGGAATGATCGTGCCCGGGCAGGTCTTGGCTTGGATTGCCGGGAAGCCGGACCCCGGCTTCAGCCAGGCCCCGTTGTTCTGGTTGCTGAGTGCCGCGGCCACCCTGGCTCTGGCGGGGGTCGTGGTCTTTCCCCTGATGCGAAGGGTGGGGCTGATCGCCGCCTATGGGGCGAGTCTGGTTTGGCAGGCGATCGCGCTCAGCGCCATCGCTTTTGGTGCGCCGGGAGCCGGCGCCTGGCTCATGGTGGTGTTGACCCTTGGGGCCCTGGGCCTGATTGCTGGGCTCCTGCGAGGTGGGTTCAGGGGCTTGAGGGGAGCGAGCCTTTGGCTCCTGGGGCCGGTGCTCATGGTAACCCTGCCCCTGGTCCGGTTTCTGGCCGCAGCCTATGGTACGACGACACCTGAAGTTCCGGCGTTGATGCTGTTGCTCGTAGGGATGCCGGCCCTCACCAGTCTTGCCAGCTTGTCCCCGAGCCGTTGCCGGAAATTATCCATGGGGGCCGGCGGCGTCCTGCTGTTCGGCAGCATCCTCTTGCTGTTCATGCCCATGGCCACCGATGACTTGCCTAGGCGTCAAAATATCATTCTGGTGTCCGAGGAGGGCGAGCCCCTGCGCCGCAAGGGCCATGGGGAGTTCGAACGAACCTGGGATGAGAATGAATTCACACCCCGGTTCACCGAATCCAGTCGTGTGCAAGAGGCAGATGGGCAGCGGGTTTCAGGACGCCTTTCCGGGGGAGGCCCCTGGGGCTCCCTCGGATTCCATGGCCTGACGCACATTCGACTGGGCGGGCGCGAACTCGATGGCCAGAAAACCAACCTCTTCGCCTTGGACCCCGCTGGAATGGAAGTCAGTTTTGTGGTGTGGGCCGAGCCCGCCAAAATCGAGGCCACCCTGCAGACGCCCCTCCAACGCCTTGGGATCGACGGGGATTCCCTGCGCGAACCTTTTCACCTGGCCAGTGGCCGCGGGGATCGGCTGATCTGCACGCGTACGGTTTTTGAGCAAGGACAAACGGAATGACCAGGGAGTTGATTCGCGGTCGCAGCCCAGGCACTTGGCTCCTGTTGATTCTTGTGTTGGCCCTCGTGCCCCGGGCCCTGCATTGGATCGAGCGGGGTTCGGACCCTGACTTGAACTATCCCGCGGTGGACGCCCATTGGCATGACGCCTATGCCCGGGACCTGGCGGGGTTGGAGCCCGGTTGGCCCGAGGGTTTCGATCCTGCCCAGATCACCGAAGAGCCCCTTCACCGACCGCCGGGTTATCCCTGGTTCTTGGCCTTGCTGTATTCCTTGAGCGACGGCAACGTGCGTTTTGTTCTGGCGCTGCAACACTTGGCCGGACTCTTGTCCGTGGGTCTTTTGTTTTTGCTCGGGCGCGCACTCCGCGGTCCAACTCTTGGGCTGGTCGCGGCGGCGCTTTACGGCTTAGCCTGGTCGCCCATTTACTTCGAAGGAGAATTGCACGCGCCCGCCCTTTTGATTCCCTTGGTGCTGGGGGCAATGGTGCTTGCGGTGGGGAACGGGAATGGCCCCAGGCGCCCCCTGTTTTCCTTTTTGGCAGGGTTGCTCTTTGCTCTCGGGGTTTTGTGTCGTCCCAATTCTTTGTTGCTGGCCCTGGCGGTTGGGGGTTGGGTTTGGCGCCGAGCAGGGAGGCGTATGGGTGCGTGCCTGTTGGCTGGGCTCGTGCTTTTCCCCGTGCCGTCCTTGGTGCGTAACATTCAAGCCGCTGATCAGGCGGTGCCCATGACCACGGGGCTTGGCATCAACCTCTTCTTGGGGCAGAGGCCCGAGGCTAACGGTGTGATCAACAGTGACTTGGGCCAGGATCTGGGGCGTTATCGCACCTGCTTTGATTGGCCGAAGGTCGTGGCCCGTTTGTCCGAACAGGAGGGCCGTCAGCTGAGCCACCAGGAGGCGGATGCTCTGCTGCGCTCCAGGGGCGTAAGTTCGGTGCTGGGGGATCCCTTGGGTTTTGTGGCTCGCACTGGGGCCAAGGCCGTTTTGCTTTTGGGTCCCCGGGAAGTGGGGCACAACAAGGAGGTGGAGGTGGAACGGCAGCACTCGACTCTCTTGTACAGCGCGCCGGTGGAGTTCTCGTTGCTCTTGGGGTTGGCCCTCTTGGCATTCCTGTTGGGGCGCGTCCAAGGATTGGGAATCATCGGCTGGTCCATGGGTGCTTGGGTCTTGGCGCTCTTGCCTTTCTTTGTGGCGGCCCGCTATCGGGTGCCCCTGGTGCCGCTCTTGGCCTTGCCCGCTGGGGCGGGGGTGCTCGGGTTGGTGGAGCGCTTGCGGGAAGGGCGCAGGGTCTGGCTCCGAGTTGCGGTTGCTCTGTCCTTGCCATTCCTACTGGGGCTCTTGCCCGGGCCAGACCTGGGCGTACCCGGTGTGCGCTACCACCTGGACCGGGGGCGGGCCTATTTCCGTGCGGAAGCATATGGAGATGCGGGGAAAGAATTCGACGCGGCCCTGGAGTTGGCGCCGGGGGCCGCCGCAGGTTTGTATGAGCGAGGTCTCGTGCACTTGACCCAAAGCCAGTGGCCCGCCGCCGAAACGGCCTTCGAAGGTGCCTTGTCCAAGGAGCCCCGGCATGGCAAGGCCGCTGCGAACCTGGGCAAGTTGCTCTTGGATCGGGGCCAGGTCCGTTCTGCTGCCCAGGTGATTGCCGTGGCACTCGCCGAGGAGGGGGGGCTTCCCCAGGTGGTTGACTTGGTGCGTCTCTGTGTGATTCGTCTGGCGGCGGACCCTGATCCGAGCCGACGGGACGGTGCCCTGGCCTTGGCCCTAGGGGATCAATTCTTGGCCCAGAGAGGTGCGGGGGACGGTCTTCCCGAGGCCCTGCGCGCTGCGGCCATGGCGGAGTTGGGGGACTTTCCGGGGGCCATAGCCGCCGCCGAACGGGCCGTTCTGCAAGCTCAAGCCGCATCCAACAGGTCTGCGGTCCAAGCCGTATCCAACCAGCTGGCGGGCTACCGCCGGGGGCAGCCCTTCAGAATGTCTCCCCAGTCCCGATCCAATTGAACATGCGACTCAGCACCTTGATCCTCCAGGTTTTTAGCCTTTTGACCCTCCTGGTCAGTTGCGGAAAACCCATGCAGCCCAACGTGGTGGTGATCGTGATCGACACCCTGCGTGCGGATCGAGTGGGGCCCGAGGCCGCGGCTCTGACTCCCTATTTGGGCAAGTTCGCCCAGGACGCGGTGAGCTTTGATCAGTGCCATGCCCATGCCCCTTGGACCTTGCCCTCTTGCGCTGCGATCTTGAGCGGAGTGCACCCGGCGGAACACGGAGCCGGTGGCAACCTTGATGCGGGCATGCGCGGACTGGGCCAAGATGTGGGAACTTTGGTGCAGCCCTTTAGCCAGGCGGGCTACGACACCCATGCGATTGTGAACGTGGCTTTCTTGGACAAGACCTTTGGGGTCACCCGGGATTTTGGCGGCCTTGATGCGGTGTACTTTAGCAGTAACACCGAGGTCCGTCGGGCCGCGCCCACGACCCAAGCGGCTTTGAAATGGCTGGACCAGGAGCGCGACGAGCCCTTCCTGTTGTTCGTGCACTACTTCGATCCCCATGCGGTCTATGATCCGCCGCAGCCCTTTCGCCGGCGCTTTGCGAAGGATCAGGACAAGAAGGACGAGTCCTTTGTGTTCGGTACCCGCAAGCACATGATGGCCCTCCGGGCTGGACAGTTGGATTTGAATCCGCGTTTGATTGGCCGTGCTGAGGCCCTCTATAACGGGGAAGTGGCCTACACCGATGCGGAAGTGGGTCGCTTGCTCGATGGATTGAGCCAACGGGGTTTGGATGAAAACTCCATCGTGGTGATCACCGGGGATCATGGGGAGGAGTTCTTGGATCACGGAGGCTTTGAGCACGGTCACACCCTGTATGACGAGTTGACCCACGTGCCCCTCTTGATTCGGGTTCCGGGAAAGGAATCCAAGGGCGTGTCCCAGATCGTGCGCCACGTGGATTTGGCCCCGACTCTCTGCGAGCTGGCGGACCTTGGGCCCCTTGAATCTTTTGTGGGCCGCAGCTTGGTGGGGCTGATGGATGGCACGGATGACCAGCCGCGGCCCGTGCTGGCCCAGGGGAACATGTGGGGGCCGGATCTGACTTCTTACCGCAGCGCCGGTTGGAAGCTCATTCGGGCGGGGGACGGTCAGCAGGAGTTGTACAACCTGAGCCTTGACCCCCGGGAGCAAACGAATTTGGCGGCCAGCGATGGGGAAGCCCTGACGCGTTTGGCCCAGGAGTTGGACCTGGCTCTGCGCGGAATGGCGGCCCTTGGGGGCTCCAATCAAGTGGAGGTTACGCCGGAATTACAAGCCTGGATGCAGGCTCTGGGGTACGGAGGCGAATCGCAATAGGGATTGGGGCGCTCACCTGACTCGCATCCCATTGAAAGGCCGAAGATCCGCCGTCTGTCCCCGTATCATGGGAACCTCATGGCACGATCTCAGCGACCTCTCTTCCTTTTGGCTATTCCTCTCGTCGTGCTCGCTGTGGCGGGCTCGTTTTTCCTGGGGACGGACCCTCCTCCCGCGACCCCGACCCTGGGGGATCAGTCCCTGACCCAAGCGCCATTGTCCCCAAGCACTGGGGGTGCGGCGACCCTTCAAGGGGACCAGCCCGGACCCCAAGAAGCTCAGCCCCAGAGAGAGGTGGCAGAGGATGATGGGACCGAGGCGGCAGCGCGGGCCGCCGCTCCCCGGCGAGTGGTGCGCGGCGCGCGCGTGCCCCGGGCCTCCCATTTTGTGGAGGGACGGGTTCAGCTTCCCGAGGGCACTCCCCTGGACGAAGAGATTTTCGTGATTGCTTCGGGCCGCCGATTCAAAACCCTCGCCGGCCACCCCGATGAGTATTCAGCCCCGGTGGATACGGATGGCAATTTCCGCGTGGCATTTGCCGAAGGTACCCGCAAAGGACGCATTTGGATCGCTGGCCGCTATTGCTTCAGTTCAGACAACAAGGTGATTGATCCCACCAACCCCGAAGACACCAACGATTTGTTGCTCGAACCTTCCCTGGGCGGCCGGTTTGATGTGGAAGTCGTTGCTCCCCGCGCTGCGGCGGGGAATCTTGAGTTTCATGAAAAGGTCACGGTCGAAATGCGTGAAAATCGCACCTGGGGCGGTTCAGGCGGCAGGGTGGGAGTGCGTACTAAGGATGTGCACTTCGAGATCGGAGGGGTGAACCCCGGGAAAGATTTTTTGGTGGAGGCGCGCCACCCCGACTTTGCCAATGGCGAAACCAAGGGGCTCAAGGCTGAACCGGGCGTGATCACTCAGGTCGTGGTTAACTTCGGCCGGGGAGCAACCATTTCCGGCGAGGTCAGAAACATCAAGGGGGAGCTCATCACCCATGCCTCCGTGATGGCCTTGACCGTTGCGCAGGCGAGGAACCGCAACCCCTTCATGAACGAGAAAATCGATGAGGTGGTCGAGGGAGGAGACGGGACCTTTGAACTCGTGGGAGTACCCCCGGGGGACTTGATCGTGCTAGTCGCCGCTGATGGGTACTTGGAATTGCGCTACCCCCTCGGCGAAATAGTGGAGGGCGAAGTCCGCACAAGTTTAGTGCTGTCCATGGACAAGGGCTTGACCGTAGAGGGTTCGGTGACCTGGCCCAAGGGCTCTCCCGCAAGTGGCGCCATGGTGCGTCTGAGTCAAAAGACCGAATTCATGAGCTTCCCTTACGAGGCGATCATGGGCGAGGTCAAAGTTGGTGCCGATGGCGAATTTTCGTTCAGTGGATTGGGCGAGGGGCAGTGTCACCTGGAAGCGACTTCCTTTGAGCGGGGCTATGTAGCCCCTGCGGAAGCCAGCCTGCGTGAGCGTTTGCTCGATCCGCCCCCCGTGTGGCGCGCCGTTGCAGCGGACGTGAAACCCAGCCGGCGTGGCCTTGTGCTGATCCTTTCCGAGGGCCAGACCGTTCCTGGGAAGGTGCTCGATGACGAAGGGAATCCCGTCCCCCGGTTTCAGATCACTGCTACTCCGGCCAGCAACAACATTCTCTCGAACACTGCGCGCAAGCCGATCAAGGATCGCTTCCGCGCCCCGGATGGACGTTTTGATTTGGCCGGTCTTCAGGATGGAAGCTGGACTCTTGTAGCCCGAGGCTTGGGCTTTGGCACCGGAGATGAGCAGGAAATTACCGTGCCCTTCGATGGGGAGGTCGCCCTGCGTTTGCCCCGTGAATCGAAATTGAGCGGCGTGGTGCGCGATCCATCGGGCAAGCCCATTCAAGGGGCCCAAGTCAACGGCCGGCACGGGGGCGGCAAGGATGCGCGCACGGAAACCAATGAGGAGGGGGTCTTTGATCTGGTGCGGCTCAACCCCGGCGAGGTGGTGATTTCCGCGAGCCATGCATCTTGGGCCAACAGCCCGAAGCTAACTATGTTCGTGGCCGCAGGAGATACGGGGGAGAGGGCTCTCTTGACCCTCCGAAGGGGTGCTACTTTGACCGTGGAAATGCACACGGCGCTGGGCAAGATCAACGATCGCCAAGTCCGTCTCAGTGGACCGACTTGGGTGGGCAAGAACATCGACGAATCGGGTTCGGTGCTTTTCGAGGGCCTTGAGCCTGGCGCCTACACGGTCAGTCTGGAAGCTCCCCGTAGCGGTAGGAGAGGAGACCGAGACCAGTGGGTTATGAACAACGCAAACAAGGAGGAGGTCAAGGTCACGCTGGTGGACGAAGAGCGCCGCATCGTGGTGCTTGGCACGCCTTCTCCCACTGCGGTCACCGTTTCTGGAACCGTGAGGTCCGCTGGGGAAGGGGTTGCCAAGGCGGCGGTCTCGGTACTGGATCCAGAGAATCCCAACCAGCAGTTGGCCGCTACCCTGGCGGATGTGGACGGGAAATATGAATTGGTGGTCGATCAGCCTGGGACTTATCAATTCATGGTCGGTCGCGATTGGTCAAGCCAGGGAGTATTCCCGGTGACCATCGAGGGGGGGGCCCGTCACAGCGCAGATTTCGAGTTACCCAGTTCAGGCCTGGATGGCATCATCCGCGGGCCTTCGGGAGTGCTTGAGGGGGCCACGATTGCGTTGGCGGTCACCATTGATGGCGTAGAGGTCGGCGGCCGCTCTCGCCGACGCACGACCCGCTCCGGAGTGGACGGACGCTACAACTTTGCGGATTTGAGCCCCGGTACCTACAACCTGCGGGCCATGGAATCAGATCCGGGAGACTTGGGTGGGGGCGCTATCTTGGTCGAAGGCTTGGAGGTGGAAGCACAGGGAACCACCCTCGACATCGACCTTGAATTGGCAGGCACTCTAGAAGGCACCGTGCGTGACGCGGATGGCAATGGCTTACGTCGAGCGACCTTGGACCTCACCACCGAAGACGGAACTAGAATCATGATAGCTTCCTGGGTGCGAACCCGCGGGGGTGGTTCCTACACCATGCCCGGGTTGGCCCCGGGGGACGTGTGGGTGAGCGCCCGCTATGAAGGCCGCAGCAGCCCAAGGGTTAAGGTGCGTGTGAGCAAGGGCAATACCCGTCAGCATGACATCGTGATTCCCTAGGAAGCGCTTTCCAAGCCTCCCAGAAGGAGCCACGCAGATGCTGGCGATCATGGGCGGGATGCTTGGGCTTGTTGGATATCGATCAAATAGGCCCAAGAAAAGGGCTCCTCGGGGCAGATCGCCCATCGTGGGAAGGCTCTCCATTGCATTGTTTCATTTCCTTGGGCACCATGCGCGCATGAAACGAACTCAACTTCTGATTGGCCTGGTCGCGGGCACACTTCTGGGCTGGCTCGGCGGGTCCATGGGCTCTTCCTGGCAACAGGAAGAATCCGCGGTTTCTGATACGGATCGCGAGCCAGTCGTTGGGATTGGGCACTTTGTCACCGAAGGGAAGCCCGACGCGGGCGTCCCCGGCGAGGTTCCGGCCGCTCCCGATCAGCAAAACATGTTTGCGCAGGAACGGGAAGAGTGGCGCTTGCGTGAGCAGACCTTGATGGAGGAACTCGACCTTGCCTACCAGCACTACGAGAACGCGGTGAGCACCATGATGCCACGCTCTGCCCAGGATCAGCTGGAGGCGTTACTGGCCGAGGGGGACCCGGATCAGACATTGTCCCTGCATCCTGCCGGGGATGGGACGGGCGCCGATGCTGGGGGAGAACTCATTTGGTTCAACACCGGGAACCGCGGGTTTCTCCGCGTGGAAGGACTGAGCAATCTGGATCCGGGCCATTGGACCTATCAGGTCTGGGTGACGGATGGTCAGCGAGACCAAGAGGCGGCGGTGTCCTGTGGCACCCTGAACCTCGTGGCTGGGCGTGCCAATCTGCTCATCCTAGATCCTATGGTGCTGGTGCAGCGGCCCCTGCGCGCGTGGGTGACGGTGGAACGAGCCGGGGGCGCGGTGCAGTCCATGATGGACCGTGTGGCCCTCGCGAGTCAGTGAGTCCGGGTTGAGTCGCCCTAGCGCCGTGCCCTGCGCCGGCGCCCTTTCTTCTTGGACTTGGACTTGGGCTTAGGCTCGGCTCCGGCGGCGACCCAATCGGCAGGGGCCTCCCGTTGCTGGAGCTCCAATAAGAAGCGGCTCATGTGGCGCGTGAGGTCCTGCCCGCCTCGGGCTCTGGTTTGGCACCAGGAGAGCTGCAGGAATTTCTGAGCGCGGGTGATGCCCACGTAGGCCAGACGACGCTCTTCCTCGATGGTGTCCTCTTGCACGGACCTCACATGGGGCAGGATGCCCTCCTCAAGTCCCACTAGGAAAACCCGGGGGAACTCCAGCCCTTTAGATGCATGCAGCGTCATGAGGGTCACGCTCAAGCGCTTGGACGCCTTTTCAGGGTCGTCCCGGTCCTCCGCCGAGAGCAAGAGCTCGTCGAGGAATCGTTGCAGCTTGGGGTGCTTGCGCTTGCGGGCATGGTTTTGTGCTGCGTTGAGCACTTCCTCCACCCCTTCCCAACGCTTCTTGGCTTCTTCCGGATCACTGTAGCAGCGGCGCACTTCTTCCTCGTAGCCCACCTCTTGGATGGTCTGTTCCACCAGCTTCACCAGGTTCTGGGAAGAGTCAGGGTAGAGTCCGCGCAAGGTTTTGAGTCGCAGCCGCAAACGCTGGATCGGTTCGCAGCGGGAGCCCTTAACCCCCTCGATTTGATCCCCTTGATCAAAAGCATTACCTACGGAAATTCCCTTTTCGGTGGCATAGGCGGTTACCCGTTCCAGGGTGGTCTTGCCGACCCCTCGGGGTGGGCTGTTGATGATGCGCACCAGGGCTTGCTCATCGTCAGGATCCACCAGCAATCGCAGGTAGGCCATCACGTCGCGCACTTCCTTGCGGTCGAAGAAACTCATCCCGCCCACGAGGGTGTAGGGAATGTCCCGCAGGCGCAGTTCGGTTTCAAAGGCGCGCGCCTGGATTGCGGTACGGAAGAGGATCGCGAATTCGTCGAGGGCATGGCCTGCTTTGACCATTTCGTCAATGAGCTGCACGACCTTGTCTGCTTCCACTTCCTCGTCGCGCATGGTGACCAGGCTGATAGGTTCACCTTCTCCCATGGCCGAACGCAGTGTCTTTTCGTGGCGGCCCGTGTTGTGTTGGATCAGGCGGTTGGCGCAGCGCAGGATCGTCTCGGTGGAGCGATAGTTGGTTTCCAGGGTGACTACCTTGGCGCCGCCAAAGGTCTTTTCGAAGGACAGGATCTTGGTCATGTCGGCTCCGCGCCATGAGTAGATGCTTTGATCGTCATCGCCCACCACGCAGAGGTTCCTGTGTTTTCCGGCAATCGCCTGCACGATTTCAAACTGGGGACCGTTCGTGTCTTGATACTCGTCCACCAATACAAAGCGATGCTGGTCGGCGACCTTCTTCCGCAACTTGGGGTCGCGCAAGAGGCGCCTGGTTTCCAGCAAGAGGTCATCGAAGTCCAACTTGCGGGCGCGCTGCAGGGATTCCTGGTACTTTTCCCAGGTGCGCGCGGCTAGGTGCCCCAGATCCTCGTCCAGGCTGAGGGCCAGGGTGTCGGGGGTCCCGAGGCGGTTTTTGGCCAGGCTGATCAGGGACAGGGCATCCCGGGGTTTGAGCCTGGCGGAGGGCACGTGCAGGGAGCGCAGCGCACGGCTGATGAAGGTCAATTGGTCCGAGGGGTCGCAGATCGAAAAGCCGCGCTCCATGCCCAATTCCACCGTGTGGTCCCGCAAGAAACGCAGGCAGAAGGAGTGAAAGGTGCTGGCCACGACTCCCTCGGCCTTGGGGCCGATTAGCTTGGCCAGGCGATCGCGCATCTCGGCAGCTGCCTTGTTGGTGAAGGTGACCGCCAAAATGTGGCTTGGGTCGACGCCCTTGGAGATCAAATGGGCGATACGGGTGGTCACCACCCGGGTTTTGCCCGTTCCCGCGCCCGCTAGCACCAGTAGGGGGCCCTCGATGGTCTCCGCGGCCGCGCGCTGCTCTGGGTTGAGGGTGGCGAGGAGGCGGGAGATCGGCGGCATGGGGATCAGACCATACGGGCCCGCACGTAGGAGAGCAATGCTGGCTTGGGATCTGTGGATGCCGTTTTTCGACTCGGTTCATGGGGGGATTTTTCTGCTCCGCCCAAGGAGAGCGAGCATGCGGACGAAGGCCGAGGGGGTGGAACATGAATCTGGCGAGAGAAGAGAGAAGATCTCTTGTCGAGGGGGGCTTCAACTCCGATCATGGCCCGGTCCATGCAAGATTCCGGCGAACCAGATCAAAACTCATCCTCCCCAAGCTCTGTTCCCGAACGAGTCTTGGTGGTCGGGGCATCCAGCGGCATCGGCGCGAGCCTCGTGCGTCAGTTGGCTCAGGAAGGCTGTCAAGTGGCGGCCCTTGCTCGACGGGAGGACCGACTGGCAGAACTCGCGGAAGGTGCTCCTCCAGGGAGCGTTCATGTGTACCCACACGATGTGATGGATGCGGGGGACGTGCCGGCCCTCTTGGAGCGCATTGTCAAAGATCTCGGTGGCCTCGACACGCTCTGTTACGTGGCGGGGGTGATGCCCATGGTGGGGCCCCAGGAATACGATCACGATCAGGACCGCACCATGGTGCGGGTCAATCTTCTGGGGGGCATGGCCTGGTGCGCAGAAGTAGCGCGGCTGTTCCTTTCGGAGAGGCGCGGCACCATCGTTGGGGTTTCCAGTGTGGCGGGCGAGCGCGGTCGCCGCATGAACCCGGCCTACCATGCTTCCAAGGCGGGCTTCACTACTTACCTCGAATCCCTGCGCAATCGGCTAGAGGGACATGGGGTGCGCGTCGTGACCATCCTGCCGGGCATGGTCAGCACGGACATGACCGCGGGAATAGACAAGCTTGTTTGGCCGATCACGCCCGAGCAAGCGGCGAAGACAATGATCTCCACCTGGCGCGGAAGTTTTTGGAGCACCCGTTACATGCCCCTGCGCTGGTGCTTGGTCATGCGGGTCATCCGTGAAATTCCCAGCCGCATCTTCCGTCACCTCAACATCTGATCATGGGCCAAGATATCGGTCGGGTGGGCATCGAGCGCGTGGAGGGCTGGGGCATGAGCGTCGGTTCTACCGCGCGCATCGTGCGTCCACGGGACCTGGATCAGCTGCGAGGAGCCCTGGAGGAGGCGCGCCGGGCGGGGGTAAGCCTCGCACCCCGGGGCACGGGCTGCAGCTATGGGGACGCAAGCACCACGCGCGACGGGTGGGCTCTGGACATGACCCGCATGAATCGCCTGTTGGACTTTGACGCGTCCACCGGGGATGCGGAATTGGAGGGGGGCGCGAGTATCCGTCAACTTTGGCGCAAGGCATTGCCCCTCGGCTATTGGCCCAAGGTGGTCAGCGGCACCATGTTCCCCACCATGGGCGGGGCCGCAGCCATGAACATTCATGGCAAGAACAACTTCAAGGTGGGCACCTTTGGGGACAACCTGCTTGAGATCGACTTGCTCTTGGGGAACGGCGACCTAGTGACTTGCTCGCGGGAACAAAATGCTGAGTTGTTCCACGGAGCCATCGGCGGCTTCGGCATGTTGGGCATCATCACCCGGGCCAAGACCCGCACCACCAAGGTCTATTCAGGGGATGTGCGCGTGCGCGGGATCTCTTGCCATGACCTAGGCGAGATGATGGACGCCATGCAAGAGCTCGTGGGCGAGGCGGATTACCTCGTGGGTTGGATCGATACCTTTGGGTCGGGCTCCGCTGGTGGGCGCGGTTTGATTCACGACGCGCGCTATCTCTTGGATGGCGAGGACTCTGATCCAGACAAGACCCTCAGCCTTAAACACCAGGATCTGCCCGATGCTGTGATGGGCGTGCCCAAAGCCGAGATCTGGCGGGTGCTGCGCATGTTCAATCATGATCCGGGGATGCGCCTGGTCAATGCCATCAAGCAGGTTTCGGGGCGCATGGAGGCCATGAGCGGGTGGCATCGTCAGTCCCACGCGGGGTTCAACTTCTTGCTCGACTACGTACCAGACTGGAAGTACGCCTACGCCCGGCGCGCGGGTGATGGGCTGCTTCAGTACCAAGCCTTTTTGCCCGCGGACACGGCCCGGGATGGTTTCCTGGCGCTCCTGGCCGAAGGGCAATCCAGTGGGCACACCCCGTATCTAGGGGTGCTCAAGCGCCACCGGCCCGATCCCTTCCTGATGACCCATGCCTTGGATGGCTGGAGCATGGCCATGGACCTGAAGGTGACCGCCAAGAATCGAGCGCACCTTATGGAGACCTGCGCGCGCTTTTCCAAGATCTGCTTGGCTGCGGGGGGACGGTTCTACTTCGCCAAGGACCAAGTGATTTCTCCGGATGTGGCCCGAGCATCTTTTGGCTCCGAACGCATCGCAGCATTCCACGAACTAAAAGCCCATGCGGATCCGGATGGCCTTTTCTCTACTGATCTCTGGCGCCGGGTTTTTGAAGAGGACCCCGCCCGCACATCCCACGGCCCCTGGCCCCGCTGAATCGAACTCATGGCTTCTGCAACTGAATTTTTCGCCACCTGCGCACCGGGTCTTGAACCCGTGCTGCACCAGGAACTCAAGGAGCTACAAATGGCCAACATCGAACGGCAGGTGGGGGGCTGCCGTTTTGCTGGGACACGCTTGGATGCGGCCCGGGCCAACCTTTGGTTGCGATCCGCCAACCGAGTGCTCTTGCGGGTCGCGCGCTATGAATGCGTGACCGACACCGATCTCTATGAGGGTGCCTTGGAGGTGCCTTGGGAAAAGTGGCTCAAGCCCGATGGAACCCTGCGGGTGAAGGCCCGTGCTCGGGATTCCAATTTGACTCACGCGCGCTTTGTGGAGCAGCGAGTCAAGGATGCGATCTGTGATCGCTTTCGCCGGGACCTAGGAACCCGTCCGAATGTGGGGGACCGGGATGTGGATTTGGGAATCAGCGTGCACCTCTATCGAGACCGGGTGATCCTTTCTTTGGACACCAGCGGCGAGCCCCTTTACAAACGCGGTTGGCGTGAAGCCCAGGGCCGAGCACCCTTGCCCGAGACATTGGCCGCAGGAGTCCTTTTGCTTTCCGGTTGGAACCGTCGCGCGCCCCTGCTGGATCCTTTCTGCGGGTCGGGGACCTTGTTGGTGGAAGCGGCCTTAATGGCGGCGGATATTGCACCCGGAAGTTTTAGGTCCTTCGGCATGGAACGTTGGAAGGATGCGCAAGCGGTGATGTTCGAGCGACTGCGAGCCGATGCTCAAAAACGCCGCCGCTCCACGAGGAAACTGCAACTGGTGGGCAGCGACATTGACAGCGAGCGCGTGCAAGACACAGCTGCTAATCTGGCGGCCGCTGGCATCGATGCCAACTTGCAGTTGGAGGTGAAGGATGCGCGGCTCTTTTCCCCAAAGGCCGGCTGGAACGGCCAGGTGGCAACCAATGCGCCCTGGGGCTCGCGGGTGGGCGCTGGGGATGCGGAGCGTCTGTTTGGCCTCTATCGAGCTTTTGGCACCCAGCTGCGCCAGAAGTGCGAGGGCTATGGACTGGCCCTCCTGGCGGGCAATGAACAGCAGCTGGAATCCCTGGCCATGCCCGGGGACCAACAGGAGCTAGCCAACGGCAATCAGCCCTGCGTACTGCTGCTGAATAAGCTTTTAGGCCCAGCCCAGTGACCCGATTGGGTTCCTTAGGGGCAGAAAGGGGTCGAGATTCTTCGATTTCGAAGGGATTTTAACCCCAGCGACCATGCCTTGGGACGCCTCACGGCGCTTTCGAGTCCTTTCGAGGGAAAAGTAGTTTTGCGGGGGGCAAGGTACGGATGGGCGAGCCGATGGTTTATATCGGGCCAGCTCCCAGGATGTGTTTTCCGCGTTCGGCTGACCTGCCCACGATGACCCTTCGGGTTGTCGAGATCCCGGGCAGTCCAGGGCTTTCAGCCTTGTTCTGCTCCACAAGACTCTTGATTGTGAATGACTGAACCCGACGACGTTGGGGCAGGCCTTCACAGGAGGCATAACAAAAATGGATGCATTCAACAAAGCTCTGAGCTCAGTCAACGGTTCCTGCAAGCCGATCATCGCCCTGGCCCTTAACTTGGCCCTCCTTTTCCTGGTGGTTGGCGTAGTCTTCCCGTCTGCGGTCCCCACGGACTATAGCATCGTCGGGAACATCACAGGTCTCGTGAACACCTTCATTAGTGGAGGCCTTGCCGGTCTCATCACGCTGATGGTGTTCATGTCCTTGACGGATCGCTGATGCTTGGAGAAGCCAAGTAGACCTACCGAGCCCGATCACGGCCTTGAATCCGTGGTCGGGCTTGCGCCTCATTGCCGCCAAGTCAATTCTCACGCAACCAACAACTCCGAACACTCCATGGAACAACTCATCAACCGGATCAGCAGCCTTTCCAAGGGGATCACGCGCCTTGGGCTCTCCCTTATTTTCACCTTCTTGATCATCGATCTGCTCTTCCCAGGCTCCACGGGTATGACCGCGAATGTGGCTTCCGTGGCGGGAAGCATTTCCCAGGAAGGACTCTCGGGTTTGATCGCCCTTGGACTTTTCTATGTGATCTACACCCGAGGCGAGAATGAACCTGCTCGCGGTTCGTCTCAGCCTCCGACTCACAACGTGTAGGATTTCCTACCCCATGAAACCCGGCCAAGCGCGGGGCGGCCTCTTTTGGCCGCCCCGCGCTTGTTTTTCGCGCCGAGGCCTTGGTTCCGAACCCCATCGAGCTAGAATTCCCAGCCCATGGCCATTTCCACTCTGCATGTCGACGGCCTGATCGCAGGCGCCCCCCTGTTGTATTCCTCGGCGGATTTGGAGGCTCTCGATGCCAGTGCGCAGATTACCGACGTGGGTGAGCACGTTCCGGGGCGCGCTGGGCGTGGCGTGTTGTTCCGTGCCCTGTTTGATGTGCGCGGGCTTTTGGAAAACGCCCGATGGGTAGAGTTGTCTTCCGAAGAGGGGGATTTTGTGGTTTCGCTTCCCATTGAAGAGGTGGCTGACCAAGGGCTCCTTTGGTACGCGGGCACGGAGGGATTTTTGACCTCCGATGATGGGGGGCCTTTTAGGCTCTTGATTCCCGGATACCGGGACGCATGCGCAAATCTCAAGCATTTGGCTCACATCTGCTTCATGGACAGGCCCGGGCGGGATACCCGTCCCACCAGTCGCGCCAGTCATGCAGCGCCCACCACGAGGCCATGGACTCATCCGCGGAGCATGATGGGCACGACTGCCAGTTGGAACTCTAGTTGGGCACCCTGTTGACAAAGTTGCGCGCCCGCTTGGATCTTCTTCCCGAACGCCAAGAACGAGTGCTCTTGGGTGTGGCGGTGGGATTGTTTCTCTGCCTCTACAGTCCGATCAATTACTTGGCCGGGTCCTGGCCAGCTGGGTCTGCTGAAACCTCATTGGACCGCGCAATCCCCTTCGTGCCCCAATGGGTTTTTATCTACGCCCTGCTCTATTTGCTGTTGCCCCTACCCCTGGTGTTGCCTTCCACGCGCCCGGTATACAGGCGCATTTGCGCTGCCTTTGTCCTGACTAGCGCCGTGAGCTTCGTGGTGTTCCTGCTCTTTCCCTTGCACATGGATCTGCGCCCAATGGACTTGGATGGGGGCGTCTTTGCGGAGTGGATGCTGAAGGTGATTCACCAGGTCGATACCCCGGCAAATTGCCTGCCCTCCTTGCATGTGTCCCTTTCCCTACTAGCGGCCTTGAGTGCTTGGACCCTCGACCGAAGGGTGGGGCGCATCGCAATCCCGCTCGCCATTGTGGTGGCCTTTTCGACCCTGTTCGTCAAGCAGCATTGGGCTTGGGACGTGATCAGCGGTTGGGCCCTGGGCTTATTCAGTTGGGCGCTGTTGGTTCGCGATCCCAACCACGCTCGCTTGGTTACCGGGCGCCGGGGCGTGCAATGGTTGCTCGCGGGGCAGGCGCTTTTGTTTCTTGGGGCTTGGGGCGTTTTTGCCCTGGACCTGCTGCCCTTTTGAGGATTCCTCAGCCCAGAAGCGCTTTGACCATCCGCTCGAGGGATGGGTCGAGGCCTAGGGCGAGAGCTTCGGGGCCGGTGAACCAGCGCAAGGCCTTGGACTCGGATGAGACCACGAACTCGGCACCGCTGGGGGCGATGGCTAGATAGCGCACGTCTAGGTGGGCGTGGGCCGGTTCATCCTTGTGAGCGGGAATCGGGTGGATGTCTATGTCGAAGGGGGAGCTTGCGAATTCCGCGGGGGTGATGCCGCTCTCTTCGATCAACTCCCGTTGAGCCACGGAAGCAAGGTCTCCCTCGCCATCCGCGTGCCCGCCGAATTGCAGCCAGAGGTTCAGTTTCCTGTGGTGGTGCAGCAGCACCCGTTGGCGATTGGCGTCAAGCAGCAAGCAGGATGCGGTCAGGTGTCCCGTGAGGCAGCTGCGGTGCAGGGCATCTTGGTGCTGGTCGAGGAACTCCAGGATGCGGACACGGTCTTCGGCTTGCTTGGGATCCGGGGCGAAAAAGCCCGCCACGATGGCCCGTGCCCGTTGGATCTCCAGCGGGTCCCCGGTTTGGGTTTCTTGATCGCTAATGTCAACCACGGGTGAATTGACGGTGGGGGCCCGTGCGCTTGTCGATGTCCTCGCCGCGGTTGCGTTTCCAATCCTTATAGGACTCGTAGTCCCCGTGATGGAACACGATTTGGCCGTCATCTTCGAAGGCCAAGATATGGGTGGCCACGCGGTTCAGGAAGTACCGGTCGTGGGTCACGATGATCATGGAACCGGGATAGTGCTGAATGGCTTCTTCCAAAACCCGGAGAGTGTCCAAGTCCAGGTCGTTGGTCGGCTCGTCAAGAATGACCAGGTTCGCCGGTTCACGCAGCATCTTTGCCAGCAGCACTCGGTTGCGCATTCCGCCAGAGCACTCGGACAGTTGCCGCTGCTGGTCTTCCCCCTTGAAATTGAAGCGGGCCACATATGCACGGGAGTCAATCGTGCCCGCGGCGAAGGGCAAGAGCAGGTTTCCGTCGGTGATGTTCTGGAAGACGGTCTGATCGTCCTGCAAGACCGTGCGGCTTTGGTCCACGAAACTGAGTTGCACCGTGGAGCCCAGGGTGACCTCGCCTTCGTCCGGGGTTTCCTGCCCGATGATGATCTTCATCAGGGTCGACTTGCCCATTCCGTTGGCGCCGATCACGCCCAACTTGCCCTGGGGTGGGACTTCAAAGGTGAGGTTCTCGAACAGGGTGCGCCCGTCGTACCCCTTCTTGAGGTCGCGCACCTCGACCACCTTGTCACCCAGGCGCGGCCCGGGAGGGATACGAAGGTCCACGGACTCCAATTGATCTTCTGCCCGTTCAGCGGCCATATCCTGGTAGCGTTTGAGGCGTGCCTTGGATTGTTTTTGGCGGGCGGCGGGTGTGCGCCGAATCCATTCCAGTTCCCGGGCCAGAACTTTTTCCGTGCGCACGTTTTTTGCGTTGGAGGCGCTGTTTTCCCGCTGCTTTTGCTCTAGGTAGGCGGTGTAGTTGCCCTCGTAGGGTTTGGCTTTGCCGCGCTCGATTTCGAGCATCCAGTTGACCACGTTGTCCAAGAAGTACCGGTCGTGGGTGACCAGGATGACGCTGCCCTCGTAGGCGGCCAAGTGACCCTCTAGCCAAGCGATGGATTCCGAATCCAAGTGGTTGGTGGGTTCATCGAGCAACAAGATGTCCGGGTGTTCGAGCAACAACTGGCAAAGTGCCACCCGGCGGCGTTCACCTCCGGAGAGGTTGGTCACTCCACGGTCATCCGGGGGAACTTGCAGGGCGTGCTTGGCCTGGGTGAGGCGCGAGTCCAGATCCCAAATACCCTTGGCATCCATGTCGTGCTGCAGGCGGTCGTATTCAGTGCTGAGTTTCTCAGCCTCCGCGCCTTCGGCTTCGCCCATGAGGTTCATCACCTCGTAATAGCGAGCCTCCAATGCGCGCAGGTGTCCCACGGCCTCTTCGATGTTGCCAGCGACAGTCTTGCTTTCGTCGAGCTCGGGTTCCTGGGAGAGGTAGCCCGTGGACTGGTCCCCAACGGGTTTAGCCGTGCCCTCAAAGGCGGTGTCGGACCCGGCGATGATACGCATCAGGGTGCTTTTGCCCGCGCCATTGAGGCCGATTAGGCCAATCTTGGCCCCTTCTAGAAAAGACAGGGTGATCCCTTTAAGGATTTCACGCTGGTCGTAGAATTTGTGCAGATCCTGCACTTGGAAGACGATACGGTCGCTCATGAGGGCAAAGAGGATAGCGATGCGGACAGCCTGGGTCATCTGTGGAGTCACTTCTTTGTGCCAGATTCTCCTCTACAGGCCTTGGGAGACCCCTGGGAAGCGGTTATCCTCGGCGATTCGGATCACCCCGAAGAACTCTCTTCGAACCACCCAAGACACCAACAGACATGGACTTCCTCAAGCAACTCGGCATCAGCGGCGACCAATCGGGCGCCTACGCAGGCACCTGGCTCAAAACAACCGGCGATTGGCTCGAGACCAAGAATCCCTCCACCGGCGAGGTCATCGGCCGCGTCCAACAGGCTACTGCAGCTGAGTACGCCCAGGTTGTTACGGCCGCAGAAGAGGCCTTCACCCGCTTCCGGGCCATGCCGGGGCCCCTGCGCGGAGACCTGGTGCGCAAGATGGGCAACGCCATGCGCGAACAAAAGGATGCCCTCGGGCGCCTGATCACCTATGAGATGGGTAAGTCCGTGCAGGAGAGTTGGGGCGAGGTGCAAGAGTGCATCGACATCGCCGACTTTGCCGTGGGCCTTTCACGCCAATGCTATGGCCTGACCATGCCGTCTGAGCGCCCCGGCCACCACATGCGCGAGACCTGGCAGCCCCTCGGGACCGTGGGCATCCTGACCGCATTCAACTTCCCCATGGCGGTTTGGGCTTGGAACTCCATGTTGGCAATGGTCTGCGGTGATTCCACAGTGTGGAAGCCCAGCCCCAAGACGCCCCTTTGCGCCATCGGTTTGATCAACGTGATCCGGCCCGTGCTAGAGGCCGAGGGGCTTGGTGCCCTCGCCGGTTTGGTGATCGGCAGCAACGATAATGTGGCCACGGCCATGATCGACGATTCGCGCATGCCCTTGATTTCCTTCACCGGTTCCACCGAGATCGGCAAGCTGGTGGCGGGCCGTGTGGCCTCGCGCATGGGGCGTTCCATCCTCGAGTGCGGCGGCAACAACGCTCTGGTGGTCATGGACGACGCGGATTTGGACTTGGTCCTGCCCGCGATCTTGTTCGGTGCAGTGGGAACCGCCGGCCAGCGCTGCACCAGCACCCGCCGCGTCCTCTTGCACGATTCGATCTACGACGAGGTCAAGGATCGCTTGGTGCGGGCTTATTCCGACATCAAGGTTGGCGACCCCATGGATGAGAATATTCTATGCGGTCCCCTGATCGACAAGGCTGCTATGCAGAGCATGGCTGATGCGCTGGAGTCCGTCACCGCAGCCGGGGGAACCGTGCTTTGTGGTGGTGGTGCCGCGGAATTGGAAGGGGATCTCGCGGGGGGGAACTTTGTTGTCCCCGCTCTCGTGGAAGCTGAGAACTCCATGCAAATCGTGCAGGACGAAACGTTTGCACCCGTGCTGTATCTGATGCGCATCACCGATTTGGCCGACGCAATCGCCAAGCAAAACGATGTGCCCCAGGGCCTTTCTTCCGCCATCTTCACCGCCAGCATACGCGCCGCCGAAGAGTTCATCTCGGCTGTGGGATCGGATTGCGGCATCGCCAACGTGAACATCGGCACCTCGGGTGCCGAAATCGGCGGCGCCTTCGGAGGCGAAAAGGATACGGGCGGCGGTCGTGAGTCGGGTTCCGATGCCTGGAAAGCCTACATGCGCCGCCAAACCAACACGGTTAACTGGTCGGCAGAATTGCCCCTGGCCCAGGGGATTCAGTTCGGCTGATGGGGGGCTGTCCAGGCGATCCGAAGTCCTTTACATAGGGTGCTCTCGCAATCGTGGTGTCAAGCACAGGGGCGCTGGCGATCGTGGCGGCGCTTTGCCTGGCACCCCTCTGGCCGATCCACCATGTGCAGTTGCTTTTGCGGTGCTGGCAGCTCGATGGAAGCTAGGCGGGGTTCCTGGAAGAGGGTGCTGGTGGCGCAGCTGGAAGTGTGCTCTCGTGCCTTTTTGGCTTTCGCGTTATTACGAATAACTTACATAAGGGGGGGGGCTTGACAGGCTAGGGCGGCGAGGAGTAGTTTGACCATATGCAAAATATAGCTCCTTTGCTCGCGTTCTGGCTGTGCGCATCCTTCTTACCTGCCTTCGCCCAAGATTGTCCTGATCCTTGCGTGGCAACCGTTCAAATCGCTTCCAACGGCTCACCTCCAGTTGGGGCCTCGCTTTCCATGACCGTGCGAGAGGAGACGGATGGAGAGTGCCAATGAGCTCTTCCCTGAATCAGAGCAGCCGTTGGCCCCTCACGCCGATGTTGGTTGTCCCCGTTGTTTTCATTACGGGGGCCCTGGCCTGTTGGCTGTTCCTCCGCGTTAGCGAGTCACCCGTGCCCTCCCCCTTGAATACTTCGGGGGTGGTGCAGCCCAATGATCCGGAGGATGTGGAAGCCCCCGTGATCCGGCAAGACGAGCAAGACCTTTCGTGGGTGAGCAAATTTCCCACTCAGGACGACCCGAAGTATGGTGCCTTGTATGTCAGTCCCACGTGCAAGGTCTGCGGCAGGGAACTTGTCTGCCCCGATCACCTCAACCGTCTGCCCACCCCGGGCTGGGCCTTGGATGAAAGTCTCCCCGAGGGCGTAAAGAATGCGTTCTGGGCCCTTGCCAAGGATCTTGAGAAGCTGCGCAAGCTCAACGACCAGCCGGAGAAGCAGACTATGATGGCAATGATGGGTACATATTCAGTGACCATCGAATTGGACAAGTGGACAAGTGGATGAATGGTGAGTCCATGAACCCTGGTCTTGATGCGGGGTTCTTGGATGAGACCGATTTCCCGTCCCCGATCCCCAATATGCAAGGAGAGGAGCCTGGCGATCCAGGGTGGGAAGAATATGTCGGTTGCTACACTGGGACCGGCCCCATTTCATGGCACTACACGGAGTATCCGCTCTGGCGTAAGGCTCAGGAGATCGATTCTGTCGCCTTCAAGGCCAGGGCCGCATTTGAAAAGGCGAACGGGCCCTTCGCTGAGGATCGCAACCTCAACCCCAGCACGGACCATCTTCCCAGTTTCGCGATGGGCCAAGAGAACTGGGATGGGATGATGGCAGATGTCGAGCACTGGTACGCCTGGACCTGTGTGCAGTTCGAGGAAGCCAAGAACGAGTGAGTCGGGAACGCCGCTGCCGGATTCCAAGTCGGCGGCGTACTCGGAGGTGAAAAGGACATGGGCGGTGGCGGCGAATCGGGTTCGGATGCCGGGAAAGCAACCATGCGCCGCCAAACCAATACGGTTAACTGGTCGGCGGAATTGCCCCTGGCCCAGGGGATTAAGTTCGGGTGTAACCGTAGCGTGACCCCCATACCCAGCCTCAGGAGCCCTTACTGCTCCCTTCCGCATTGATCCTGGACCAATAAATCCATGATCGCATTGCGCCAGCCCAAGACTTCCGGTTCGAAGTGCTTTTTCCAGGCAGGGGGCAGAAGTTCGTGGGCATCAGGTTCCGTCCCAGTACGCTGCAGCACATCGCCACAAATAAGTAGGCGTCATGGGCGACGCCCGTACCTACGAGGACGCCTGCGCGATCCGCGCCGTGTCCAGCCCAGACGGAATGACAGCGGATTGATGTTACCTGCCCGATGATGTCTTGCGGGTGCTTTCCAACCGCATCATCAACGAGGTACGCGGGATCAATGGGGTGGTGTTGGATATCTCGAGCAAGCCCCCGGCGACGATTGAGTGGGAGTGGCGTCGGTCAAGTCGGTCGTACCGGATTCTGAATCCCACACGAACCAAACCCCACCGACAGGAACACGTGGGCATGATTTGTACGCGCCGAGTGCGGCACTTTGCGA
>CALEMP010000179.1 GCA_937910685.1 uncultured bacterium
GCATTCTCCAGTAGTTTCACTTTCCTTGTAGGGCAACGAGATTGGAGCGGCTGATCGGGCTCGAACCGACGACATTCAGCTTGGGAAGCTGACGCTCTACCAACTGAGCTACAGCCGCTCGCAGAGTTGGGAGCTGAGTTTATCCACAATTGGAAAGGTGTCAAGGAGCGAATAAGGGTGGTTCACCTGATTTGGAATCAGCGACTTTGGGGGGCCAGATTTGCAAGAACCCGATTCTGGGGTTCTGCAAGCGGGGGGGGGGCGGGGGCGAGTTGGGGGCACCTAGGATAAGTGCATGCCAGCGAGGAACCCTCGGCCCCGGTCGGAGGCCTCTTGGTTGGCAAGAAAGACACAGGGAAAGCACCATGCAGAAGACACTCTTTACCATCGCCCTCATCATTTCTTTGGCCCTGATGGCTTGGGTCGCAACGGAGTCTGCGCCACGGGCGGCAGAACCAGTCTTGGAGGACTCGTCGCAGGCGCCGGAGGCTCCGGTTGCGCATGAAGCGGAGAATCTGGAAGCGGTCGTTCCGCGGGAGGACTTGACGGCTGTGGTGGGTCGCGCCCCAAGTAGCAAGCTGCAGGGGGAAGGGGAGGTGATCACCATTCAAGTGGTCCAGCAGGGAACGGGCGAGACTTTGCCAGGGGTGGAGTTGTTGATTTTGGATCGCGATCGGTATGACTGGAAGGAGTATGGCAATGCTAAGAAAGTCGCTCGTGCATCGGCCAAGACGGCGGGGCTAGAGATGGATGAAGAGGCGCTCTTGCGGGGGTTCAGTATCGCGCTGATCACGGATGGAAAGGGAGAAGCCCAGTACCGTTGGGGCGGGGGGCGTGCTTTGGTGCACGCCTATCACGCTCACGGGATGAAGCGTGTCAAGTTTTCTGATCAAGAGAACGCCTTGTTGCGTATCGAATGTCCCCTGCCCGGGCTGCTGGTGCTGGCGCAAAGGGCGGGTGGAGAACCCGTGGCGGATTTGCAGATTGTCTATAGCGAGCGCCGCCCCTCGAAGATGCGCTCGATAGGGGGTCGTTTCATGCAACAAAAAAGCGACCACTTGGCAAATCGCACGGATGAGCAGGGCCGGTGTATTCCCACCTGGGCCACCAGCATACCGATGCTGTTTGGGCCGGGGGTCGACACGTTTTTTGTCTCCACCGATGCGGTTCTAGAAGATTGGCTGGAGGTCGAGGTTCCCCTCGACATTCCTCGCGGAGACACCCTGTCCCTGACGTTGCCTTCCACGGGCAGCGTGTGGGTGGAATGCGTGGATGGGGCTGGACAGGTCTTGGATGGGGAAGCGAGCGTGACCCTTTCTGCATCGCCGGCGAGGGAGGCTGGTGCGCCCCGCGCTCCCTTCGGCATGAGGACCTCAATCCATGGGCGTGCACGTTTTCCCCATGTGGAAATTGGGAAGAGAATACGGGGCGGGGTAACCTACTTTGGGCAGGGTGCTAGCCTTGGATCCGCGGCCCCGCAAGAGTTCGAGGGTGAAGGCCCCATCGTTCAAGGCCAGGAGATGGTTTTGAGGGCGACCGTCAAGCCTCCTCGGCAACTCGTGGCCCTGATCCTGCGACCGGATGGGGAGCCACTGCGAGACGCAGACGTCCTTGTGAGTTATCTCTACCCAGGCATGGGGAACACTCGCGGTCAGGCCAAGACCGATCACGAGGGGATCTTGCGTATGCACTCTTCCCGTTTTGGGCTGATGCAGCCAGAGCTTCCCACGCAAATTGCTTCCTTTGAAGTCCAAGCATCGATTGGCGAGAACGAAAGCGTGAGCGGGACCGCAAAGGTGTCTTTGCCGGCTCCAGCGGGAGAGTTGGACCTTGGGGTGATTCGCCTTGGAGGAGGCATCATCAAGATCCGCGGCGTGCTGCGTGACTTTCAAGGCCACGGCATCCCGGGGGCAACCGTCCAACTGGCGCGCGGCCAGGGTGCCGTGCCCCGCGGCACGACCAGCAAGTGGAGCCTAACGGAAGACCTGTTTCATTGGAGGCCCCTAGACACTTTTGAGGCGACCACGGACCAGCAGGGGCGCTTTATTCTGGAGGGCTCCAGCGCGGAAACGGATCTGGGCTTGATGGTTACTGCGAAGGGCTTTGCTCAGGTGCACATCCATCGTGTGTCTCCCGTGGAGTCCAATGTGCTTGTGGAACTCGGAGCCACTAGCGATGTGATCGTGAATGTGGTGCATGAACAGGGGACTGCGCCACTCGAGGTTCTCTCCTACCACCTGCAAACCGGAGAAATGATGCCCCATTGGTTTTGCAAAAGCCGAAAAACTGCTGACGGGTTGCAGCTCACCTTTGAGGGCATCCCCGAGGGCTCGTGGAATCTGATTGTTGAACACAGCACTTATTTCTTCGAGCTGCTTACCATCGAGGGCTTTGAAGTGACCGGCGCAGATGGTTGCACGGACGCTCGTCTGGACCCTCTCGACCTGACCCATGCCGTGCGCCAAATCCAAGTGGGGGCCACCGATCCCCATGGCAAGTTGCTTGAAGACTGGGAGTTGCAAGTCAAGGGGATGGCCAACTTCAGAAAATTCTCCTACTCGTCAGATGTAGCCCTGGTTGTGCCCCTGCCCGATGGGCTGGACTGTTGGGTCAGCGCGGAGGGTTTTCGAGGCCTCTGGGTCAAGGGCCTCAAGCAAGATGGCGGGATCGAGATGATGCTGCCGATTCAAGTGCAGTTCGAGCTCAAGCGTAACCCCGTCAGTTTCAGTGCTTCAGAGTTAGAGCTGCGCCTTGAGTATGATCCGCGCCGCGATCAGGGCTTTGGGTTTAGCCGGAAGTTGGCCACCGCTACGGGGCGCTTTGACGCGGGCGGCGTTGGGACTCTTGAGCTTTCCCTGCCGGGCTATTACCGCGCGCAATTCCGGCAGGTCGGACCTGATGGGAAGTACCTGACCCCCGCTTGGGTTTCGGGTGAACGCTTTGCGATTTGGGAGCAAGACCAGGGCAGTACGCTGGTCCTAAGTCTTCCTTCCAGATGGTAGGAATATTGCGGTCCTAAAGCAGCAGTACACGCTTGGGGGCACGTGCTTGACCCAAGAGCGCCCAGGCGGCATCTGCGTCGGGGGTGACCACAAAAGTGCAGAGGCCGGAGCTCTTCCAAACAAACATCGCTTGGGCGGGGGTGCCCCCGTGCTTGGGCTTGAGGGCATAAGTCGCGCCTTCTTCGATGGGCAAGGGCCCATTGTCCGCTTGGATGTAAAGACTGACGGGCACGCCCTCGAATTTGCCCTTGGGGAGGCCCATAAACTGCAGGTGCATGGAGGTTCCTTCACCTGGGATGCCGCAGGTGCTCATGCCGACGAACATGAAACCGTTAGGGTTTACATCCGTGAGCACGGTGGATTGGCTCAGGCACAGGTCCAGTTCCCTCAAGGCCTCGCCGAGGGGTTGCATTCGGTAGCCCTCGATGGCCATCGCCACGGAGATGGGGCAGACCTCCTGGTGGGTTTGCAGGAACTCCACCAGCTTGGCCCCCCCTTGGGCGGAAACCGGGCCGGGAGCTTCGTCGGGGGATGGTTCGAAAAGGCCGCGTAGGCCATAGACCGTGACGAGCAACAAGGCAGCGGCGGCAAGCAGCGGGGCCAAGCGCAGGCGCGTTCTTGGGGCTGTGATTTGGGGGGCTTGCTTTGGCCCGGTCTGTTTGGATGAAGGGCCTAGACCTTCGTTCCCAAAGGTCGCTTCGAGCTGGGAGCGCAAGAGGCGTTCGAAGTCCACCACCGCTTGGTCCTCGGGATGTTGCTCAAGATGCGCTTGCAATTCGCTTTCTTGTTCCCCAAGCAACTCACCATCCGCAGCTGCGCGCAAGAGGCGCGTGCGTTTGTTTGGTTTAGGATTTTGATCATGACTCATGATGGGTTGCCTCTGGGCTGTCTTGCTTTCACCGGGCGCAGTCCCAAGTTATCCACCGCGCGCGGGTTCGCCAGCAGGGATTGGGACGCGTGGCTGCGCGCCCGGTGCAGGCGGCTCATGACCGTGCCAATGGGAGTGCCTAAGACGTCGGCGATTTCGGCGTAGCTCAAATGGTCCACGGCCCAAAGTAGCAGTACCTCGCGCGCGCCAACATCGAGTTCCGCCACCGCGGACTTGAGCTGTTGGTCCACCCCGTCCCAGTCAAAACTGGCCGCGCTTTGCGCGCTGAGGGCCTCTTGGCCGCTGGGGTCGGTTTCTCCCAGGGGCTCAAACAGAAATGCGTCCCGCTTGGCGCGATTGGCTTGGCGCAAGAAACTGTGATAGGTGATGCGCAGGAGCCACGAGCGTAGCCCTCCACCCCTGGGTTCAAAAGCGGCGATGCGCCTGGGTTCGAGGGCTTGGGTATACACGTCTTGAACAAGGTCTTCCGCAGCTAAGGGATCCCTTGTCAATCGTTGGGCAAAGCGTTGGACCGCGGGCCAGTGCTCCGTCGCTGAGGCTTTGAACGCCGCGCGATCCAAGGGGCCATGTCTCCCCGAAGAGTTGGGGGTCAGGGATTATTCGCGGGGATCGCATTTTGTCAGATGTGAATTGTTTCGGGTTTGTCCCCAGAGATGCCTGATGCACACATGTGATGATAGCGTCCTGAGTCGGCGACTGAACCGCCAAGTGGAACGAGTCCCGTGAATCGCCTAGGTAAAAAGCGGATTCCCGTGAATAGATCGGGCTGGAGGCTGCTTGGTGTTCCCAGAGCGACGACTTCTAGGCACGTGGGGATCTGCCCCGACCTGCGATAGGCGCTCGTCCCGACTGCGTATTCTACGCACACCGATCACTCCGGCCAATAGCAACCAAACACCATGCATCGATTCCAAATCCCCCACAAGTCCCTTCTGGGCACGTCACTCTTCCTAATCTTGTTCAGCGCCTGCGCTTCCCTCGGTACTCCCGAGGACCAGGATCAGGGCGCGGCCCTTTGGGGCGAGATGAACGGTCATGAAGCCTGGGCTTCGTTTGCAGGTCACGAGGGTATGCAGCCGAGTCGCGCTCCCCATGGCAAGTTTGTGATCACCACGATCAACGACGTGGCTGCGGCGGACCAGGCCAACCTTGCCCCGGGCTCGATCGTGGTCAAGGATAATTACGCATCTGAAGACCCGTCTAGCCTTAAGGCCTCGACCGTGATGAAAAAAATCCCAGGCTATGATCCAGAGAACGGGGATTGGTACTGGGCTCGCTACACCCCCAAGGGCGAGCTGACCCACGCGGGAAAAGTGAGCATGTGCATCGACTGTCACTTTGATGCGGACGGCGAAGATCTCATCTTCTTGAATGACTAGGGCTCTATTGAGCCTGTGCTTCTTTTCGTAACCACCAAAAACCAGAAAATGCAACGATTTCTTACTGCTCTTCCCCTTGTGATGCTCGGCGGCTTCTTGCTGCTCAATATCGCGCCCATGCCCCGAGCTCAAGACACCGAGCAAGAGGAATCAACTCTGCAAGGGGCAATGGGGATCTTGAAAATAGGCCAGCGCAGTCTGCGCAGTCAAATCAAAGACCCCGCCGGGAATCGCGATGCGATCTTGGAGAATCTGAAGAGTATGCAGGCTGCGGTGCTTGTGGCTCTTGCAGAGACCCCGCCGGATTTGGAAGAGCCTCTTGAGGGCGACGCCAAGGCCCTCTGGCATGTGCGCTACAAGCAAAAAATGGCCGGCTTGCTGCAAGAGATTCTGAACATGGAGGCCGCTGCTCTGCGCACGGACGGAGACGCGCTGAACGAGGGCTACAAGGCCTTGAGTGGCGTCAAGAAAACCGGCCACCAGGACTTTAGGTAGGGGCCATGCTCATTCTTCTATTATTTGCCCTGGCACCATTTGGCGGCCAGGATGGGACGGTTCCGTCTGGGCTTGATGCAGCTGAGCAAGTGGCGCTGCTATTGGAAGAGCGTTGCTCAAATTGCCACAGCCCCGGGAGCGATGAACCCAAGGCCACCAAGCACTGGCCCAATGCGCTGGATTTAGCGGGGACCGTGGGGAATGGGGAACTGATCCTGCCCGGGAACGCGGACGAGTCCAATCTCTTCTTGGCGGTACTCGATGGAGACATGCCACCGCCCAAGTCGGATGCGCTTGCCTTGACCGAGCCCGAATTGGAGCTCCTTGCGGGATGGATCAATGCAGGGGCCAAGGTGCCACCGCCGGCTCGTGCCGTAGAAGCCGATCCCGCCGCCAGCCAACCCGCACTGCTGCGTTGGATCAGTCACTTTCACCCGCTGATCGTTCACTTTCCCATCGCGCTCTTGATAGTGGCTCTGCTGGCCGAGATGTTGGCCTTGTTGCGGGGCTCTGAGTCCCTGCGCGGCACCGCGAAATTCTGCTTGATCCTCGGAGCCCTGGCCAGCGTGCCCTCCGCGGGTTTGGGTTGGCTTCTGGCCGCGGGCACCAGCCACCCCGATCAACCCCTGCTGCTGCATCGTTGGCTGGGAGTCACGACCGCAGTGTTTGCCCTAGTCAGCGTCTGGTTCACCCTGCGAAGACCCGAGCGCCGCGTCTGGTTCCTGCTGGTCCTCGCAATTCTGGTCAGTGCCACAGGGCACACCGGGGGAGAGTTGACATTTGGTGCGAACTGGTTCCAGCCTCCCTTCTAGGCACTTTCTGCCGCGCGGTCTGACCCGGGAGCCATTCAGAAGCTGCGTGGATTGCTGCAGTTGGGCGAACCCTCGTCGTTCAGCTTGGGGACCTGACCCTTTACGAGCTGACTTACAGTCGCAGGCTGCTGGGATGAGGAATCTTTGCGAGCTGGAACGTGCTTGCAAGGTGGGATGAAGGTGTCTTGCACCCCGTCCCGCAGGTGCCTGGCTCCCTGGGCGTGGCTGCACTATGGTGACCCCATGCGAATGCTTCTTTCTCTGCTCCTGATTCCCATCACCCAGGCCCAAACTCCGCGCAATGTGGTCTTGATCCTGGCGGACGACATGGGACTCGCTTCTTTGCACGCGGAACATCCGGGGTCCGGATTGCCCACTCCGCATCTGGATCAACTGGCCAGCGAGGGCATGTCCTTCACGGATGGTCATTCGGGTTCGGCGGTGTGTTCGCCCACACGCTATGGCCTTTTGACTGGTCGGTATTCATGGCGCACTACCTTGAAAGCGGGGATTGTGCATCAGTGGGGGTTGCCTTTGATTGCCACGGATCGCGTGACTATCGCTGATGTATCCCATCAAGCAGGTCTCCATACGGCTTGCATTGGCAAGTGGCACTTGGGTTGGCGCTGGCCCAAGCAAGGCGGGGGGACGACCCATAAAGCGAGCGAGATCGACTATCAGTTGCCTATCGGCGGCGGTGCACTTGAAGCAGGCTTCGATCATTACTTTGGTGACGATGTACCTAACTGGCCGCCGTACATATGGATCGAGGATGATCGGGCGACGGCCATGCCCACGGGGAGCATGAAGTCGGATTCGTCCAATGGTGTCAGTGCGGGTCCCATGACGCCTGGCTGGAGCTTGGAAGCTGTTCTTCCTGAGCTGACCCGTCGGTGCGTGGGCTATATCCGAGATCGTGCTGCGGCTAAGGAACCCTTCTTCCTCTACTTTCCCATGACCTCGCCGCACACACCGATCAGTCCCTCGGATGCCTTCCAAGGTCAGAGCGGGGTGAGCGCCTATGGGGACTTCGTGTTGGAGACCGATTGGTCGGTGGGACAAGTGCTGCGGGCCATCGATCAATACGGATTGCGAGAGAACACTCTCGTTATCTTTGTGGCTGACAATGGAACTTCGCCCGTGGCGAAGTTCGCAACCCTCGCGGCGGGTGGAGTCGATTTGCGCGGACCATGGCGGGGACACAAAGCTGATGTGTGGGAGGGAGGACATCGCGTGCCGTTCTTGGTGCGCTGGCCCGGCGTGGTGGAGCCCGGAAGTCACTGCGATCAGCCGGTGGGCCTGACCGATGTGATGGCGACAGTTGCCGACGCCCTTGGAGTCGAACTGGAGCCTGCCTCAGCAGAGGACAGCCGCAGCCTGGTCGAGATCCTCAAGGGAGTCAGCGAGGAACCCCTGGCCGATGGATTAGTCCAACACAGCATCTCAGGTCAATTTGCCATTCGTCAAGGACCCTGGAAGCTGTGTTTCTGTCCAGGCTCTGGGGGTTGGTCCCAGCCTAAGGATGCCAAAGCCCAGGCAGAGGGCCTGCCTCCCGTCCAACTCTACGACCTCTCTTCGGACATGGGGGAGCGAACGAATCTAGCCGCCAAAGAAACCGAAAGAGTGCTCGCTATGACCAAGCTATTGCGGCAAATCGTCGAGAGCCATCCCAATGACGGTAAGGCCTGGTGGCGGCAGCTGCCCTGGGAAGAATGACCCCGAATGGGGAAACCTTACTGCCAGGTGAAGCCGAGTCCGTTGGTGAAATTGGAACTGGCGCCGTCTCTAAACCAGAGCTGGAAGGACCAGGTATCTCCGGGAAGAAAGACTTGTCCCTGGGGTAGGGCCGTTAGGTCCGGCGCGAAGCTCATCAGGCCGCTGGTCCCCGAGTTCAAAATGCTAGTGTTGAAGCGATAGAGAGGCGCGCCCAGGCAAAGGCGCCCGCTGGCCACGGGCACGTTGGCCGTTGTCCGGGACATGACGAAGTAGCCGAACTGGTTGAGGGGTAACTGAATTGCATCCAACTGCAATTGGTTGTTGCTGACTACCAAGCTGCCGTTGCCAAAGAGTGAAGCTGGGAAGCCCGTAGAGTTGGACATGGGCGTGCAAGAGGTGTCCACCACGCCGATGGAGCCTTGGACCTCGTAGGCGCCAATGTCCACGATCGATCCCGAGCCGGCGCCTGTATCAGGAACCGAGGACACATCGTCAAAGCGATTGTTACCCGCCAGGTCAAGAGTGATTGCGCCAGGCACGGAGGCATTGTTGCCCGCGTCGATTCCCGGTGAGCTAGCGCTCAGGGTGAAGTCCCCGGCCGGGGCGTCGGTGAAGGTCGGGTCACTGTTCAAGTTCCCCGTACCGGAGAAGCCACCCTCCACGATGCAGTAAGTGGCGCTGGTGCCACCGGTCATTTGATTGGCCGCGTTCTGCGCTCCACCAGGCCCTGAGTTGTCCCACAGGATGGTGTTGCGTACCAGGACGGTTGATCCCGAGCGCAAGAGGCCGCCTACCGTGTTCGAGGTAGCGTTGTTGTCGACGATTGTGCAGTTGATCACCTGGGTGCTGCCGCCGGATCCAATCCAGAGGGCCCCGCCGCCTCCGCTGCCGGTGGAGGTGTTGCCTTGGAAGATGCTGTTGCTGACCACCACACCGCTGGTGGAGAAGATCTCAAGGGCTCCTGCGCGCGCTGCTTGGTTTCCGTAGAACTCGCAGCGGTCAAAAATCACATTGCTGGCGGTGGCCATGTCAAACGCACCTCCGTAGGAGCCACCAATGTTGTCCTCGAAAATGCAGTCCGTGAAGGTGGGACTGGCGCTGTTGATGTAGCCCGCTCCGCCGCCAAAGTTGCAGCGGTTGTGGATGAAGTGGCAGTTGCGGATGGTGGGGGAGGAGTTGGTCAGCAAGATCCCACCACCCCGGTCATTGTTGCTGCCGCCGGCGTTGGCAAAGCCATCGCGCACGATAAATCCGTCCAGTACGGCCGTGGCGTTGGTGCTGAAACCCCGAATCACGTGGTAGCTGTTGTCACTGATCGATCCGTTCCCATTGGTGTCGGCCGTCATGATGCTGGGGGCCACGCCGAGGGGCGGCCGCTGGTCCGGGCTGGTTTCGTTTCCCACAAAGCCGCCATAGATGTTCACATTGTTAATGACGCGAAACGATGTGGTGCGTGATGTACCGGTGGTGGGCACATAGGTTCCGTCCGCAGCGAAAATCTCATCCCCAGCAACCGCCTGCAACATGGCGTCTTGCAGGGCGAGGGTGCCCTGCAGCGCATTCGCCCAACTGCTGCCATCATTGAGACCAGTGGTCAGGTTGGCGTCCACGTAGATGGTGCCGGCCAGGGCGACGGGGGCGAGAAACAGTGCGGGAAAGAGTCGGGTCAGGGAGGAGAGCATGGTGCAGTCGGGGAAAAATAGGCTGGTCGTGAAATGGACCTAGCGGGGGGGATTCAACCCCAACTAGCCTAGCGCCCCGGAACAAAAACGGGGGTCAAATCATGGGTTCAGGGATCCGAACTGTTTCCAAGTGAGAGCCGTTGGCCGTTTTTGTTCCTCAGGGTGCTCTGGGCTGGGTCCAGGTTTCACTTTCCGCCCTTGCTGTATTGCCTGACCATCTCCCCGTAGTCGGTGTATTGGGTGGCAGAGAGAATCCCCTGCAAGTTGTTCTGATGATTCTCTTCGTCGAGGCGTTTCGTCTCGCCGATGGCCTCCCGATCCTCGCCCGCCTTCCATCGTCGACCTAACTCTGCATCGGCCTCGGCCTTGGAAGTGAGCACTTCGTACATGTCATCCGATTGGCTCTGGGTTAGGTTGAGTCTCGGAGCGATGTTCTCCATGACTCCTGCCAGAAATTCCTCCCGCCGTTGGCGGGCCAGGTCCTCTTGATCCGCTTTTTCCCCATCGCGAATGCTGTTCAAGGCCTGAGCCACATCCGCATGAAGGACCGGCACCGCCGGACTCAGATCAGAATCCTGCTGAGCCATCCACGCGCGGACTTCAGCTTCGAAGTCCTGGTTGGTATTGGCCCCGAGAGCAACTCTCTCGGCCGGAGTCACTTCAAGAACATCCACCCGGGAGTTCAACGTCGCAAGCTCATCGCGCAACTCGCGGACCACCCCGAGCAATTCTGCACTGGGATCAACGGCGGTGCGGATCGGAGTGAGCGCGGGGGTGGGGCTGGGATTCAGAAGGTAACTGGTCACCGCAGCGCTGGCCGCTCCGAGTAAAACCACGATCACAAGGGGTATGGGGCGTAGGTCGTTCATGGGTCCAATCTAGAGGAATGGCCCCGCCCCCGCGCATATTCCTCCCCCAGTTCGTCACGCATTCAGACCCAGTGCCGCCTTTTCGGGCTAGATAGCCCCGACGGAATTCTTGGGTTGGTGCCCGGGGCTTGAGGGGGAGGTCCCTCTACCTTCTGACTCCGAATTTCTCTTGCCACTCTTTTGACTGCAGCTCCGTTCCTCCCTCGTCCCCAAACTCCAGCCGCAATCCCTGCAGGCCTTTCTGTAAGCCGCGGGTTAGTTCGTCGCAGCCCTCCTGCCCAAACAGATTCACTCGTTCGTCAGGGTCGGTTTGCAAATCAAACAGCTCCCAAAGACCAAACTGATAATAGTGAATCAGCTTGTGCCGTTCCGTGCGGATGCCATAGTGCCGTGCCACCCGGTGAATGCTGGGAAAGGCGTAGTAGTGATAGTAAATCGAGGAGCGCCAGTCCTCGGGCTCGGTTCCCTGGAGCAACGGGACAAGCGACCGCCCCTGCATTCCTTCCGGTGCGGCAACTCCAGCAGCTTCCAAGAAGGTCTGTGCATAATCCAGGTTCTGCACCATGTGCTCGTCCACCGCCCCCGCTTCCGTTACCCCTGGCCAACGCACAATCAAGGGCATGCGCAAGGATTCCTCATACATCCAACGCTTATCGAACCAGCCGTGATCCCCTAAAAAGAAACCCTGATCCGACGAGTACACCACGATGGTGTTCTCCGCCAAGCCGCTCTCCTTTAGGTAATCCAGCAGCCGGCCCACGCTGTCATCCACCCCGCGTACTGTGCGCAGGTAGTTCTTGATGTACCGCTGGTACTTCCAGCGCACCAACTCCTTGCCGGTTAACTCCGCCTCCAAGAACGCCTTGTTCCTTGGCCCAAACGCCTCATTCCAAGCCTTCCTCTGGTCGCCGTTCATGCGCTGCAGATTCCGAACCCCACTCGAATCATTCGCAAACCCATCCTCAGAATCCCAGCCTTCGTGCTCCTCAACAAAGAGGTCATAAACCAGGTTCATATCCCGATCGACTTCCATTTCCTGCAGCCGCGCCACCAGCGCGTCATCCAGATGTTGATCAAAGAGCGTTTCGGGCTCCGGTACTTCCAACCCCTCCCACAAATCCAAGTGCCGTAAGGGCGGCATCCAATTCCGGTGGGGCGCCTTGTGCTGGCACATCAGCAGGAATGGTTGGTCCTCATCCTCTCGCCCCTTCAGCCAGTCCAGCGCCAAGTCCGTCACGATATCCGTGCAGTACCCTTCAACCACTCGCTCGCCCTCTGCCGAAATCAGCTTCGGGTTGTAGTAATCCCCTTGTCCCGGCAAGACCTCCCAGTAATCAAACCCCTGGGGCGCCGAACCCAAATGCCATTTCCCAAGTAAGGCCGTTTCATACCCCGCCCCCTTCAGCAACTTCGGGAAAGTCACCTGGTCCCCATCAAACCGATCCCCATTGTCTCGGAATCCATTCCGGTGACTATGTAGTCCTGTCAGGATCACGGCGCGGCTCGGCCCACAAATACTGTTGGTGCAGAATGAGTTGCGAAACAACATGCCCTCCGCCGCCAACTTATCAATCCGCGGTGTCGGGTTCAGCCCCTCATAAGCAGACCCATAAGCCCCAATCGCATGGGGCGCATGGTCATCGCTGAAGATGAAGAGGATGTTGGGGCGCGGGGGGGATTCTTGGTTGAGAGCGGGCGTTGCGAGAAGCAGACAGCTGAGGAGGAGCGGGAGGCGTTGCATGACGTACTAGAGTACGGAGTAAGTCTCGTGTGGTCATGCGCTGTTTCTGGCTAGCTCAACCCAGGGCACCTGCGTCCAGGATGCGGCGTAGATAATTCAATTGCCCGCGATGCCAGGAGAGGTGGCAGCAGAGTTGGACCAGGAAGAAGCCTATGCTCCGTCCTTCGTGTCGGGGGGGCGTAATTGGCATGGCGCTTTCCACGTCCTGTTCGCTCAGGCCGGTAAGTGCTGCGAGTGTAGAGGCCTGGGTCCGCTCTATTTCTTGGAGGATTTCCTCTTTGCTTGCATCCCGACGTCCGAACTCGGCCTGAGGGTCGCGCTCATAGTCGTCCTGTCCTAGTCCATGTCCTATGAAATGACGTAAGTTGCCGCACAGGTGCAACGCCAAGGTTCCCACAGAGTTGCTGACTCCCTCGCGTACCTCCCAAAGATGTTCCAGCGGGGTGTCTTTTATTTCCTGCGCCAAGGCGCCCAGGTCGCGCACCACAATCTCTGAGATATCAGAGGTTAACTTGCTTGTCATTCCTAGATTCTGATCAGAGGGACATCAGGCCGTCAAGGGGGGGGCAGGTCAAATCTCCCCTTCCCCAGACACGGTTGGTCTTGCGGTTGATGGCCCGGACGACATTCCTGGAGAGATGTTGCTCCCAGTCCTTGGTTTTGCCTGAGCGGAAGAAGGCCTTGGGGTCCAGGTGGAATGACTTGGGGTCCTTTGTAAGGGATTTCTTCATGCTCTGGAACATAGTGCTTTCCGCGATGCTCTCCTTGCGCTTGTCTGTGAGGCGTTTGCCTGGAGCCAGGAATGTCAGCAGGCGGTCGATGACTGCAAGCTTGTTCTCAACGAGGTCCTCATAGCGCAAGACCAAGACACTTGAGTTGGGTATGCGGTTGTCGGGGCGACGGATCCACCCCAATGTGTGCTGGTGGTAGTCGCCGAAGTAGAGGTCTCCCTCAATGAACATTGACGAGAAGGTGTCCATGTCCAGATCTTTGGAAATCTGCAGTAACGGATGTCGCTTGTAGAAGAAGTACTGGGAAACGGCCGTTGCTCGGGGGTCGCGAAGGACAACAACGAACTTGGACTTGGGATGCACGCGGCGAATAGGCAGGTCCTCATACGCAGAATGTGTGTACCAAAGGCGTTTCGTTCCGGATGTTCGTTGCAGGAATTTCCGGAAGTGTCGAGCTCCATGTTGTGAATGCATGACCTCCGGCCAGGGAACCGCGCCGTGCCCAATGTCACCTGCGCTCATGGGGTGATCGGACCCATAGTTCTCGGTCGCGCGTAAGATCTCGACGATGAACTTTTTGGTCAGGTGAGTGCCGACCTTCTGATGGGTGCAAATGAAGACGTCATCTTCATCGGTATCCCAGGTGTTGGATAGTTCCTGTGCGGATGTGGGAGCGATGAATGGGGGGAGCATTCGGCCATTCCTACGGTGGTGCAGGAAGCCTCCTTGGGGCAGTTCTTGAGCATTGCCTACCACATTGAAGCGGTCACGACTGGGCACGGTTTGCCGCGTCTGAGGGAAAATGGATGTGGTGGGTTCCATGGGTGGAGGCGATGGGCAAGAGAGGGGGGCTATACCTCTTTGAGCCGGACTCGGCCTTGATCCGCACGGATTTTTCTCAAGAAACGGGGCACCCAGTTGGGCGCGGGCGCTGGGTAGGGAAGTCGTGGCAGTGCTTCCTCTCAACGGCCTACTTCCCTTCCATCAAGTCCTTTGCACTCAATCCCAACCGATACAACTCACCGCCTGTCGCGCTCCGCAGGATCCCCGTCACTAGATCCTCCCCATTGGGTGTCACCACCAACTCCAGCCAGGTCTGGGGTGTTCCAAGATCCTTCAAGAGCCCCGGATGGGGCTGATTGGCGCTGGCGATGATGTGATCGTGGATGGGGGAGGAGATGAATTCTATGAGGGGGTAGCCGGCGAGGTCGGTGGTTGGGTGACGAATGACGCGTGAGCGGTGAATGTCACCGCCTACAAGGACGACACCGGAGATTTTGTTCTTGCCGATGAAACGGAAGAGGGCGTCGCGTTCGTGGGCGTAGTTGCCCCAGTGATCGGTTTTGGTGGGGCGCACGGAGGCGTTCCAGACCATACCGGTCACCAGGGCCTTGACGGGGGCATCGGAGGCTTTGAGGGCGCGGCAGAGCCAGGCGTATTGTTTGGCACCCAGAAGGGTGGGTTTGGTCTTGTCGGCGGGGCTCGGTTCGGTGGCGGCATACCAGCGGGCGTCAAGCACAAAGGTCTCGATGGGGCCGCGGCGGAAGCTGGTGTAGATGCCGGCTTGCTTGCCGTCGCCGAAGGAGGGGTTCGGGCGGTGCTCCATGAAGGCCTGTCGGGAGTTCTCTTTGCCTTTGACATTGCCGTCGGTGTCGTTGCGGCCAAAATCGTGGTCGTCCCAGGTGCTGATGATTGGGGTGCGGCGGGCGATGGCGGCGAAGGAGGGGAACGTGTTGAAGTCGATGTAGCGTTGACGCTGGATCTTAAGATCCGTCGTGTCGATGTAGGGCGTGTCGCCGATGCAGAGGAGAACATCGATAGGCCGGGCCGCGATGGCGTCGAAACTGGCGGCGGTGACTTTGTCTTGCCGGGCACAGGAGACGAAGGCCAGGGTGACTGGGTCGGTGCTCTCGGGCTTGGGCGCGGTGCGGGCGAGTTGGCCTTCGGATGTGTCCTGGACGTCGAAGGAGTATCGGTAGAGGGTGTTGGGTTGCAGGCCTTGAAGGGTGATGGTTAGGCAGCCTTGATCTTTGGCCCTGGCCTCGGCTTGGGTGGAGATGCGGGCAATGGGTTCTTTTTGAGGCCAGGCCGTGAGGGTGACTTTCCCGGGGGTGGTTTTTAGCCAAACGGAAATGCTCGTGGGGGTGACGTGGCCCACAAGTGGCCCGGCAATCAGGGTGCGATGCGCTGGGGTGTCTTGGAACGGAAGACTTGAACCGAAGTCTGAGCCGGCGCTACTGGCCGAGCTAGGGGAACCGGCAAAGCCGAAAGAGAGAAGGGCAACTGTGAGTAAGACGTATCGAAGGCTCATGGTGCGCAGCCTACCGGAAAACATGTTGGGCTTGTGTGTCTCAGAAATGGTCATTCCGGATCGCGGAGTGTTCAGTGCTGTGCATCGCGCTGAGACGGGGTGAGCCCCCGCGCTTGCTTGCCCGGGGGCCGCTCGAGTGGGGGGTTGCTGGGTCAAGACAAGCGTGTTCTATTGGTACATAAATGCACCTTGAATTGAAGGCCGGTACCAAGCGCAGCCCCCTCGGGGAAAGCCCGGAACTCGCCTGACGGTGATGAGCCAGGGCAGGTACCCCACCAGGGGGCATGCCCTTTCTATTCCTGTGCAGTGCTTTCCCCATGCGAATCTCCACTTTCCCGAATTACGGTCTCTCTAAAGGCGCGGCCTTGTTTGCGGCTGTGGCCCTTTGCGGTCCCGCGGCCGCCCAGTTTGGTCCCCAGCAGGTAATCTCCACCAATGCAGATTTCGCCTATACCGCGTTTCCGGCTGACATTGATATGGACGGGGACCTGGATGTGGTCACATCATCGTCCTTTGACGACAAGGTAGCTTGGTTTCGCAATGACGGCAACGGGGTGTTTGGGCCCGAGATCATCGTCTCTTTGGATGTGAACTATGCAACCTCAGCCATGGCGTATGACATGGACGGGGATGGGGACATCGACATTGTGGCTACGGGAGCCGCCGATGACGAGGTTTCTTGGTTTCGCAACGATGGGTCGGGAAACTTTGGGAGCGAGCGCGTCATTAGCGATGAGGCAGATCACGCGCGCTATTTGTGTATCGAAGACATTGACGGCGACGGGTTGTTGGACGTGGTTTCAGCCTCCTACGGGGACGACAAGGTCGCTTGGTACCGGAATTTTGGAAGCGGGAACTTCAGCGACGAGCTGATCATCTCGACAACGGCGCTCAGCGCCCGTTGCGTGGTAACCGCCGATGCGGATGGGGATGGCGACCCTGATGTGTTCGCGGCTATGGCTGGTGACAACCGGGTGGGTTGGTTTGAGAACCTAGGGGCGGGCGTTTTCGGGCCCTTGCACACGATCACTACCAATGCCAACATTGCGATTTCGGTATACGCCGAAGATCTCGATGGAGACGGCGATCCAGATGTGATTGCTGGCGGCAACGGACAGCCTAATGTCACTTGGTATGAGAATCTGGGCGGCGGTGTTTATGGGGCCCAGCATACAGTCAGTACACAAGCTATTCATGCTCGTGGCGTGCACGCAGCGGATCTCGATGGGGATGGGGATTCGGAAATCCTGTCTGCATCTTGGGCCGACGGCAAGATTGCCTGGTATGAGAATCTGGGAAATGGGAATTTCGGCCCTCAGCAGGTGGTGACCAACAATGCACACGGGGCGCACTCCGTTTGGGCTGCGGATTTTGACGGGGATCAGGATCTTGACCTTTGCTCTGCTTCGGCCGTGGGAGATCTGATTGCTTGGTACGAGAATATCGGCGATGGCACGACTCTTTTCTGCTCGCCGGGGGATTTGAATTCCTCTGGCAACTCGGTCACCTTGCAGGGATCTTCTTCCGCCGGACCCGGTGTGTTTCACCTGGAAGCCAGCGGTGGTCCGGCGCAACAGTTTGGGTACTTCCTTGTATCGGCTACACCCATAGACCCGGGCGTCCCGGTGTCGGCGGGGCATCTGTGTTTGGGGTCGCCCTTCGGTCGCTATTCCATGGCCGGGACAAATCTAAACTCTCTGGGGCGTTTTAACTTGAACGGCGTGCTGATCAATCAGGTGGGTACTTCAAGTGCTAGTTCGGGCTATGACATACCCAGTAATCTGCCCAATCCACCGGGTGGTGTGATTGCGCCCGGAGACACTTGGCACTTTCAGCTTTGGTATCGAGACGGGTTGAGTTCCAACTTTTCTGACGGCCTCACCGTGACTTTTTGATCCTCGGTCGCCGACAGAAATCCTGGACCCCAAAAGAACCCTCGATCAAGCGCTGCTAGAGGCCTCAGGGTTCGTATCCTGTCGCCTATGGCATCCAATAGACCCCCGAGTGGACCCAAGCGCATCGGCGTCCTGACTGGCGGGGGCGACTGCCCTGGCCTCAATGCAGTGATTCGGGTGGTGACCCTTGAAGCCATCGCGGCGGGCATCGAGGTGATTGGTATCGAGGATGGTTTTGAAGGCCTCGTTGTGGGTAAATTCAGACCTCTGGGTCTGCAAGATGTGCGCGGGATCTTGGATGCGGGGGGGACGATTTTGGGCTCTTCCAACCGCTCGGATCCCAGTCGGTATCTGGCGGCCCATGACGGCAATGGTGAGCCTGTTTACGAGGACCGCGTGCCCCATTGTTTGAAGCGCATGGAGGAACAGGGCATGTCGGCCCTGGTGGTGATCGGAGGTGACGGCACCATGACCTGCGCTCAACCCTTTGTGGACGCGGGCATCAATGTGATCGGCGTGCCTAAGACCATCGACAACGACATCGAGGGTACGGAAATCACCTTTGGTTTCCTGACCGCGGTGCAGATTGCGACCGAGGCCTTGGATCGGGTGCGCACCACCGCCGACAGCCACGGGCGTGTGTTGGTGGTGGAGGTCATGGGACGCAACGCGGGTTGGATCGCTCTGCACGCCGGCATCGCCGGGGCAGCGGATCAAATCTTGATTCCGGAGATGCCTTATTCCATCGAAGCGGTGGCGGAACATGTGGAGGAGCGCGTGAAAGAGCGCGGGTCCACGGTGCTTTGCGTGGCAGAGGGTGCGTGTCCCATCGGCGGACAGCCAGTGGTCAAGTTGATCGACCCGACTTCGCCAGACCCTATTCGCTTGGGAGGCGTCGGGGCGGTGTTGGCCCATGAGATCGAAGCCGCGACGGGAATCGAATCGCGTGCTGTGGTGCTTGGGCACCTATTGCGAGGCGGATCACCCACCGCCGCGGATCGGATCCTAGCCACCAACTTTGGACACCATGCCCTTGGGCTCATTTTGGATGGACAATCTTCGCGCATGGTGGCGCAAGTGGATGGGAAAATGACTTCGGTGGACATTCGCTTGCCCGCAGGTAAGCAGCGCCTAGTGCCCCCGGAGCATCACCTGGTCCGCACCGCACGCGGGGTCTTGACGGGTTTTGGTGACAGGCGCACCCGCTGATCTTTACGGTGTCCATTCAATTCAAGGGCGATGGCTTCAGATACCCTTCGTGGCAAGAGCATCAAGCTGATCACTGAACGAAGGGCTTCGATTCGGTGTTTAGGGGCTAGGTCGCTCTTCGAGTTTAATGAGGTGTAATTTCCCCCGTGACTAGGATCAACATCGTACATCCGGAAGAGTTAGCCGATCAGCATCTCGTTGCTGAGTATCGCGAGATCTTCATGGTTGGGTCAGCCCTGCAGAGATCCTTGCAGTCGCCTCACTGGGCTAAGAATAAAAAGACCTGGCCATCTGTTTTCAAATTGAACGGCGGCCATGTGAAGTTCTTCTATGACAAGGGGAAGTACCTTCACAAGAGATATGGAGAGCTCATTGCAGAGATGAAGTGTAGGGGGATGAACCCGGATCCTGCGCGCCTGTTCAAGCGCGACCAATGGCCGGATGAGTTGTACAACGATTGGACTCCTACAGAGTCGGCACGGAAAATTGTGCGCCAGAGGATACGGGAACGAATCGCAGCCCGTCCTGGCTGGTATCGCTGGACGAAAGGAACCGCTTAGGGATCTTTTTGCCAGTGCGTGACATCCCTCCAGGAGTCATTGCTTTTTGGATTCTGTTCCACAGAGAGCCGATAGCCTCGGTCCATGCGATGTCAGGGCCCCGTTGCCCTCGTTTCGCAGAACAGTGCCGGGCCTTGGAGTCGAATTCGATCGCTTCTCAGGATCCCCAGAGTGTTGAGGCACCTTCTTTTGTGCCGCGCCTTACCGGGCAGGATCGCCATCCCCATGACCCTGGCAGCAAACGTCTCCAAAATAGACGATGGGGGCTGGCGCCGTATGTACACTGCTGACTATCCCATGCCCGTTCTCGACCCACATGCTTTGATTGACGATCGCGTGCAGGCCATCGTGGCTTACCACCAGGCTTGCGGCTTGCAGCGGGCCGAGCTCGATGTGTCAGGGGGGATCGACAGTGCGGTGCTGGCAGGGCTCTTGGTGCTGGCTTTGGGGCCCGAGAATCTAACTCTGGTGTATTCCTCGATTCACAGCGGTGATGCTTCGCGGGAGAGGGCGGAGGCATTGGTCGCCGCGATTGGGGCAAAACTGATCGTGCATGATTTGACCGGGGTGTATGACGCCATGTTGGTCGACATGCGGGCGAACCTGGAAGCTGTTGGCTTTGATCGAGAGGAGATCGACGCGCGCATTGAAACGGACGGTCGGGTGCTCGGTTCCATTCGTAGTTGTTTGCGGGCTCCCCTTGGGCGGGGGTATTTGCGGTTGACGGGACCAGGTGTGCGTCATGGAACCGGCAACGAATGTGAAGACCGTTGGTTGCGGTTCTTCCAGAAGGGGGGCGACGGGGAAGTGGACACCAACCCGATTGCCATGCTCTCCAAGGGCGAGGTTTTCCAGTTGGCCAAGGCACTGGGTGAAAGGCTCGGTGCACAAGCCGCCTTCCGCGCGATCATCACCGTTGCGCCCACGCCGGAGCTGTGGGGCCGAGAACATGCACACACAGACGAGGAAGAGATAGGTGACTACCTGGGGCTGACCGGGCACGGTGAGACCTTTTATAGCTACATCGATCCGGACACGGGGTCCTATGCACGGGTTGGAATGATTGAACGTGTGGCGCGCTTTGCGGATTCACCCCGGGGAACTGGCTTGTTTGAGGACAGTGCCGATGAAGCGCGGGGCGAGGCGCGCATCGGGGCCTTGATTGACCGGGCGCTAGATGCTCCAGCGATGGCGGGCTTGGACGAGAATCTGATTGCCGCCCTCTTGCGGGCTGCTCGACGGGCCGAACGAGCTTCGCGCCACAAAATGAATCCCAATTGTCCAACCCTGGGGACGAGGGCGGACTTGGACATGCTGACGGACGAATTGCCCTAGGGTGCCAGCCGTTTTCGATCGTTAGAACAGGGAGGGGATTCCCAGGATCAGAGCACCGAGCAGCGCGAGTTGCAGCAATGCCGCGACGACCCCTGCAATCAGGCCAACCAAGCCCATGGTCCTGCCGGCCGATTCAGCACGGGTAGCCGCCCAACCCAAGCGCAGGGCGCATCTTGGAAAACCTAGCTGGAAGAAGAGGCCAAGAAGAATCGCTATCCCCACGGGAGAGCCGGTGACTGAGCCTCAGGTGCCGCAGAGCCAGCCCTGATCGCTGGCGAGGCGTGCGAGGGCAAAGGTACCGAGTGCGCCAAGGATGCCGAAGAATCCTTGCAGGGTGGCCGTTTGGCCGGAGGGCTTGGGAGCTTGTTCCATGGGACCACTGTGGGGGCGAGGCGGCCTGGGTTCTAGTCCCCGAGGACGAACTTTTGCATCAAACTTGGACGCCCCGGGGCCTTAGGGGTTTCAGGCGCCCCCTGGAAACCAATTGGACCCAACTCATTCTGCGCATGCGGTAGGGTTAAGCCCTCTCCCCTTCTGCCTGGAACTCTTCAATCCCCCTCCGCATGCTGCGCGCAAGCCTGTTCTCATTCCTTCTCGGTACTCTCCTGCTGACTCTCAGCGCCCCCCTCCAAGCCCAGTGTTTGCCCGGCGGTGCCCAGCGCATTGACTCCAATGTGGGTGGGTTTGGGGGACTCTTGGAAAACGGCGACCGCTTCGGTCGGTCGGTGATAGGCCTTGGGGATCTGGATCAGGACGGCGTTTTGGACGTGGCCGTGGGCGCGCGTTCCGATGACGACGGAGGCATTGATTGCGGAGCGGTCTGGATTCTGTTCATGAATGCCGACAAGACCGTGCGCGATGAGGCCAAGATCAGCAATCTATTTGGCAACCTGCCCGCGGGCACGGTGAGTGCGGGAGATTTCTTTGGCTATACCCTCGCGATGCTGGGGGATTTGGATGGGGATGGCATGCCGACCCTGGCGGTGGGTGCGCCCAATGACGATGACGGGGCCGGAAATGCTGGGGCGGTTTACTTGCTGGAGCTGACCCAAGCGGGCGCTGTGGCGAGCATGCTCAAGATCTCGAATGCCGCAAACTTGCCCGGCAATCTCTCCACGGGGGACTCTTTTGGTATGGGCATGGCGGCCATGGGGGATCTTGATGGCGATGGCAATGTGGAGCTTGGAGTGGCCGCCCCCTTGGCGGATCAGGGAGGCATGAACAAGGGGCGGCTACACCTGCTGTCCTTGGCGAACGATGGGAGTGTTCTCCAGGAGCGTCGCATTGGCCAAGGCATCGGTGGATTCAGTGGAATTCTAGACGCCCAAGATCAGTTCGGAGGTCGAGCGCTTTGCTCCCTTGGGGATGTGAATGGGGACGGGACGACCGATATTGCAGCTGGAGCATTCCGTGACGACGATGGGGGGGCCGATCGCGGGGCGTTCTACGTGCTCTTCCTGAACCCGTCCATGACAGTCATTGGCCATCAAAAGATATCGGGTACCCAAGGCGGCCTTGTGGGCCCCCTCGAAGATGGGGACTTGTTCGGTATGACCCTGGCCCCTATCGGCGATATCAACTACGACGGTGTCCCCGATGTGGCTGTGGGCAATAACCTCGATGACGTGGGTCTGCCCGATGCGGGAAGCTTGTTCCTCTTGAGCTTGACCCCCCAGGGCACCGTGCTGGAAGAAGTGCGCGTGGATCGCAATAGTTTCCCGGGCTTGAACATGCCCGGCGGTGATCGCTTCGGGCGCTCGCTTGGGGTCGTGGGAGACATGACCGGGGATGGGTCCTTAACCCTGGGTGTGGGCGCAGGTGCCGGCCAAGGAGGAGGGGCGATTTATCTGATCACCCTTGATGATTGCGGCTGCGTCACCACGCGCTATTGTTCGCCGCCGACGGGAAATTCCGCCACAGGGGCTGGGGCGATCTTTGATGTGGCGGGCACAGGAAGCATCACCCAGGACACGCTCACTTTGACGACCAATGGCTTGCCTACGGGACAGTTCGCCCTATTTTTCATGGGCCACGGGACGCAGCCGGTGACCGTAGGGAATGGAATCCTCTGCCCTGGGGCGCCGCTCTTGCGGATCTTACCTGCACTGGCTACAGGTGCTACGGGCAGCGTGACCCGCGACTTCCATCCCTCAAGCCTGGCCCTTCAGCCGGGGGACACCCGCGTCTTCCAATGTTGGTACCGGGATCCGGCCGCGGGCGGATCCATGTTCAACTTTTCAGACGCAGTTGAAGTGCGCTTTTGTCGCTGATCTCACTTCGCCCCGCGCAAGACGCGAGCGACTAAGGGCACCACGAACCAGCGCGGCATGCGAGTGCTGAGCAGTGCCCCGAGCTTGTTGACGAAGCCGGGGATCACCGTGGCTTGACCGCGCAGCATGGCGCGTACGCCGATGTGGGCGACCGCGGGGGAGGTCATCTTGGTTGAGTCCTGAAGGCGGTTGGAGACATGTCCGGAGATCTCGCCAAACTCGGTGGCGGTGGGTCCCGGGCAGAGGGTCGTGCAGGTGACTCCGGTGCCGCGCAATTCATAGTGCAAGACATTGCTCCATGAGAGGATCGCAGCCTTGGTGGCGGCGTACATGCCATAGCCCGGGGATGGTTGGAAGGACGCGGTGGAGGCAACTTGCAGAATGCGTCCCTGGCCACGTTCAATCATTCCGCGCACCAGGGCGCGGGTCAGGTCCACTGGGAACTGGAATAGGATGCGTACCATGGCCCGCTCGCGCTCGGTGTCCGCGTCGAGGGTCGGGCAGAAACTGCCGAACCCTGCGTTGTTCACCAGCACGTCGATGGTGACGTCCGCCGTTTGAAGGGCAGCGAGCAATTCTTCGCAGGCCGTGTGCGTGGAGAGGTCTTGGGCGTGTACTAGGACTTGGACGCCGTGCTCCTTGACGAGCTGGATTTTGAGCGCCTCCATCCTTTCCTTGCGCCGCGCAACCAGGAAAAGGTCATAGCCGCGCGCGGCCAAATCCCGGGCAATGTCTTCGCCGATGCCCGCCGAAGCACCAGTCACTAGCGCCATCTTGTTGCTTCCCATTGTGGTAGATTAGCCATCTGGGGGCCCCTAGGGCGGGCCGGAGGCATGAAGCCCGGGCCTTCCAGTTCGGATCGTGGAGGGGTCGTGAGATTTCGGAAGCCGGGAGTAATCTTAGGATCTGCGGAACCTGCCCGGATCGGCTAGGTTCTAGTGGGGGAGCGTGGGCATTGATCCCACAGTTCTTCCCCGAACCATCCATCAGTATGAAAGTCCCCCCAGCCCTCATATTGCTCCTCGCCCTTGGCTCAGCCATGCCCCTTTTGGCCCAGAGCAGCGTGCGTCCAGGTACTCGGGCTCCGCGTTATTTGATTCGCAACATCGGCACCTTGAGTTCCGACGTCACCCTGGGCGTTCGTGGTCAGAGCATCAACAATCGTGGGCATGTGCATGGGGAGAACACGCTGCCCGCGCCCCCGGGTCAAGGCAAGATCCATGGGTTTTGGTGGGATGGTCACAGTCAGCAGCACATTATGCCGCTCTCGCCATCCGTTTGCTTTAGCGGTGGGATGAACGACCGGGACCAATGCGTGGGGTATTCCTTTGCTCCAAGCAACAACCTGCACGCCTATCAATGGGACGCGGGATTGAGCACGGACGTCCACTGCGGACTGTTGAATTTCTCCAAGGCCACGGGCATCAACGAGCTCGGCAACATTTGTGGCACGAACTCACGGTTAATTGGTGGCTACATCATCTCTCAGTTCAGGCCTTACATCCAAGATCCCCTTGGGGCGTGGATTGACCTGGGCACTTTTGGCGGTGGGACGGGATTCGCCTTTGCGCTCAACGATCACGATCAAGTGGTGGGGACCGCGCGGGATGCCACCGAAGCGACCCACGGTTTTATCTGGGATCATGTCACGGGCATGGTGGATCTCGGCACACTCGGAGGCGCCTTCGCCACACCCTTTGGAATCAACAACTTTGCCCAAGTGGTGGGCACTAGCTCTAACCAAGCGGGTGAGTTTCTGCCATTCCTCTGGGAAGCAGGAGTCATGGGCTCCTTGCCCACCCTCGGCGGAACTGAGGGTAACGCTAAAGGCATCAACGATCACGGGGCCATGGTGGGGAACTCAACCGATGCCGCTGGCGCACAGCACGCGACCCTTTGGGCAACGGGATCGACCACGCCCGTGGATTTGGGCACCCTGATCCGTCCTGGTACAGCCTGGGACTTGACCGGTGCTTCGAGCATCAACGAGTTGGGTGAGATTTGCGGGACCGGAACCCTCGCGGGGAACCAGCGAGCTTTTCGCCTGACACCGATTCTGCGTCGGAGCCGTCTCAGCGGTGCCCAACCGGGCATGGCTGGCCGCACCAACACGGTCTTTGGATTGGGCTTCGAGCCTGGCGCGGTGGTTTCCTTGGCCTATGGCATCGGGCTCGGTAGCACTCCGGCCCCCGGCTGCAGCAGTGCGTTCTTCGGGATCGGCAATGCCCAGGTGACGGTAAACGCGGTGGCGGATGCGGATGGCCGCATCGAGGTCACCGTGGACTTGCCCAGCGGATTGGCGGGGACGGTGCTTTATTCCCAGGCCTTGGAAACCGCCAACTGTCGCTTGAGTGAGGTTCAAAGCCAGGTCATCCAATAGGCGAGCTCCCGGGCGAAGTGACACTCATCGCCGTGGAAAGCCTTCGCTCCCAGGGCTTCACCGCGCAGCGATCCTTTTCAAACTCGGCAAGCTCTTCGGACAGCAGGCAATCTTGGGGACGCTTGCGGAGTCCATTTCTGCAAAGACGCGCGTTCCCGCGAATCCGCGCGCCGCTTAAGAACGCGTAAGTTCATCCAGCAGTTTCTGCTCGCGGTCCTGCATCAGATCGCCTTGGGCTTTGGTCGCCTTCCAGTAGATGAGAAGGACACAGGCGAGCCCGAGGATATGAAGGCTCAGGTACACCGGCACGTAATCAGCCCAGTTCGCACCTTTCACTAGCTGTTCGATTCCAAAGGGAATGAGCAACGGCGACAGCGCGAGAGGGACCAGGAATACCGAGAGGAATTGCCAGAAGCTTGTCTTGAAATTGGCGTTGGCCGCTTTCATCCCGTGCTCTTTGAGCCGCATAGGAAAAACAATCGACGATATGTTCCCCACCAGGCACATAATCAGGAAGGCCGAGCCGAGCTGCGGCAAGCTGCCCAAGAAGTGAGTGAAATCCTGTGGACTGAAGAACTGCAAACCGAGAAGCGCGAGAAAACCAAAAGTGAGCGCGAAGGGCGCGATGCCCAAATTCTTGCCGCGCAAAATGTCGTGGCGCGGAACGGGGGAGAGAATCAAAGCTCGAAAGCCTGCCCGATCGAATCCAAACTGATTCTGTATCAGTCCCGTTAGGGTAATGAGGCCCATCATCGTGGCGCCAAGCGCAAACACTGGGGCGAACATCGAGGGCCCGTTCGTGGGCGCCCTGTTCGAGAGCATGACAGCCGCGAAGGCAAGCAGGATGATCGGGCTGACCAAAAGGATTTTGGCTTCGGGTGCCCGGAGAATCGATCTAAGGTTAGCGAAGCCGATCGCGCTGACCACATCGTCGACCCAGGGCAAGGAACGCTCCACAAGCAAAATCCGGTTGGGGTTGCTCGCCGAATCCTGGGACTTCTCTTTGGGAGAAGATCTCTGCTTCTTTGCAATCTCTGTGCCCAACACGGCACTCATGGTTTTGGCGAACGCCCGGCGCAAACTAAAAACGCCGATGGATGCCATGCCAAGAAAGCAGAGGAAGCCCGGCAAGGCGCGGCCGCCAAATGCCCCCTGGATGCCGTAGGCCATCCATCCTGCCGGAATAATCATTGTGCCAAGGGTGATGATGCTTTTGTTCTTGGCTTCAGCGGCGTTCCTAGTTGACTCGCGTCGCTCCAGGCGCTCAGAACGCAATCGAGAGGACTCGTCCTTGTAGATCGCGCTCGCCTCGGTATCTGACGCGCTTGGTCGAACAAGCGCATCGATTTGCTCGTCGAGAGCGCTTGTGTCAGCGCGCCGAGAGTTGGACCTGCTCATATTCATTAAGTTTGGCATCTGAAGTAGCAGCACAAATCCAAACGTGATCATGGCTACAACGCTGCGCCCTTTGCGCTTGTCTTCCATCAGCCGCGCTAGCCAGCTCCGCAATTGGTAGGTGAGTGCCGTCACCATCACAAGGAAGGCGAGCAAGATCGGGAAGCTGATGAGCATCATCGGCCCCATGACGATTGTCATCGCAAGGCACAACCCCAGCATCGCCGGCACGAACAGAACGATGCTGATACTCACAAACGAGCTGATGTAGTTGAAGAGGAATACCCAGCTTAGAGAAACCGGCAGGTGCAGCAGATTATGCATGGACATGGAGTCCGAACGCTGCAAGTCCGTTATCAAGCCCATCGTCCAACCAAAAAGGAACAGGCAGGAGAGGCCGGTCCAAGTGAGCAGCACGGCGAATGGCGTCGCGCCCGGGAGCTCGTCGATGCCGGTGCCGAGGGCAAAGGCGAATCCGCCAATGGACACCACGGAAGCCACAATGGCAATCAGCGCAAATAGAACATTGCTAAGTTTGCTGGCGCGCCGAATCTGATTGAATCGGATGCGCCATCGCATCCAGAGGATTGACTTGAGATGCCCCCAGTTCATTTCGAGCCCTCGCCCAACCAGCTGAGATTTCCGGCTTGGTCAGGGTTGGTGCCGACGACTTCGATGAAGCGTTGTTCAAGTGATCCACCGCTTCCGAGTTCGGCCAACGAAGTCTGCTCGACGAGCTTGCCGCCGACGATGATTCCGACTTGATCGCAAATGCGCTCGACGATTTCGAGAACATGGGAAGTGATGAAGATGGTGGATCCACGAGCTGCGAAGCTCGTGAGGATTTTGCGGATCGTTTGCGAGGCGACGGCGTCGACGCCCTCGAAGGGTTCATCGAGGAAAAGTAAGTCGGGATCGGGAAGAAGAGCAGCGGCAAGACTGAGTTTCTTTTTCATTCCGTGGGAGTACTCGATGGTCAGCTTCGCCTCGTCCTTTTCTAGGTCGAACAGTGGCAGGAGCTCGTCGATACGGCCGCTCAACATCTTCTTTTCCATCGAGTGCATGCGACCGATAAACGTCAGGTGCTCCCGCGCAGTCAGGTTTTCGAAGAGGGCGAGATCCTCGGGGACGACACCGATGCGCTTTTTCATTTCCAGAGCCTGCGAAGGGTCCCTCGGGTCGCAGCCGAGGACGGAGATCTGACCGGAAGTCCGCGCGAGTAAACCCGTGAGCATTTTGATCGTCGTGGACTTCCCGGCACCGTTAGGACCCAGGAAACCGTAGAAGCTGCCCCGCTCGACCTTCAAGTCGACCTGATGGACGGCAACGAAGCTGCCGAAGGTGCGCGTGAGTGCCTTGGTTTGAATGGCGAGATCCGTGGGCATTTTTTGGGGGGGCGACGGAGAGGGTGATCGGATGGCATGGAATATACGGGTTTGGGGAGCTGATCGGGACTTCAAGTCGACGCTGGGCGACCGGCTGCACCTCAGAGGTCTAGCCGCGCAGGGGCCCGAGGCCAACCTCGTCTGCAAGATTCTGAACCGGCTGGGAGTCTTGGGCAGGCCCCGCTAGGTGGCAACCCCTCGCTGAAAGCATCAACGGTGGGGTGTTCTATTGCAATTGGGTTTGTGCCCCAACGGCCCGACCTCAGCTGGAAGCTCGAAGAGCAGGCCATTCCAGGTTGCTGCCGTGATGTTCTCCAGGGGTGCAAACTTGGATTCCATGGTCATTGCTGAATGCTGTTTTTTAGTCGACGAGTTCAATCAGCACCACGAAAGTGGTGTCCTCTGGATTGTCGTAGAGGTGAATGATGGTCTGCGGTTGGTTCACTTCCGGCCCGGGAGAGGAGAGGGATCGGGCTAACCAGGGCCCGTGTGTGGACTTGCCCAGCGGATTGGCGGGGACGGTGCTTTATTCCCAGGCCTTGGAAACCGCCAACTGTCGCTTGAGTGAGGTTCAAAGCCAGGTCATCCAATAGGCGGGCTCCCGGAAACGCCAAATGCAAGCCGCCCACCCCGAGTTCAACTCGGGGTGGGCGGCTTGCTTGGCTGCTAGAGCGAAGAGGTTCAGACCCCTGCGGCCTTGCGCCGGTCGCGCTTACGCACGTTGGGGTCCAGTTCAATTTTCCGCAGGCGGAGGGACTTAGGCGTGATCTCGACCACTTCGTCATCTTCCACGTACTCGAGCATCTCTTCGAGGCTCATGCGGATGGGAGGTGCGATCTTAGCGTTGTCGTCTCGGCCAGATGCGCGCATGTTGGTGAGCTTCTTGGCCCGGCAAACATTGAGTTCGAGGTCCGCGTCCTTGCCGTTTTCGCCGACGATCATGCCTTCGTAAACCGTGTCGCCGGGAGCAATGAAGAACTTGCCCCGGTCCTGCAAGCCGTCGAGGGCGTAGGCCACCACTGGGCCGTTGCGGTCAGAAATCAGGACTCCGCTCGTGCGGCGCGGGATGACGCCACCGTCCGGGCCCCAGCAATCGAACACGTGGCTTAGGACCGCTTCGCCCTGGGAGAGGGTCAAGAGCGCGGTTCGTGCGCCGATCAGTCCGCGAGCGGGGATCTTGAACTCGACCTTGGCAAAGGCGCCGATGTGGGTCATGTCGAGCATCTCGCCCCGGCGGCGACCGAGGTATTCGATGATGCGGCCAGCACTATCGGCGGGGACTTCCACCGCAGCCCGTTCATAGGGCTCGCAAATCTGTCCATCGACTTCCTTGAGGATGACGTGGGGTTTGCCCACGGAAAACTCGTAGCCCTCCCGTCGCATCTCTTCGATCAACACCGACAGGTGCATCACGCCCCGTCCGCAGACCTCGAAAGAGTCGGCAGAAGCGGTGGACCTGATCAATAGGGCCACGTCCCGGGTAGCGGCGCGTTCTAGGCGCGAGACGATGTGGCGGCTGGTGACGAACTGTCCCTCAGTGCCCGCCATGGGGGAATTGTTGATGCGGAAGATCATGGAGATCGTCGGCTCGTCAATGGCGATTGCCGGGAGGGGCTCGATGTGCTCGGGATGACAAAGAGTGTCGCCGATACCGATATCCTCGATGCCCGTGACCACCGCCACGTCGCCCGCCATAACGGTTTCGCAGGGGACGCGCTTCAGGCCTTCGTAGCGGAAGAGATTCTTGAGGGTCACTGTCACGGGTTTGCGGCGATCGGGGTGGGCCACCGCGAGGCGTTCGCCGGCGCGCAGTTTGCCCCGGTGCACGCGCCCCACGGCGATGCGCCCAAGGTAGTCATCCCGGTCAAGGGTCGCTGCTTGGAACAACACCGGGCCATCGGGGTCCGTCTTGGGGGTCGGCAACTTATCCATCAGCATGTCCATAAGGGCTTGCAGATTGTCGCTGGTTTCGTGGGAATCATTCACTGCCCAAGCGTCACGGCCAGAGCCATAGACCACGGGGAAGTCCAGTTGTTCATCGGTGGCACCCAGATCAACGAAGAGGTCGAAGATCTCGTTCAACACATCTTCCGGCCGGGCGTCCGGGCGGTCTACCTTGTTGATCATCACCAGTGCGGGCAGCCCGTGCTCGAATGCTTTGCTCAGCACGAAACGGGTCTGAGGCATGGGACCTTCATAAGCGTCCACCAACAGCAGCACTGCATCGGCCATGGAAAGGGTCCGTTCCACCTGGCCACCAAAGTCGGCGTGTCCAGGGGTGTCCACGATATTGATGCGTTGGCCGCGGTACTCGATCGCGGTGTTCTTGGCCAGAATCGTGATACCCCGTTCCCGTTCTTGGGCGTTGGAGTCCAGAACTCGCTCCTCTACATGTTGACCGGAGCGGAAGGTGCCGGCGAAGCGGAAGAGGGCATCGACGAGGGTCGTCTTGCCGTGGTCCACGTGTGCCACGATGGCCACGTTTCGGATGGTGTTGGGGGACATGTTGGTGATCTCTTTACAGAATTTCGAGCCAAAGAGAATAGCTGATAGATGTCCATTTAGGACCCGGGCAAATGGGGGCTTTTTGATTGTCTTTGCCTGAGGCCCGGGCGGGGCCCCTGGAATGGGGGTGGGCGCCCCTAACTTCCCGCTGAAGAGACCCGTTTGACTTTGTCGAGTAGATAGGTCTTGAGCAAGCCCGATCGCAGGCATTCAGCCTCGAGGTAGCCCTTCTTCTTTCGCTCGAAGAGGAACCGCGGGAGTACCGGCAAGGTGCTGCCGGCTCCCGTTGCCCCGGTGTACAGCAGGTTGATCTCTTCCCCCTCGGCCACCGCCCGCTCCAATCCGCGCAGGCGGCCGGGCACACGCGGCGGGCTGGGGGTGTGGCCTGCCACCGTGATCGGCACCCTTCCTAAGAGTTTCGCCTGGGTCCATTCGTCCGGGTTATTTTGGGCCTCTTCCGCGCATGCCTCAAAAACTCGCCAGCACCAAACCGCGTCATCCAAGGCTCGGTGGTGGCGGCCGGATTCAAAATTCAAGAATTGGCAGAGGGTCTGCAGCTTGTGATCAGGAGAATCGGGCAGGTGGCGCTTGGCCAGGGAAAGAGTGTCGAGGAACGCACCGCTGGGGGGCGTGACCGATCCTCGGGCGCATTCGTATGCCAGCACCCGCGCGTCGAAGGCGGCGTTGTGGGCCACCATCCAGTCGTCCCCGACAAACTCACAAAAACGCTTCAACACAGCTGGCGCGAAATCCGCTTGCCGTACTTCATCTTCCTGGATGCCGTGGATCTCCGTGGCCTCTGGGTCGATTGGTACAGGGGGAAGAACAAGTTCCTGGAACGTTTCTTGGGCTTCCCCATCAACCACGCGCACCGCGCCGATCTCCAACAGGAACGGTGCCCCGCGCAGATTAGCGGTCTCGGTGTCCATGAACACCAACGACTGGAGAGCGGGTTTCATGGCAGGAGGGCTTGGAAATCTGCGCGGCCGCGCAGGGGATCGAATGCCGGGTTGTGGGCAATCTCTCCGCCGACGAAATAGCCCCGGTCTATGGCCCTTTGGAGATGTTGGACCGCATCTGCTTCGTCTCCCAAGACTGCCAAGGCGAGGCCGCAGTGAAAGGCAACAAACCCATCCTTGGGCCCCAATTGGCGGGCCGCTGCGATGGTTTCCCGGGCGAGGTCAGCCCGGCCCAACCGCGAATAGAGCAAGCCCATGTGGGTCATGGTGTCCAGGTCTGTGGGATGCTCCAGGAGGTGTGCCCGGGCATGATCGATGCCGCGCACGGCTTCCTCGTCTGCCAATTCGCGCTTGTCGAGGCGAACGAGAGTCTCCCAAAGGTGGTCATAGGCAGCGGCTTCGAAGGGCCGGATGGCGACCGCCCGTTCCAGGTGCGTCCGCGCCGAGGTGAAGACCCCAGCGGCTTTTTGTAGGGAGCCCATGAGACGGTGTGCGAACCACTCGTTGGGGTCGTTGTCGAAGGCCAGACGGTATTCGCGGCGAGCGTCGCTCGTGCGTCCTTGCAGGTGATAGCCAAAGCCCAAGGCCACGTGGGCCACGACACTCTCCGCGTCCAGGTCCAGGGCTCTTGCGGCGGAACGGCGGGACTCGAGCAGGTACTCTTCTTCCCCTTCGTAGTGCAAGAATTTGAAGACCAAGGCCTCGGCCATCTGAGCATGGGCGGCGGCGCACAGGCGGTCCAGTTCCAAGGCCTGCCGCAATCGTAGGAGTGCCCGGGTCAACATGCGGTTGGTTCCCTGATGGACCAGGTTGCGTGCCTCTTTCGCGAGTTCCTTGGCTCGCGCACCGTTCTCGGGGTTCTTGTTGTTCTTCAGGTCCCGGGCAGCGGATGCGAGCAGCTTGCGAATGACCCGGGCGGTACCAAATGCCAAATCCTGTTGCAGGATGATCAGGTCCGTGTCGTCTTCTTCGCGCCGGACTCGGACTGCATCGATAACCGAATCGGATGGGATCACCTTGGCCCCATCCCATTGCAGTCGTGTTAGATCCACTTGCACCGAACCAGAAGTCTCGTCCAATTTGAATTGCATCAAGACGCGCGCATCCACCTGGTTTGTTTCGCTTGGCGGAGCATCGTTGGCATTTAGATTACGAGCACGGTTGAGCACGCCGAGGATCTCTTGGTGCATCTCTTCGGCGATCTGTGGGTGGCTGCTGGCCCCCGTGCCCGTGGGCTTAGAAATGCTGATGTCGCCTCCCGATTGGGGGCGCACTGTAGAACCGCTCAAGCGGTCATCCAGCTGGAGCAGTGCCGCGTGCACCTCGGCACCGTTGGCGTAGCGGTCTTCGGGTTCGGGCTGCATGCAGTGCATCAAGAGGTCCTCGATGGCGGACTGCAGGCCGGGGCGCGCTTCCGAGGGTCGCTCCGCCGGTCGGGCGTCGAGGATCGCCATGCAAACTTCCGGGAAGCTGCGGCCTGGGAAGGGGAACTTTCCGGTGAACAGGTTGTAGAGCACGGCTCCCAAGGAGAACACGTCCGAGGCCGGGGTGAGCTCGTCCCCACGCACTTGTTCTGGAGACATGAACAGCACCGTGCCCACCATCATTCCTGCCTGGGTGATACTGGATTCGTTTTTCGTGCGCGCGATCCCGAAGTCCATCAACTTGACGACGCCATCCGAGGTCAAGAACACATTGGCCGGTTTCAGATCCCGGTGCACCATGTTGCCATGGTGCACGGCGCTCACCGCATCAGAGAAATCTGTGGCAATGCGAATGCACTCGTCGATACCAAGTAGGCGCCCGGCAATCACATCGTCAAGGGTATGACCCTCAAGCAATTCCATTGCGATGTAGTGTTGGTCCTCCCCCTGCTCGGTCTGCATGGTGCCCAACTCATGGATCTTGGTAATGCCCGGATGGCTCAAGGAGGCCTGCATCTTGCCCTCGCGCATGAAGCGCTTGTCGCTCATGGGGTCGAATTCAGCGGTGGAGCGCAGGATCTTAAGGGCAACGTCACGCTCGAGTTGAGTGTCCTTGGCGCGGTAGACCTCCGATAGGGGTCCTTCTCCCAGACGGTCTTCCGCCGGGTTAAATTCAAAATGGCCGAGTTCCATGGGGATGCGAACGGCCGGCAGGTTAGGCCTTGAAACCTTGTAACCTGTGGGGACGACCTATCGTTCCGTTGATCTTACCGACTACCGCCAGTCCTGTGACGAATCCATCTAAAGAACCCACTCCCTCCGAGCCCAAGGGCACTTTGAGAGGCCCTTTCGAACCCTGGGATTTTGAAGCCCTCAGTGGCCCTCGGTCGCGCAGCCCCGAATACAACGAGAAGCGACTTGAGGCTCGGCGTCGATTGTTAGCCCTGGGCAAGGATGCGGCAAAAAAGGTCAAGAGCATTGGGGTGTCCCTCGAAGCGCGCTCGAGCCTGCACAATCCCCACGCGTTCAATGGAAATCGGGTTTCCCGTCTGTGGACCTACTTGGTGCGTGCCAAGACCGAAAAGGCTCGCTTGCGCAAGGTGCTTGGATCGGACCTGGCCAAGGATTTAGACCGAGCCTACAAGAACATTTACCTGTGCTTGGCCATTGAGCACGATGCGCTGGAGGTTAGCCTGCGCATCCACGCGGACGCTTGGTACGACGGGCAAAACCTACTGCGCAGGGTGAAGGCCGAGGGGCTTGACGGCTGGCTCTCGGTGCTCAACACACTCGATGGCTTCCGCCTAGGTTTGGACGATTGGAAAGGGGAGTGGCGTTGCGGCAAGCTGACCCGGGAAAGCCTGGAGGAGTACCTGCGCCATTACACCCCCGGCGAGCATCAGCTTCTGGTGGAACGCCGTTGGCCCGTGCCCACGGACCCCGAGCAGCGCAAGGCGATCTTGGCGGGCGAAGTATCCGAGACCATGCTGGCGGAAGTCCTGCGCTTGGTACCGCTCTACGAATACTGCGCTTGGTCGCGCACGAGCGACTTTCTGTTTGAGTCTTGAACGGAAGGGGGCCTCAGTCTGCGCCCAAGGAGCAGTCTCGGTGGGCGGTTCAGTCCAACAGGGGCACTTCCAGACGGAAGAGTGCACCCTTGGTTTCCTCGCGGTTGCGCGCAGTCAGCTGGCCCCCGTGGGCTTCCGCCACCTTGCGCACCACGGTCAAACCCAAGCCCGCAGAATCCGGGCGGGAACGTAGTCCCGCCAAGGAGGTGAAGTTCACCTGACCGCCATCTTCCAAGGGCAAGCCTGGGCCGTCGTCGCGCACTTCGAAGGCGATGCCGCCCGGTGATTCCAGTACGCGCAACTCGACTTGGGATGTGGCGTGCTCAAGGGCGTTGCGCACGAGATTCTCCAGTGCGCGCAAGAGACGCGAGCCATCCGCTTCGATGGTGGGCAGGCCGCGCGCGACTTTCACCAGCAGGGCGCACTTTTTCTCTTCCGCAAAGCCGTCCATGATTGCCTTGGTTTGGCGCGCGAGTTCACCAGGGGGCACGGGTTCCAAGGCTAGGGCCTTTTCCGTGTCCAAGCGCGCGATGTCGAGCAAGTCATCGGTCAGGGTGCGAAGGCGGATGGCATCGGTGAGGGCCAGGGAAACTCGCCGCTGGACCTCATCGGTCTGTTCGCTGCTGGGAACCTGAAGCAGCTCGCCCTGGGCCCCTTCCAGGCAGGTGGTCAAGGCTGTTAGGGGGGTGCGCAGGTCGTGGGAAATCATCGCAATCCAGCGCCGGCGCTCGCTGTCTTGGTCGGTCAAGTCTCCGATTAGGGTGCGCGCTCGATTGCGGAGATCGCCCAGAGCTAGGGTCAGCACAGCGATCTCGTCGCCTCCTGCGGCCGCCTCCAAGGGAGTGTCGTCCTCGTCTTCGAGGGGTGTCGCCGCGTGGCTCGCCAACATGGAAAGCCGTCGGGTCACCATGCGCGTCAACATCAAACTGCTCAAGAGAGCCACCCCAAGAAACAGGGTCAACTCGATCCAAGCCCCCAAGCGCTCGCGGCGGGCCAGTCGCGCGGGGCTCATGCCCGCTTCGGGTTCGTCCTCGGGACTACCGGGAGCCATCAGTCCTTCGACTGGCCTGGTCCTGGTGAATAGGTGCAAGCGACCGCAGGCTTCGCCGGCCATGACCACCGGCATGATCACCTCGAACACGTTGGGGTGGTCGAGTTCTTTGGCCGCAGCCCTGAGCAGTTCGGATTCCGCGTGGGGCCGACTGATGGGTATCTTTTCACCTGGAACTAAATTGAGTTCCGGGCTGGCCGCGATCATGCGCCCCCCAGCATCGGTCCAAGCAAAGGCTTGCCCATAAATCGCGAGTTCGCTGGCTAACTGTTCCACGACCGCTTTTGGGGGCACCCAGTACCCCGGAGCTTCCTCTTCAGACCAGGCCAGCAGACGGTGAACCAGGTCACTCTCGTCCATGGGTACGTGCAAGAGGTCCACATAGGGCGCTTGCAATTCCCCTCCAAGGGTTACGTTCACATGGGGTGGCGGGGATTCCGCCGGTAAGGGCGAGAAGCGATCGAGGAGGTTTCCGCCTAAGCCCTCTAGGCTTGGGGCAGCGAAGTACGAAACCAGCAGGAGGCTTACGAGTATCAGTGCAAACCGCACCCACAGTCGACGCCAGGGCCGAATGGGAGGGGCAATGGGTTGCTGGTTGGGTGCGTTCATGGGTAGGGCTTTTAGTCCGAGGCTGCGGAGTCCGACATGCGATAACCCACGCCCCAGACCGTGTGGATCAAGTGCGGATCCCCCGGGTCATCTTCAATGCGCGTGCGCACACGGCGTACGTGCAGGTCTACCGTGCGTGCGTCCCCTTTGTAGTCGTTGCCCCAAATCTCATCCAGCAATTGGTCCCGGGTGAAAGTCTTGCCGGGATGTTGTACCAGGAACAGGAGCAACTCGAACTCCCGGGGCTTGAGGGTCAGCGATTTACCAGCGCGTTGTGCCGTGCGGGCTTCCGGGTCCACAACGAGGTCCGCGTAGTGAATCGGTCCCGAACCAAAGGTCCGACCGGAGCGCCGTAACAGGTTTTTGATGCGCGCGATCAATTCTGGAAGGTGAAAGGGCTTGACCACGTAGTCATCCGCACCGGCCTCCAAGCCCTGGACCCTTTCTTCGGGGGCATCTCGGGCGGTCAGAATGAGGATCGGAAGGCCGCGCCCCTTGGCGCGCAGTTCGCGCACCAGATCCAGGCCATTCCCATCGGGCAAACCCAGGTCCACGATCACTGCGCCAAACGAGGTCTCCAAAGCGACGCGGGCATCCTTGAGGGAGACGGCGACTTGGGTGTCAAAACCCTCCTGGTTCATGGCCTCCATCAGTTCACAGCGGATGCGGTGGTCGTCTTCAATAACGAGCAGGCGGTCGTCGCTTCGGTGCATGGGCTGTGTAAGGGGTGGGTTGGACAGGTTTTCGGGTAGCCAGTAACCAGGTCTGCTCAGAGGGCCGAAGTGGGCTGGGCTGCTGAGGATGGCATACCTGCTGGGGGCAAGGCCGGGGGCATAGCCTACCGAATCCCAGAAGGTTGGTTTCGTACTTGTACCGAACCCTTGCGCACCCCACCATCGGGCCCTCATGCCCGGGCTAGTTCCAGGCAGAGGCCGCCCGATCGGCTGCGACCCCTGGAATTGAAGAATCTTAGAAGCCCCATGGACAACACTCAAATCCGCGTCGGAATTCTCAGGGAGACTTTCTCTGGCGAAACCCGTGTGGCCCTTGTGCCCGACGCTGTACCTAAGCTGCAGAGGCTAGGCGTGGAAATTCTGATCGAGCCCGGTGCGGGCCTTGCTTCGGGTTTCACCGACGAGGCTTATCTGGCCAAGGGCGCCAAGATCGACGGGGCAGCTGGCGAGGCCGAGGTGGTGATCGCCGTGCGCCCGCCGGAAGGCGCGAACTGGAAGGCGGGTCAAGTGCTGGTATGCATGATGGACCCCCTTGGTTCTCCTGCTGCCATCGGAGAATTGTCCAAGACAGGAGTCAGTGGATTTGCATTGGAAATGGTGCCGCGCATCAGTCGCGCCCAAGCCATGGATGTGCTCTCTTCCATGGCGAACGTGGCGGGCTACAAGGCGGTGCTGTTAGCCGCGACGCGCAGCCCTAAGTTATTCCCACTGATGATGACCGCCGCGGGCACGGTGCGGCCGGCCAAGGTATTTGTTCTGGGCGCGGGAGTTGCGGGCTTGCAAGCGATCGCAACCGCGCGACGGCTGGGCGCCGTGGTAGAAGCCTATGACATCCGTTCCGATACCAAGGAACAGGTCGAGAGTCTGGGCGCGCGCTTCGTCGAGTTTGATCTCGGTGGTGCCGAGATGCAGGACGCAGGCGGTTATGCGAAAGAGCTGACCGATGACCAAAAGGCTTTGCAGGCCAAGCTGATGGCTGAGGTGATTCAGGCGGCGGACGCGGTGATCACCACCGCACAAGTTCCGGGCCGCAGGGCACCGCGCTTGATCCCCGAAGAAGTGGTGGATGGCATGAAGCCTGGCGCCGTGGTGGTGGACATGGCCGCCGAGAGCGGTGGCAACTGCGCCTATTCCGTGCCCGACAAGGAAGTAAACCGCGGTGGTGTGATCATTCTTGGCCCCAGCAACTTGCCCGCCACCGTAGGCTCGACCACCAGCCAGCTCTATGGCCAAAATCTGATCGCTTTCCTGGGCTTGATCGTCCAAGAGGGCGTTATCTCCATTGATACCGAGGACGAAATCCTCGCAGCCGCCCTGGTTTGCCGGGGGGGCGAGATCACTTCCGAACGGGTCCGGGAGGCCCTCAAAAACTGATGTTTGCTCTTCTTGTTGAAGCCGCGCCGCCTGGGCTCTCCCCCGAGACCCTGATCGCGGCGGTGACCGTACTGGTGCTTTCGATATTCTTGGGATTCGAACTCATTAGTAAGGTCCCGCCGACTCTGCACACGCCCCTGATGAGTGGCGCGAACGCAATCAGCGGCATCACCATCGTCGGTGCGTTGACCGCAGCCAGCGTGAGCGGTGGAGTTGGAATGGAAGGCCTGTCGGTCATCCTGGGCAGTTTAGCCCTAGCCCTTGCGACCATCAATGTGGTCGGCGGGTTCATGGTCACCGGACGCATGTTGTCCATGTTCAAGAAGAAGGCGAACTGATCATGATTTCGATCGAAAATCAATTGGAGTTGTGCTACCTGGTAGCTGCGGCCATGTTCATCTTTGGCATCAAGGGACTTGGTTCTCCGCGAACGGCTGTTCGCGGTAACCAGCTAGGTTCCATCGGCATGTTGATCGCCGTGATCGCCACGGTGATCATGATCCAGCGCGGCGGCAATGGTGGCGATTCGCCTGCCCAATGGACCTGGGTCCTGATCGGCCTTGGTGCCGGAGCTCTTGTGGGTGCGGTGATGGCCAAGCGGGTCGAGATGACTGGCATGCCCGAAATGGTTGCCTTGCTCAACGGCTTTGGCGGCGCCGCATCAGCGTTGGTGGGCTTGTCCGAGTTGCTGCGATTGGGTCCCCAGGTGTTGATTTGGGACCAAGCGGATGCGGGGAGTGACTACCACCTTTGGCGCACGGTTTTGGTGGTGGCGGTTGGCGCTTCTTCCTTGATCGGTTGGCTGACCCTGACTGGGTCCGTGGTGGCCATGCTGAAACTCGCGGGGAAATGGAAATGGAACCTTGCCTTTGGCGGGGTCAACCTCATTAAGGGCGGCTTGCTGTTGCTGGCGGTGGTTTCCAGCGGAATGTTGCTCCAGGACCCGACTCAGATGCTTTGGATTGGTCTCTTGACCGGATCTTCCGCGTTGCTCGGGGTGATCTTTGTGGCGCCCATCGGCGGCGCGGACATGCCGGTGGTGATTTCCTTCCTGAACTCCCTCTCGGGCCTAGCTGCTACCGCCACAGGTTTCGTGGTGGGCAACAACGCGCTGATTATTTCTGGTGCTCTGGTAGGCGCCGCGGGTTTGATCCTGACCGCGATTATGTGCAAGGCCATGAACCGCTCGTTCCTCGATGTGATGTTCAAGGCCTATGGGGCGAGTTCCGCCGGGGCATCCGGCGATGGCGAGAAGCGCTCCGCCCGGGGATACGATGCGGATGAAGCGGCTTTGGCATTCGATGGTGCGCGGCTCGTGATTGTGGTTCCCGGCTACGGCATGGCAGTTAGCCAAGCCCAACACGCGGTGCGCGAATTGGCCGAAGAACTCGAGGCCAAGGGCACGGATGTGCGCTATGCCATCCACCCGGTGGCGGGGCGCATGCCCGGTCACATGAACGTGCTCCTGGCTGAGGCCAACGTGTCTTATGACAAGCTCTATGAGCTCGATGACATCAACAGCGCATTTTCCGAATGCGATGTGGCTTTGATTGTCGGCGCCAATGACACGATCAACCCTGCGGCTCACACGGACCCGGGGGGCCCCTTGGGGGGCATGCCCATCCTCGATGTGGAAAAGGCACGGACCACGATCATCGTCAAGCGTTCCCTGTCACCGGGATACGCGGGCGTGGACAACGACCTGTTCTACCGCACCAGCACGATGATGCTGTTTGGTGACGGCAAGAAGAAGATTGTCGAGTTGCTGGGAGCAGTCAAGGAACTCTAGGCCGATCCGCTCCAGGCCCGATGACTAGGTCGCGGGGCCAGCTTGGGTAAAGAGCAGCAGGGCGGGCAGGGTCCGGGTCGTGTTTAATCCTCGGTACCGAGGGAGTCCACCAGCATTTCGTGAAAGTCCAGCATCTCTTGGCAGGTGTCTTCGCCCTTATCACGGACCTCTTGCAGAACGATGAAGGTCTCGGCTAGCCGGCGTTTCTTGCCTTGTAGGATGCCGTACACATTGGTGCGGAATTCCATTTCGCCCCAGGGGATGACCATGCGCTTACCCGCGATTCTGAGTCCGTCCACCGTGAGAGCGGGGGCATCTTCCCAGATCACCGTGCCGTCCCCGACTCCGCTCAGAGCGTCGGAGAAGTACTCGGCAAATTCATCGAGGTCGGTTGCGAGAGGCATGGCCTGCACGATCACCGTTAGGTCGTTGCCCGAAAGGGTCCAGGTGCTCGACCCCTCGCTTCCGTCAAACTCAAAGGTGAATAGACTTGGATAATCAAAGCAGGCTCCTGGGACACACAGGCGGCGGGTAGGCAGGAGCTCAAGGGTCACCGTGCGCGTGTCGTCCCCAAGCTGGATCTGGAAGGGCGTGTTGAGGGACACGACCCGTTCCGGCCCAAGGCCTTGGACGCGGACGCTCAGGGGCGGCTCATGGTCCTGCCTGGTTTCGTTCGATGGAAGGGCGCGCGAGAATGCGATCAAGCTGCTGCCGAGGAGCACACCTGCCAGGAGGGAATTGCTCAGGAGGGAATTCCAGCGGAGATATTGGGAACCAATCATGGGCCCATTCTAGGGCGAGGCCGTCCCCTACGCGCACGGGGTTAGCTCCGGTGCTCTTAGACCGCCACGGGGATCTCCATCATCACCGCTCCATACAGGCAAGCGCAGCCACCGAGCACGAATAGGTGCCAGATCAGGTGGAAGCCCCGGCGATGGTCGTTGCGATAGAAAACCACCCCAGTGGTAAACAGGAGCCCCGCGATCACAAGCAGTGCAAGGGACACCGCTAGCATGTTCTCTAGCATGGGCCCCACCGCCACTAAGCTCATCCAGCCCATGCCCAAGTACATCCCCAGGGACAGCCGTTCGTAGCGGCCCGTGTGGAATAACTTCAGCACCACACCGAAGGCGGCGCAAGTCCAAATGATTCCGAGCAAGCTGATGCCCATGGCGCCGCGAATACTCATCAGGCAAAAGGGCGTGTAGCCCCCCGCAATCAGTGTGAAAATCGTCGCGTGATCCGCGATGCGCAACAGTCGTTTGCGCGCAGGATGTTGAGTCCCGTGGTAGAGGGCGGATGCGCCAAAGGTGGCGAACATGGTCGATCCAAAAATGGCACAGGCAACCATGTGCCATGGGTTGTCGCTCTTGGCCGCCTGCATCAGCAGCAAGGGAAGGCCAACCGCGCTCAAGAGGGCTCCCAGTCCGTGGGACAGGGAGTTGAGCATTTCTTCGGTGGAACGAGCTGTTTGGGCCATGAACCTTCATCGTAAGGGTGGCGGTGGATTTTGATTCCGCAGCTGGGGCCGGTCCCACGGTGGGCTTCATGAGTCGGCCGGGGGGGCTTCTCCAGAGCCTCAGTCCCTCCTCAAATGGCCAAGGAGAAGCCCGTGGGTGAAAATGGGACTTGCCTTGGGACGCGGGGTATTTGCCTGTACTAAAGTACTGCATGGAGATAACCCCATGAAAAAGACATTCACTTTCGGCCTATTGGCTCTCTTGGCTTTCGCTGCCTTCTATCTCATCCGGTTTGGCTCTTTAATCGGCGAATCGAAGATGGTCGAGGAGCCCCTGCAGGTGACCTTCCGGGCATTGGAGCCTGTTCCCCTGGAAGGGTCCGAGCCAATCCCTGAAGTCCGGATTACGGAGGCGGCGCTGAGTGAGTCCGATACGGCGGACGAAGCTGCGGCACCTATTGAGCAAACCACATGTCACGTGCGCTTTGTGGATCCTGACGGGTTTCCCGTGCGCGGGGTCAAGGCTTACTTTCACCGACACGAGGATACGGCCGCACTTTCGAATGGTTTGGGGGATGCCTCGGTGAGCAAGGCCGTGGGTGTACGGAATTCGTACTTAGGGCGGGGACTCTCTTACAGTCATCCGGACTTTGCCCCGGGGAGGGTCGACGCTAAAATCCCAGCGGGGGTCGAGACACAACTGGGAGAGGTGACGCTGCTGCCCGCGGGTTCGGTGGAGGTCTTAGTCTTGGATCCAGAGGGTGCGCCCCTTGCGGGAGCCGGGGTGCAGTGGACGGAATTTGGTGCCCACGATCAGATGCAGTCCCAGCTTGAGGAGGAGCGATTAGATGCCACGGCCGCTGGATTGAATTGGGGTAAGGTCTTTTCCCGTCAAGAGGTGCCGCTGACCAATGATCGCGGGATCACCTACTTGAATCGGATTCCAGAAGGCCAGATTCGGCTGTGGGCCGGGGCGAAGGGAATGGGGGCGGTTTGGTCGTCGCCGGTGGAAATTCGACGGGGGATGATGACCAGTCAAGTGACCTTGACCCTTGGGGTCATCAATTTCAATAACTTCATTCGCGTGCATGTGCTTCGGCCCGATGGAGAACCCTGCGCACATGTACAGCTCAAGCATGAGTATCGGACTCCGTTTTCGTCGGGAAGAGGTTCGAGGGACCTGAATGAAGCGGGCTTTGGGGTGCTTGCTTGTGATTCCAAACGCACCTATGACCTCCGTGCAAATGATCGCCGGGGGCGTTATGCCAGCGTGCGGTATGAAGGCGCTGAGGGTGGAGATGACTTGGTGCTGCAATTGACCGAGGCCCAGTTTACCGAATTGCGGATCACTGTCGAGAACGGGCCGATGCAGACCTTGAGCGTGGACGTTCTCGATAACGACCATGGCTACCTGCCTGGCCTGAAAAACATAGATCCCCTAGGGGAAACACAGCGTTTGGCCCTGCCGACGGAAGATTTCATGCTGGTCGTCAAGGCCGCTGGACACGAGGCTTTGGAACTCGGCCCCTTCCCTGGCCTCGAAACCCCGAAGGAGATCAGCATCCACTTGAAGGCGATTCCCACGATCTCTGGCCGTGTGCTTGCGAACGGTGAGCCTCTGGGTGAGGCAAGGGTGGAGCTTTACAAAATAAGGGATTTTGAAGGGAGGGTGAACGGCTATTCCACCCGGGTGGCCTCCAGTACCAAGGCGAATGGAGTCAGCCGTGGTAATGGGACCTTTGAATTGACCCTCCGAGCGTCTGGCCGGTACTTCTTGCGGGTAGAGGCCCCGGGCTACGCGCCTTTCGAGCAGGGCCCCTTCGGGATCGACGTGGATGAAGGACTTACAGGCCTCGAAGCAAACTTGACCCCCGGTGGCACGATTGAAGGTCAGGTCCTTGGACTCGCAGAAAATGCGGGACACATCGTGGTGGCTTCCCGGGGTGATGGAAAAGCAAGCACTACGCGCAGCGCTGGGGATGGTTCCTTTCGATTCGAACGACTGACCCCCGGCCCCTGGTATGTGGGTTTCGCTGAAGAGGAGATCTCACCCCGTTCCACTAGTGGTTCGAGCTCATCTGATCCTTTCCAGGAGTCCCAAATTAAAGTCAATTGCACTGTGGTCGAGGGCCAGATCACCAAGCACACATTGCTCCTCCCGGACGCAAACAGCAACCTGTTGGAGGGGACGTTGATGCTCGATGGCCTGCCGGCCAGCGGTTGGGTTGCGAGCATCCGCAAGGGGAGCGCCCTGACCATGACCTCCGGGCGAGCGGTGGAATGCGAGGTGGGCTCGGATGGGGCGTACCGGCTGCAAGCGCCTGAAGCGGGGGCTTACACCTTGGTCCTCCGACACCCCAATTCCATGGTCATGCTGACCACCTCGGTGGACATCGGCGGCGCCCCAGCCACCCGTAAATGGGCCTTCCAAACCGGGGCCTTGCGACTGACCCAGATGGCCCCCGCGAGCGCCGAAAACCCGGTGGTCACGATGGTTCGAGGCACCCACGGGTCCATGAATCTGTTGATCGCCCCTCGCCCGGATGCGGCGGGCCCGGTACTCATCGGGGGGATTCCGATCATGCCCAGTGAGCTGATCCAGCTGGATGTCTCTGGGTTCGGCGATCCGTTCACCGGTGGCAAGGTCCTCGCGGCAATTGAGCTTCTGCCTGGGGAGACCTTGGAAGTTGC
>CALEMP010000180.1 GCA_937910685.1 uncultured bacterium
CCCGTGGGCCAGCGAAGGGGCTAGTGGCCCTGTTCCGTGGGGGCGAACGGGGCCTGGACGCGGTTGCCCGTGAGCAAGAACCGAGTCCTAGGGCAGCGCCTGAATGGCAAGGCCAGGGGCCGATGTTGCGTCTGGGCCAATTCGCTCCACCCCGCAGGATTGCAGGTGGTTGGAAACGGAGGCTTGTGTCTCTCCGTGGGAGACAGATGCGTCCTTTCTCAGTCCAGTACCGGCAGGCTGGCGAAGGAGCGCACCGCGATCCTTTGGGCCAATTTGCCAGCGGCTTGTTTGAAGCGTTTTGCCAGGGGTGAATCAGGGCTGCTGATGACCACCGGCATGCCGGCATCACTGCCCACGCGCACGCTCGGGTCGATAGGCAGTTGCCCGATCATGGGGATGTCGAAGCGTGCGGCGAGGCGTTCGCCACCTCCGCGTCCAAAGAGGTCCACTACCGTTCGGAAGCGTCCTTCGGAATCGATCTTGAGGGTTTCCTCTTGGCCGCCCACGCAAAGGCGCACGGATTGGCCCTCTTGGGCTCCTTCCACCAGTCCTTCGATGGTTTGGCCCGCCATGTTTTCCAGCAGCCCGAGAATTTCGGTGTTGACCTGCTTGAACATGGTGATGGCCTTGGTCACGTCAAAGGTGGCCACTGCTTGGGGTGTGGTGACCAGCACGGCGCCGGTGAGGGGAACCAGTTGGGCTAGGGATAGCTGCGCATCGCCGGTTCCAGGGGGCATATCGACGAGCAAGTAATCGAGCTCGCCCCAGGTCACATCAGACAGGAATTGTTCGATCAGCTTGTGGACCATGGGACCACGCCAGACGGCGGGCTGCTCTTCCTTGAGCAAGTAACCCACAGACATAGTCTTGACCCCGTGGTTCATCTTGGGCGTCAGCATGGGCTTGCCGTCCACTTCGGTTTGTTCCGGATGTCCATTGAGCCCCATCATCATGGGGATATCGGGGCCATAGATGTCGCAGTCCAAGAGGCCTACCTTGGCGCCGGTTTGGGCCAGAGCGCAGGCCAGGTTGACCGAGACCGTGGACTTGCCCACGCCGCCTTTGCCGGAACTAACGGCGATGATGTTTTGAATCGACTTGGCCAACACGCGCGGAGTGCCCTCTTGACCTCGAACCACCGCGGTCATTTCGATGTCTACATCCGTGACCCCGGGTAGGGTGCGGATCTCGGCCTCGGCTTGGCTCTTGAGTTCCTCCTTCACGGGGCAAGCGGGGGTGGTCAAATTGATCACCACCGTGACCTTGCCGCCGTCCACTTCGCACTTGGTGACAAAGCCTAGGGTGACAATGTCCTTGTGCAGGTCGGGATCTTGAACTCGGCCTAGGACTTCGAGGACGGCGTCTTTGTTGAGGTTGCTCACGGTATTTTATCGGGGGGCTGCGGGGAATTTCGGCACGCTAATGTAGGCTCTTTCGGCCAAAACGCAACGGCCAAACGGGACCTGTGGGAATACCTCCTGGGATCAGTCGTATTACAACTGCCTAGGGGCCTCCGAAGGTCCGGAACCCCTAGAGGCTTGCCTTTCGCTGAGGTAATCCGGATTCGTCTAACCTTGAAGAACGAGTAACTCTATGACTATCAACCCGACTCTAATCGCTGCTGCCCTGGCCTTTGGCCTCTCCTCCGCATCGGCCCCCTTGATTCCCATCGTATTGCCCGCTGGGACCACTCCCACGGGCACTCTTTTCCCCCCGGCACAAGCTGCATTGATTCTTCCCGAGTTGGCATCCGAAGAGGGCGCCGAGCTTCGGTGCCCAAGCCTGTGGAGTTTGGTGGAAAAGTACGGCGAGGTCACCAACCAGCAGGTGTTGTTGACTGAACAGGTGCGACTCAGGCTTGAAACCACAAATTGCGCTTTGAAAGGGGGCGCGGTTTTGCCAGTTCACGCGGTGCAATCCATGACTGAGCACATGCTTAGCGCTAAGGGCTTCTATTTCAAGATTCTGCGCAGCGCCGAACCGTTCATGATTGAGGTGTGGAGCTCGAATGAGCCGGTTGATCTTGGGGTTACATTCAATATGTCTCCTGAGGCTATCCTTGCAGATGCAGACCATCCAGCCCTGATCGTGTCCACCGTTTATCCTCTGCAGTCAGTAGGCGCCCGCCAGCTTGCTAACGCCATGCGAGCGGTTCACTCCCCCTCTCTGTTGAAGGCGGTGGCCCTTGGCGACAACACCATTTACCTTGTTGGTCCCATGCCCACCGTGGCGGGTTGGTTGCGGACCCTGCGGGATGTTGATCAGGCGGGGGCCGCAAATGTTGAGGCAGCTGAGGGCGAAGAAGCCAGCGAAGAAACCGAGGAAGAGGCAGCACCTGTGAAAATGGTTCTGGCGGGCATTGCCTTGACCCATGCCACAGCTAACGAAGCTGCAAGGCATGTGCACAGACTGTTCGACGGGGCAGCAGGGGTTAATTTTGCTGCGATCGCCGATTCCCGCACCAACGCATTGGTCGTGTATTGCACGGCGGAGCTGATGGGGACCGTCAAGGAGACCGTGGCTTTGCTTGACATTGACACCTAGAAATAGGGTCCATAAAAAGACGTCTTCTCTAGCCGGGGCAGGCTCCTTCGGGGGCCTGCCCCTGCGCTATTCTGACCCATCCATGAGCGCTTCCCCTGATCCCCTCCCCGCTGTCTGCCTGGTTTCCGGCGGCATGGACAGCGCTGTGGTCTTGGCCGAAGCCCGGGCCCTTGGCTTTTGCACCCACGCCCTGTCCTTCGACTATGGCCAGCGTCACCGCCAAGAGCTGCTTGCCGCCGAGCGCGTGGCATCGGCTTTGGGCGCTGCCGATCACCGCACTGTGCTGGTGGATCTAGGCGTGCTCGGGGGCAGTGCTTTGACTGCTGACATCGACGTGCCCAAGGGGCGCGAGCGCAAGGACATAGGTAAGGGTGTGCCCAGTACCTATGTCCCCGCCCGGAACACGATTTTCTTGTCGATTGCTTTGGGTTGGGCCGAGGTATTGGGCGCAACCGACGTGTTCTTGGGTGTCAACGCCGTGGATTTTTCGGGTTATCCCGATTGCCGCCCGGAGTTCCTGAGCGCCTTTGAGAATCTCGCTCAACTCGCCACCGCTGCTGGCGCAGAAGAGCACAAGGCCTTGCGGATTCACGCGCCCTTGATGAAGCTCAGCAAGCAGGGGATCGTGGAACGGGGTCTGGAACTGGACGTGGATTTCGGCCTGACTCACACTTGCTATGATCCCGTGCAACGAGGCCCCAAGACCCTCGCCTGCGGCCAATGCGACGCCTGCCACCTGCGCCTCGAAGGCTTCCGCGAGGCGGGCATCCAGGATCCAGTGCCCTACTGCTGAACCTGATACGGTGCTCCCAAATCCAGCGCGCCGTAAGGTGCTTTCATGACTTCCATCCAGCCTGTCCCCCCTGATGATCCGCGCCTCCTAGGGTTGCGCCATCTGCTGGCCGTGATCGACCGCTTGCGCGCCCCTGATGGCTGCCCCTGGGATCGGGAACAGACCGAGGCCAGCATGGCGCCGTATTTGATTGAGGAGGCCCATGAGTGGCTTGAGGCCATCGAGGAGGGGACGGTCGCTCAAGCCGAGGCCGAAGCTGGAGACGCACTCTTGGGGGTGCTGATGATCTGCCGCATTGCGCAGGATGACGGGCGCTACGACCTCGGCGCAGCTGCGGAACACTGCGCTCAAAAATTGATTCGCCGCCACCCCCATGTTTTTGATCCCGCCCATGTGGGTGAGTTTGGTGGAAAGGAATGGGAGGCCATCAAGCGTGCCGAGCGGCAGTCGGGTGGGGAGGACTCCAGCGCCATGGCGGGTATCCCCTCGGGCTTGCCCGCTCTGCAGCGCGTGGCTCGTGCTTCTGGTAAATCAATCGGCGCCGGGTTTGCTTGGCCCACCATTGCGGGGGCCTTGGACAAGGTGATCGAAGAGTTGGGGGAGCTGCGAGAGGAGCTCTCCAAGGACGACCTCGATGCAGCCCCGGGCACTGCGCCCGCCGGGCAAAACCGACCCGCAGTCGAGCATGAACTCGGCGACCTGTTGTTGGCCAGCGCGACCCTTGCGCGGTACCTCGACCTAGACCCCGAAGCTCTTTGCCGTCGTGCTGTTCGGCGTTTCGAATCACGTTTTCGGGCGATGGAAGATTCACTGGATGGTCCCATGTCCGATCAAGACTTGGCTTGTTTGCTCAATGCCTGGGAGGCGAGCAAGGTTGCCGAGGGACCGGCGAAGTCCGTGGAGCCATAGGCAGGGGCCGCTCCCCGATGAAGCCAAGGGCTCGGTGGTTTGGATCAACGGGGGCTTTGGCTCTCTTCGATTGGGGCCTTGTAGCAGTGCCCAAACCTCAAATCCTCACAGCAGGACCCACCGCTAGGGATCATTCCCCATGGGCCATCACGGGCTGCTCTGCGGCGGTTGTTCGCGATCCTCATTCGGCAGCTCCAGAACACATTGCAGCGGGTAGTGGTCCGAGTACAAGCCCTCATGCTCATCATCCGTCCGTACAACGGCTGACTCACAGCCAGCCGCAAGGTCAGGACTGGCAAAGATGAAATCGATGCGGCGCCGGCGCGAACGAACCTCTTCCATGGTCTTGGCCCAGCGCGGAATCAGGGCCGGGGCGCCAAAGGTGTAGAGGTGGTCCGGGCTGTGCTCGCTGATCAGCTCCACGAAACCCCTGTCCAAGAAGGCATCGGTCAAGCGGTAATCGAGCAGGGCGGATCCGTCCTCTTGGGTGTGAAATCCGTTCTCTTTGAGATAGGCCTCGTCAAATCGGATCTTACCGTTGAAGTCTCCCATCACGATCACGGGCTTACCGGCTTCCACCAAGGCGGCTGCTGCTTCAGATATTTGGACCGCCTCACCCACTTTGGATGGCCAGAAATGCACCACGAACACATGGATCCCGTGGGTGCGCGCGTGAAGGTAGCCGTGGTGGAAACCCTTGACCCTGCGTTGGATGACTTCGATGGGCGCGGAGCTAGTGAGCGCAACGGGATAGCCCTTCTCCTTGTGCATCACCGCGTAATCGTGGCCCCAGCTCTTGGCTAATTCCTGGAGCCCCGCCTCCTTGATATGGAGCGTCTCTTGCAGGGCGAGCAGATCCGGGGCTTGTTCCGCAAGCCATTGAGTGGCGGGCTCGATCTTTGCACGGTGATCGAAGAGGTGGTAGGTGTTCCAGTTGATGACATGGATCGTCGGCGCGTGGGGCTGCGTCGGATCTGCGGTGGTGGGGGCCTTGCAAGCCTGGACTCCAAGGACCAGGACGAAGCTTGCCATGGCGACTTGGAACTGGGTTGGTTGTGTGCGCATTGGGTCCGTGTAAACAGGTGGAGAAGCCGTCCGAGAGGCGTAGGGGCTCCCTTCAGAGACTCACTCTTCGTCGTCCCCATGTCCCAGTTCCTTCGAGCGCTTAAAGCAAGCCTCGGCCTCGTCCCTGAATCCCAGCTTTTGCAGGCAGACACCTTGGTTCCACCAAGCCTCTTCGAATTTGGGCAAAATGGACGTGGCTTCCATGAAGGATTCGAGGGCAGCTTGATCCTGACCCGCTTGTTCCTGGGCGTAGCCGATGGCGAAGACCTCTCGCGCCCGGCTGGGGGAGAAGTTGAGATAGGGCCGGCCGAACTGGCCTGCGAGCACAAAGAGAAGGGTCAGGGCGGGGAATAGGAACCACTTCCATCCACGGCGATCTCGCGGGCCAGAGAGGCTCCAGCCCAGGGCCGCGCCCAAGATCGCGCCCGCACCGTGGGCGGTGTTGGCGATGCGCAGGGTGCCCATCTCGGTCAAGAGGATGCAGAGGAAGAACCAGCCCACCAGCATGCGGGTCACGGATGGGTTCAAGAGGCCCAGCTTGTCCTCGTGCCAACGGCTGGCGGCCCAAAGCAGGCCGAAGAGGCCATAGACCACCCCCGACAGCCCGACCGCCGGCCCGGAGAGGGCCCATTGGGCGCTTTGCGAGCCAATTGCGAGGAATAGGAAGAATAAAACCGTGCGCCAGGTGCCCCAGATAGCTTCTACCACCCGGCCCAGCTGCCAGAGGACCAGCAAGTTGAAGCCCAGATGCATGGCGTTGCCGTGCAGAAGAACGCTGGTCGGGAGGGTCCAGGGGAGCAGCTTCCAGGTGCGCTCGTCCAGCAGCAGGACATCCAGGTCGGCGCCCGAAAAAGCCATCACGGAGAGGACACCGCCCAGAACCATCAGGGTGATGGTGGCTCGGGCATCAAAAGGGTGCCGGCCGAGGGCGCGCAGGACGGGAGGAGAGACCACCAACCCAGGATAGCCTGTACCGGCCCAGCCCCACGAGCTACGGCCCAGAATCTCCTGGAACATGGGGCTTTCTCGGGGAACTACCCCCAAGGGGAGTGGACAGGAGACCTCTAGCCCACTAGACTCCGCCCCAATGCGGGGGCGTAGCTCAATTGGTTAGAGTGCTGGCCTGTCACGCCAGAGGTTGCGGGTTCAAGTCCCGTCGCCCTCGCCATCCCTGCATTCCGAAGCCTCCCGGTTCCCGGGGGGCTTCGGTTCCTTCAGGGGCGTTTTTTGCCACCTCAGCCTAGTTTCGCGCTCATGCCCAATCACCTCCGACCTCCCACCGTCGTCACCGATGCGGCGGGCTTGGACGAATTGATGGGCTCCCTCGAGAACGAGCGCGTGATCGCTGTGGACACAGAGGCGGACGCTTTTTTCAGCTACCACCAGAAACTGTGCTTGGTACAGATCACCGCCGGCGGGCGTGATTGGCTGGTCGACCCACTTGCGGACCTAGATCTCAGCCCCATGGGCGAGATGCTGGCGGATCCCGAGCGGATCAAACTCCTGCACGATGCGGAGTTCGACATCTTGTTGCTGGGGGCCCTGCACGAGTTCCGCTTGGAGGGGCTCTTTGACACGCGTGTGGCAGCGGCGGTGCTCGGGTCGAACAGCCCGGGCCTGGCCAATGTGATCTCCGCCCGTTTCGACGTGCAATTGGATAAGTCCATGCAGCGTTCGGATTGGTCGAAGCGGCCACTGAGCGATAAGCAAATCGATTACGCGCGGCTTGATACACATTACTTGCCGGAGCTCTACGAGCAGTTGTATGCGGAGTGCGTGGAGCGCGATCGCTTGATGATTGTCGAGAGTGAGTGCCGCCGACTGGAAAAACTGCGCCCAGTGCAGGCCGAGGTGCAGCCCAACGACTTTGTAAAGGTCAAGGGCGCCCGGGAATTGAGCCCCGTGCAGCGAGCGGTGTTCAAGGAACTCTTTGTTCTGCGCGATAGTCTGGCCCGCGAGAGCGACAAGCCCACGTTTCGCGTGATCAACAACCAAGCTCTGCTTGACGTGGCCCATCGTCGTCCCAAGGACTACCGGGCATTGACTGCGATCAAGGGTTTCACTCCGCGTATGGCCACCCGTATGGGCGACATGGTCTTGGACGCGGTAGTCCGCGGCCTCGAAGCCGACCCCATCGAGAAGATGCCCCGCGCCCCTCGCAAGGCCGGTGCCCTGGACATGGATGATGCAACTCAGGAGTTGCACGAACGCCTCAAGCGTTGGCGTAAGAAGGTGTCCGATTCGTTAGGCATCGAAAGTGCCTATGTGCTCAATCGGCATATCTTGGGCCGCTTGGCTCTAGACAGACCTAACACTCAAGCGAAACTGGAGAGCATCGAAGGCATCCAGGATTGGCAGTTGGAGCGGTTTAGCGACGGCCTGATCGAAACCGTGACCCGGTTTTTGAAAGACGAGAAAGCAGGAACCCTGCCGACCAAGCGCAAGAATCGGCCACGGTGAGGCGCGTGTCTTTCACGCATTGAGCCGGGGCTTATGAGGGCAAATCTCGGCCCTGCATCTCCAATAGAGTCCAGGCGCGCTTGCGAGGGCCTAAGCCGCACCCCTGAGCGGGTTGACGGAGTCGGTTCAGACCTGGTCTAGACTTGGGCTATGGCCTGGAGCCCTTTGAACCCCTTATCTTCCTTTGCTAGAATCACGTGCATCGTAGCCCCCGCAAGTCACCGAGAAGTGGAGGAATCACTTTACTTATGAAGCAGTTTTCGAAAGGTATGCACGCAGCCATCCTCGTTCTCTCCGTCATCATGGGGGCGGATGCGTCATCCCTGGTTGTTGTCGAAACTTCAACAGCGACCCTCTTCTTAGGCCAAGACGAGGAAGAGCTGAGCCTGATTGAGCGTTGGTGTGATGAGCATTGGGTATCGCCCCAATTCTATGAGCTCTTCACCGAGCAGGACCGCATTGTCAATCAACTAATCGCACGGCATAGGGAGACCACTGCAGCGGTGAACAAAGGTTTCAACACCGAGCGCACCTCAAGGATGGAAGAGATGGACGCGCTCCGAAAAGAGCTCATCTCGGGAATTGAAGAGGTCGTTGCGGATCAACGTAAGAAGGGAGATCCTCGTGAGGTCATAGGCGTCCTGAAGGGCCTGGTTGACCGCATACGGGGGGGAGGAGAGATTCCCGTGGCGCTTAACGCCCACGAGAAGCCAGCGAAGCGCCGGAGGATAAGAGGTCTTGCGACGCACATCTTTAAGGGCCACGACTACGCGTGTGTGAACGGGCAGCTGGGTTGGCTTGAGGCGCAGCGATGGTGTGAAGAGCGCGGCGGGTATCTGGCCTGTGTGGAGTCGAGGGCTGAGCTCAACTTTCTTGGGACGCAGGTGATCGATCAAAATGCCACTCCTCGTCTCGATGCGATGCAGCCGCATGTGCTGAACTATTGGGTGGGGGCGAGTGACTCCATCAGGGAGGGGGAGTGGATCTGGCAGAGCGGGCGCAAGGTGGACATGCACCTCTTTCACAGGACGGGCGTGCCCCCTCAGCCGAGCAACTTCAGGTGGGGTGAGCACCACGCAGGGCTCACGCTTTTCCAAGCGGAGGGGAGCGAGGAGATCCAATCTGGGCTCATCAGTTGGAACTTGGCTACCGGTTCCCGGTGGATTTGTGAGTGGGGCCGTTCCCCTCTGCCGGCGCCCTGGGATGTCTTGACTGAGGAGGAGGTGGAGAAGGTCCTCGCACCTTACTGGCAGCAGGCTGAGAAGCTCGACGAGCAGGACATTAAGGCGCAAGCGAAGCGTCGGAAAAGTTCCGCTTACAAGCGGGGTAATAAAGCCTTCGCAAAATCAATAGAGACACGCCGAAGTGACCTCCAAGATCTTTTGAAGGGCTGGAAGAAGGATGCGGTTCGTCGCGGCGATGATTTCTATGCCGATTACATCAAGGGTCTAATTCGCTACATGGAAGCTGGCGGCCTGGACTGTCCCACGCCGGAGGCGCCTGAGAGCGTACGGGGTGAGCTCGTCTCGCTGGGGACGGCGCTTGGTAAGGAGTACTTCTTCATCAAAGAAAAAATGACCTTTCACGACGCTGAGCGCTATTGCCACGAGCGAGGAGGTCATCTGCCCACGCCTCAGTGTGATCTAGGCCTGGACTTTGTGCAGTATCTTCTGGAGTCGAACGCGAGTGACAGCATGACCTGGTTAGGCATCGCATGGCATCCAAGCCACTCACGTAGGCCTGGATGGACTGGCATGGGGGTTGATGCTGAGGGAGAGCGCACGCCTTGGGGGGAGGCGATGGTTGGAAGAGCTCCCCTCGAGACCCCGGGTAATTTTTACGCGTTGTGTTTCGTCCTCAAGAGCCAGGGCCTGCTCAACCGCTACGGCGACGAGACAGAGGGGCCGAGAAACCCAGAACGGCATAACTCCCAGCTTCGCTTCCCCTTCATCTGCGTGGTCGAGGGCTTTTAGTCAGGAGGGGTTAGAGACTCCAACCGCTCAAGCACCCGGCCCAATCTTACCCCACTGTTCGGGTACCACCTGAGCCCCTCCCTCCCCGTTGGGCTTGCACACCCTGATGCAGGCGAGCACGCAAGCCAAGATCAAGAACATGATTGGCAACATCGCGGGCGGGCTGCTGGCGCCGGTCGAGCTAATCGTCCGCAATCCGTAGCCCCCTAGGCACTGCCAACTCATTCAGGCTCCTCGACCTGGAGGGCCCGGGAGAGGTCCGGTTGGTTACAGGTAGAGGCCGGCTCGCACCATCGAGCGATGAAAGGTGCTCAAGCACGCCCGGTCAGGAAGTTGCGATTCCTCTGCTCTGGCTCCAAGGGCCGCACTTGCGGTTTTGACTATCGGGCGGGTGGACTTATCCAATACCACTCAGCGAACTGAGGCTCACGAGCCGAGAGCCGAAGCTGGTGGAGAAGAAGGGACTTGAACCCTCGACTTCCGCGTTGCGAACGCGACGCTCTACCAACTGAGCTACTTCCCCGAGTTTCGTGTGAGGGGATCATAGGCCGAGACAGAGAAAAAGGCCAACGCTGGAGGGGCAAAATCGGTGTGTGTGGGCTCTTGGGCGGGATGCCGGGCCGCATGGGGGGGATTGGAGCAAACCCTCAGCAGGAGAGGCCTTATCCTTGGGGCATGTTATTCGGTGCTTTGATCCTCTGGGGTGGCTTGGTTGCTGCGCCCTCGAATCCTATTGCCTGCGGGCCGATTGCTCTTGGGTGGCAGTCCGCAGGAGACGTCTGGCTGCCTTCGGGTCGTTCACTGGACTTGCTCACAGGTGAAATCCTAGCCGAGGGTGCGTCTCGAACGGACTTGGTTCAGCGCAGGGACCTGCTGGACGGGGTTGCCCCTTTGATGCTCTTGGCTGGTGAGGAAACCGGCCAGCCCCTGGGGATGATTCGGCGTGAGAGTTCCAAGAAGCGCGGCAAGCGCATGTTCACGGCGGGGGCCGAGTACCTCTTTGAAGGCAAGGACGATTCCTGGGGTTACGTTCGCGTGCTTGGGGTTTGGGAAGACGGGATTTCTTTGGAACTGGCCCGTGCAGGGGCGGAGGTGACCAAGCTGGTGCGGGACCCGAGTCGAGTCGTCGCCCGTCTAGACGAGAATAAGATCCAACTGACTTGGGATGCGACCGAGGGCGCGAGTTACTTGATCGAAGGCCGCGCTGCGGGGCGCGATCAGGAGTTTACCAGCCTGGATGAAGTTCAAGGGGGAAGCTGGACCGGTTCCATAGGGGGGCCGGGCTTGATGGAGTACCGCGTGACAGGCCTCGGTGGTGGAGGCCTTGGGGCGCGGGTTCGAGTGGTGCGGCAGGTGCGCTCTCTGGATATGCCCGGGGTGCTACCCGCGGGGGCTCGCTGGAATCTTCTGACCGGCGCAATCGACGGAGAGACCCATCATGTGGAGGTGACTCAGAATCAGGGTCAGAACCTGATCTTTGCTTTGGCCGAGGGCATGCGTGTGGGCACTGCGGCCAAGCAGATCAGCAAACGATCCGGGCCCGCCCCTCCCGTTTCATCTTCCTGGCGGCCCGCGGTCCCTTGGCTTCAGGACGTGGTTCAGGCCAACCGCCAGCACGTACTACCCACGGGGGCTTCCATCTGCTTGCTCACCCCAGAGGGAATCCCCGTGCGGATTCACTCCCGGGCGGGTCCCGATGGGGCCCTTTTGTTTTGGCGTCAAATGGACTTGTCCGGCACCGGTCTGTTTCCGAGCGCGCCTAAAGGACCAACTGTGGAATCAAAGGGCCGCCTGGTGGGTGTTCAGTTTGAATCCCTGTCAGCAACGGTGCCCGCTGGTGATCGCGTGCGTTTGGTCTTGGAGGAGGTCGACAGCGAAGGACACTGGGCACCACTGATGGTGGGCGCCGCGGGGGAGCGGACCCTGGAATTCACGCGAGAGGTGGGCAGCGATGCCTTGCCCATAGTGCGTTTGCGAGCGCGGCAGGAATACGAGGGCGGCCCGCGGTCGGCAGCCTCGGAACCGTTCAGCGTGTTGCTCGTGGATCGTGAAGACTCTTCCGAGCTTGAGCGCTTAGTTCAACGGGGTCTGGACGCATTGCTGGACGAGGCCTACGGCCAGCGCTTGCAAGCGCGCACGTTGCTGTTGGCCCTCGGGGCCGATGCGTTGCCAGCCCTGGAGGCGGCCTTGGTTGCTTCCGCAAGCGGCACAGAGGTGCACTCGTCCGTGCGCGATCTGTTGCTCTCGGGAGGATTTGGCGCGGGCGGCCAACGCTTGGTGCTCTTGTCTGCTGCGATGGAAGAGGGGTTGGAGGGGGATATACCCCGGGGGCTCGATGCCAGCCATGCCTTGGACCGGGCACTGGCGGTGCTTGGCTTGGCGGGTCGCTCGAGGTCGGCCGATTGGCTACGCCTGGCGGCCCAAGCGGAATCGGATCCAGCGGTGCTTACCTTGATTGACTTGATGCTGGATGACCCGGAGCCGCCGCTCGTGTTGGATCAACCCAGCGATGCGCTAGTGCTGCTGCCCCCCGACCGGCGTCCTCTGCGCGAACCACAAAATTGGGTGCAGGAGTTGCAGTTGGGTGCGCCCCAAGAACTGGCATCATTCATTCGCGGAACTGTGGATGCTGGGCGCGGGGACCGGGCCATGGCGCTCTTGTCGGTGGCACATTTCCTGGAGCAGGCCGAAAATCCACCGGATGCGGGCACCCTGGAATCCGCCGAACTTGCCCTGCGCATGTTGGAGCGGGTGCGGCCGGCCCTTGAGCCGGAGTTCCAGTCCAACAGGATCTCTTCCCAGGCTTTGCTCGACATTGTGGGCACGCTGTTAGATGGCGAAGGATATTTGATGCGGGCACAGCGGGAGTTGGCTGCCTTGCAGCTCGATTCCTGGCCCTTGCCCGATGGGGTGCGTGAGCAAATCGTGGTTCCCCCCGATGACGAGGGTGCCCTGCGTGGGATCTTGATCGAACTCACCCGCAAAAAATCAGCCTATGTGGACATCTTGATTCCTGAGGGTAGGCATCTGCTGTCAGAGGGCGTCAGTTCACAAGCCATGGGGGTCAGCGGCATGCGTCTCAAGGGCGTAGAGGGCACGGTCTTGGTGGGCACTCTGCGTGTGGACGGTTGCCGGGACGTTGTGCTGGAGGATCTGACCATCGAGGGAGAACGTACCAGCGCGCTTTGGGCCCTGGACACCGAGCTGCTCATGCGCCGGGTCGTGCTGAGCGGGACCCAGCGAGCGGTGCAAGCTACGGGCGCGTCCTTGGTGATGGACCAGTGCCGCGTCGGTGACTTGGATTTGATCAGCAATTCCCAGCTAGTTTGGCTGGCCCAGGGCAGTGTCCTGGATGCGCGCAACTCGAGTTTCTTGGGGGGCAACATCTACCTGGATGAGGGTGGCGAGGCGCGCTTCGACCGTTGTGTTTTAGATTCTGGCGCTCGGCCAACAATCCAGGGTCGTTCGGCAAGCTCGCGTGCGACCTTGCGGGATTGCATGGTGCGCAGTCGGGCCGGTTGCATGTCTGGAGCGGGGACGATTTGGTTGGAGCGCTGTGTGCTCGATCTCGCTGCCGATCCGATTTATCAGGCGGTGAACTGCGTGGCCTGTCCTGACTCGGTGGTGTTGGTGGGGGCTACAAGTGGTTTTGGGCCCCATGTGCAGCAACGTTGTTGCCTCGGCAGGTAAGCCTGAGGCATGGGTAATCTGGGCCGCGAAGTCCCGGGACCAATGGCAAGTATTCGAGGCAACCGTGTTCGCCTCTGCGGGGCGCGGGGCCGGACCTTGGCAGAGAACTCGGGCTCCAGTGCTCGCTCATGGGGGCGGCTGGGGTTATTCTCCTTTGCCCCAACTCTGCCCCTGACCGACCCTTTTCAGCACCATGACCGATTCCTTCAAGTCCCACGGCACTCTTTCTGTCAACGATCAGAGTTTTCAGATAGCACGACTTTCCGCGCTCACTGCTGCGGGCCACAACCTCAACCGCTTGCCCTATTCCCTGCGCGTGCTGTTGGAAAACCTGCTGCGCCATGAGGACGGGGAAAGCGTCACGGTGGCGGACATTAAGGCCCTGGCTGATTGGGATCCCAAGGCGGCTCCCTCCCGAGAGATCGCCTTTCGTCCCGCGCGGGTTTTGATGCAAGATTTCACCGGCGTTCCCGCGGTGGTGGACCTGGCCGCCATGCGCACGGCCATGGCAGCTCTGGGTGGCGACCCCAACAAGATCAATCCCCTGCAGCCGGCCGAGATGGTCATCGACCACTCGGTGCAGGTGGACCGCTATGCCAGCCCAGATGCCTTGACTGAAAACGCGCGCCTTGAATTCGAGCGTAACAACGAGCGCTATGCGTTCTTGAAGTGGGGTCAAGGTGCCCTCAAGAACTTCCGCGTGGTGCCCCCCGAGACTGGGATTGTGCACCAAGTGAACTTGGAATACCTCGCGCGCACGGTCATGAATCACGATGGCTGGGCCTATCCCGACACTCTGGTGGGCACGGACAGTCACACCACCATGATCAATGGCCTGGGTGTTTTGGGCTGGGGCGTGGGTGGCATCGAAGCGGAAGCCGCCATGCTCGGCCAGCCGGTTTCCATGCTGATTCCTCAGGTGGTGGGCATGCGCCTGACTGGTGAGTTGCCCGAGGGCACCACCGCAACAGACTTGGTATTGACCGTAGTGGAATTGCTGCGGGCTCATGGAGTGGTGGGTAAGTTTGTGGAGTTCATTGGCCCGGGCATGAGCGGTTTGCCCTTGGCCGACCGTGCGACCTTGGCGAACATGGCCCCCGAATATGGCGCCACCTGTGGATTCTTCCCAGTGGACCAGAAGACCATGGACTACTTGCGCCTTTCCGGCCGGGACGAAGAGTCGATCGCCTTGGTTGAGGCCTATTCCAAGGAGCAAGACCTTTGGTGCGGTGCGAATGATCCGGAGCCCGAGTACACGGCGCTTCTGGAACTGGACATGAGCACAATCGAGCCCAGTTTGGCTGGACCCAAGCGCCCTCAGGACCGGGTGAGTTTGGCGGATATGTCCAGCACCTTTGCCACCGCTCGCAAGCAGATCCTGACTGCGGTGGGAATCAAAGACGAGGACCGCAGCGTGCCTGTAACCGTGGGGGAGGAGTCATTTGATCTGACCCATGGGGACGTGGTGATCGCGGCAATCACTTCCTGCACCAACACCTCGAACCCTTCGGTCATGGTGGCAGCGGGTCTGTTGGCGACAAAAGCCCACGCAAAGGGCCTGACATCTAAGGCCTGGGTCAAGACCAGTCTGGCCCCGGGATCCAAGGTGGTCACCGACTACCTCGACGCGGCGGAGTTGACCCCGGGCCTTGAGGCCTTGGGCTTCCACCTGGTGGGCTATGGCTGCACCACTTGCATCGGCAACTCGGGACCGTTGTTGCCGCCAATCGACCAAGCCATCAGCGATGGCGAGTTAGTGGTTTCGAGCGTGCTCTCGGGCAACCGCAACTTTGAAGGGCGCGTGCATGCAAAGGTGCGGGCGAGCTATCTCGCTTCGCCGCCCTTGGTGGTTGCCTATGCAATTGCTGGCAGCACCACCATCGACTTGACCCAAGAGCCCCTGGGCATTGGATCTGATGGCAAGCCGGTCATGCTGGCGGATGTTTGGCCCAGTGCGGACGAGGTGGCCGAAACCGTCTCTCGCTGTATCACCCGTGCCCAATTTTCTTCCAGCTACGACGATGTACTTGCCGGCTCGCCAGCTTGGCAAGCCATCGATGCTGGCAGCGGCTCGACCTTTGAGTGGGATGCGAACTCGACCTACATCAAGCACCCGCCGTACTTCCAAGGTATGGGTCATGAGCCCGGAGCGGTCAGCGACATCAGCGGCGCGCGGGTGTTGGGCTTGTTTGGCGATTCGATCACCACAGACCATATTTCTCCCGCGGGTTCGATTGCGGAAGATTCTCCGGCAGGGATTTACCTCAAAGAACACGGCATCGCTAAGGGGGATTTCAACTCCTATGGCAGCCGCCGTGGAAACCACGAGGTCATGATGCGCGGCACCTTTGCCAACGTGCGCATCAAGAACCTCTTGACCCCTGGAATTGAGGGTGGCGTGACCTTGCACCATGACTCGGGCGAAACCATGTCGATCTTTGACGCGGCGATGAAGTATGTGGAGGCCGGCGTGCCTTCAATCGTGCTGGCGGGCAAGGAGTACGGTACCGGGTCCAGTCGCGACTGGGCGGGTAAAGGACCGTCGCTCTTGGGCGTCAAAGCCTGCATCGTCGAGAGCTACGAGCGTATTCACCGTTCGAACCTGGTGGGCATGGGCGTGTTGCCCCTGCAATTCCTGGAAGGAGATAACGCCGCGGCCCTGGGCTTGACTGGCGCTGAGACCTACGCGATCACCGGTCTTGAGGCGCTTTACGCCGGGGATGGACCGACGGGGGCCAAGGTGCAGGTTTGCGCCACGGGTGGTGATGGCGCCACCACCGAGTTCGAAGCACGCGTGCGCATCGACACACCGGCGGAAGCAGAGTACTACCGTCACGGCGGGATCCTGTGCTATGTGCTGCGCCGGCTCGCAGCGAAGAGCTGAGCCGGCTGAGATTTCAGAGAGTGGACCGCTCGTGTCCCGGAACGGGACATCTGAGGTTCGTTCGGGGCGGCACGTGAAGAGATCTCCCGAATCCGCGATCCACGGTGCTGGGGGAGGATTCCGGCCCTTCTTGCACTCGTGTACGGAGGCCCATTTTCTCATTAATGGCACGGGTCGAGGGCGGTTTCCAACGGACGGGCGGTCATGGCTCCTAGGTCTTAGGTCGAGCCTCAGGTCCTGCCGATAAATGTCTGGCTACCACCTGTAGGAGTCTTCTCCGATTCAGGAGTCCGGCATGAATAAACCCATTCTCTATTCCACCGACCTTGAAGAGGTGCGTGCGTTGACGCAGGCCCTCCCTGGTCTGAGATCGTGTGCCGATCTGTCTCGTCTCGCATGCTATGACGACATGGACGGCTGCACCATCTTTCTAGGTGTTGGGCAATTGATGGGGGACCTGCGCCAATTGCGCTCCAAGATTCATCACCTCGCGCCCCTCTCGAGAATCATCGCCCTGCTGGATCCGCGGGACGGCGTGTCTCTTGAAGAGATTGCGGCGGCAGGATTCGACGCGATGCTGCCCCTACCCATTCATGCATCCCTGGCCCAGTTCCTTGCCCAAGGCGGAAACTCCGGGGGACTTCAAACGAAAGCGGAAACCACCCTGCAACATGATTTGTATGGGGCTTGGGACCGGGGAGAACTTCGCGTGCACTATCAGCCCCGGTGTGATTCCGAGACGGGCAAGGTGCGCGGATTTGAGGCCCTCGTACGCTGGCAGCACCCGACCCGCGGGTTGCTCTCGCCCGTGGAGTTCATTCCTATTGCGGAACAAAGCGGCATGATCATTCAGATCGGCACGTGGGTTCTGCACGAGGCTTGCGCTCAGATGGCGGCCTGGGATGTACTTGGTGCGCCGGAGGTGCGCATCGCTGTGAACCTATCTCCGATTCAGTTCACGGGTGACGGACCTTTGGAGGCGGTCAAGGAGGCTCTGCAAGCATCCGGGCTGGATGCCTCGCGGCTAGAGCTAGAGGTCACCGAGAGTCTGATGGTTGAAGATCCCGAGGGAGTCATCCGGGACCTGCACAAGCTCAAGAGCCTCGGTGTTGCTATCGCCATTGATGACTTTGGAACGGGGTACTCGTCGCTCTCGTACTTACGACGCTTCCCAGTAGACACTCTGAAGATCGACAAGTGTTTTGTGGATGACCTCGCTGTTGATCCGGGTGACGCTGCGATTGTGACCTCGATCGTCATCTTGGGCCAAAGCCTTGGCCTTTCGATTGTGGCTGAAGGGGTCGAAACCGAGCGGCAGCTTGAGTTCTTGCGCGTCCTTGGCGTGGACGAGATACAGGGCTACCTCTTGTCGCGGCCCTTGCCTCCCGAAAAGGTACCCGCTTATCTCTGTGCTAACTTGGCTGGCAGTTCGAGAAATCCGTCCAGATCAGGCCAGCTAGAGAGCCGCGCTCCCCTGCGAGCCGAGCCCACTGGCTGAATTGCTTGCAGAGGGCCTCGGCCTGCTCGCATGAGATTCCCAGCACGAGGAAGCTCTCTTCGGGCGTCCAGCTCTCATCCGGTCCCACGCCGCGGCCGGGAAGCACCAAGAGAGGTCGGTCGTCTTGGTCTGTGAGCTGTGCCAACTGCTTGGCCAAGGCTTGGTTGGCCGCGATGTTCTGAGACTTACCCGTGGGGGTCGAGCGCGGATTCCAAGCGGTCAGGAAAGCCCAAGGCTCGCGCGCGGTCGTCAGCAGCAGGGCATCTAGGTCCGGGTGGTTCCGGTCCACGCGCAAGCTGAACTCTTGCCCCAAGCCAAAGGCCTCATAGCTTGTGGCGCTAAAGGCGGCCTTCAGGGCTTCGTGCTCAGCGGCACCACTGAAATCGTGAGAGTCCATAGGAGGATGACCAGGCTGGCCAGACCACTGCGACAGCACGCCCGCGCACCAGATTGCGGGGTACGAAGCTCAAGGGACGAGGAGGCAGAGGAAGCGCCTCTTCTTGCATGAACATGTGGCGTTCGCCCAGTTGGTCCCGGAAAAAGATCTGGGGTCCACCTGGCATGCCGTGGGCAAAGAGGGGGTTTTCTCGGGAGCGCTGATTGCCCCAAAGCTCGCGGCCGTCATCGAGCTTGTAGCCAAGCAGGGTCCAGTCGCGACCATCGGAGGAGTCTTGGGTGTTGTCGCCGAGGGCCACATAGGAGTCCTCTGGGATTTTCCAGGAGGTGACTTTTTGGTCGTCGGTGTAGAAGACGTCCCGCGCAACTTGGAGCTCATCAAAGTGGGCGCCACCGTCACGCGTGATCAGCTGAACACCACTGCGAGACATCTGATGCCGCGCCACCGGGGGCACTTCAAGAGTGAAGAGCACCTCGCCATCGAGCTGGACTTCAAGCAGGTCGTCGAGATTTTGAAATTGGATTTCCAGCTCGTCCCTGTCGGCCAGACTGAAGGCACCATCGATGAAGAGGTTCTCCTGTCCCCACTTACCCCCGGCATCGGCGACGATGACCCTGGCTTTCTCTGTGGGTGCTGCGGCGGGTCCGGGGATTTCGAGGGCGTAGGTGTAGGGTCCATCGAGCAACTCAAGGCGTACCAGGGTGCAGTCGGTATCCGCCGTCAAGGTTGTGGAGAGCCGTAAGTCGCCCACTTTGTTGCGGCCGGATCCACTAGGTTTAGGCTTGACCGCGTGCACCAAATCGCCGGGATAGCCATCGGTGTAACGATCTACTACCGCCGAGCGAGTGCGTGGAAAACGTGCGCTGCCAGGGCCCGAAACCATAAGCCCATCATCCGTGTGGCTCCAGGTGCCGTTCTCCTTCCAGTCACCGGTCGTGCCGAGTGATTTGAAGTGGACATCTTGCAAGCGCGGGGGGCGGCGCAAGATGACCCAGGGATCTTCTTCGGACGGGCGCGTCCAGAGGTCGCCGTTCTCGATTTTGAGGTGTTCACCGGGCATGCCCACCAAACGCTTGATGAAGTTCTTGGACGTATCGAGGGGGTAGCGGAAGACTGCGATCTCCCAACGCTTGGGATCCCGGAACCGATAGCTCAGCTTGTCCACCACTACTCGGTCGAAGACGCCACCACCCTTGCCGTCGTCCCAGCCCATGAGCGTGGGCTGCATGGAACCCGTGGGGATTTTGTAGGCCTCCAGTACAAAGTACTTGAAGAGCACAATCACAATTACCGAGACCGCAATGGCCTCGATGTTTTCGCGCCAGGGACGACCGCCGCCTTTTTTCTTGTCTTTGTCTTTGGCCACGGTGTGTGTGCTGGTGTTCAGGGTGCTGTGTTCGTGAGTGGGGACAGGGGCTTTACTTGTCGTCGCCACCGAGGATGCTGAGGAAGGCCTTCTGTGGAATGTCCACGTTGCCGACCTGCCGCATCTTACGTTTACCGGCCTTTTGTTTCTCAAGCAACTTGCGCTTGCGCGAGATGTCGCCGCCGTAACACTTGGCGGTTACGTCCTTGCGTAGGGGGGCGATGGATTCACGCGCGAGGATTCGAGAGCCCACAGCTGCCTGCAGGCGCACCTCAAACAGGTGTCGAGGGATTTCCTTGCGCAGTTTCTTGATCACAGCCCGGCCGCGTACGTCGGCGCGGCTCTTATGCACAATCGACGACAGGGCGTCGACTTCCTTTGCGTTGACCAGGATCAGGAGCTTGACCAAATCGTCGGCGAAGTACCCCTGCAGGTCGTAGTTCAAGGTCCCGTAGCCCCGGGTGGCGGACTTCAGTTTGTCATAGAAGTCGTACATGATCTCGGCCAAGGGAATGTCGAAGACCAGTTGGACGCGGGTGGTGGACAGGTAGTCCTGGCGCACATAAACGCCACGGTGTTCGGTGGCGATCGTCATCATGACCCCCACATATTCGGTTGGGATCAACATGGAGACGCGCACGATGGGCTCCAGTACCTCTTCGTATTGGTCAGGACTGGGCAAGGCTCCAGGGGACATGACCCATTGCTCTTCGCCGTTCTTGAGCTTGATCTTGTAGGTCACGGAGGGCGCGGTTTGGATCATGTCCAGGTCGTGCTCCCGTTCGAGTCGCTCCTGAATAATTTCCATGTGCAAGAGCCCGAGGAATCCGCAGCGGAATCCGAAGCCCAAGGCGTCCGAGGTGACGGGCTCGTAGGAGAACGAACTGTCCGACAGAAGCAGGGTTTCTAGGGCCTCGCGCATCTCTTCGAACTCGCCCGGGTTGGTGGGGTAGAAGTCCGCGAACACCATGTGCTTGGGCTCGTCGTAGCCGGGCAGCATCTTTTCTGCAGGCTTGTGCTGCAGGGTCAGGGTGTCTCCGATGCGCAGATCACTCAGGGTCTTGATGTTCGAGATGAAGTAGCCCACTTCACCTGGCCCCAGGGTTTTACAGGGGGTCATTTTCGGTGAAAAAGTCCCGATCTCCACCGCTTCGTAAGCCTTGTCCGAGCCCATCATCAGGGCCTTGTCCCGCTGATTGAGGGTTCCCTCCATCACACGCAGATAAACGATGATGCCGCGGTACTCGTTGTACACCGCGTCAAAGATCAGGGCCTGTAGGGGAGCTTCTGGGTCTCCCTTGGGCGGCGCGATGCGGTCGATGATTGCGTCGAGCACCTCGGAGACTCCATCACCGCTCTTGGCGGACACGCGCAGGGCATCGGTTGCGTCGATGCCCAGGGAGTTTTCGATCTCCTCTGCAACTTCATCTGGCCGGGCGTGGGCCAGGTCGGTCTTGTTCAGGACCGGGATGATGTCTAGGTCCGCTTCGATGGCCAGATAGGCGTTGGCCACGGTTTGGGCCTCGACCCCTTGGGATGCGTCCACCAGCAAGATCGCGCCTTCGCAAGCTTGCATGGACTTTTCTACTTCGTAGTTGAAGTCCACGTGCCCCGGAGTGTCGATCATGTTCAGGGTGTACTTCACCCCATCCTTGACGTGCGGGATCGTCACGGCGCGGGCCTTGATGGTGATGCCGCGTTCTCGTTCCAATTCCATGTCGTCGAGCAACTGCGCTTTCATGTCGCGCTTCTGAACCGCGCCGCTTTGCTCAAGCATGCGATCCGCAAGGGTGGACTTGCCGTGATCGATGTGGGCAACGATAGAAAAGTTGCGGATGTGCTGAGTGTTCATGAGGTCTGCTCCAAGATCGCGGTGAGCTCTTGGCCGAGGGCTCGTAGAGCCCGCCCGCGGTGGCTGACTGCTGATTTTTCCGGCGGCGTCAAGCTGGCAAAGCAGCGCCCTGTTTGTTCGAGGTTGGGCTCTGAGAACAGGAATAGTGGGTCATAGCCAAAGCCACCCACGCCCATGGGCTCCGTCAAGATGCGGCCTTCCGTGCGTCCATCGATCACGATTTCGATCTCCCCATCGGGTCGCGCGAGGGCCAGGGAGCAGACAAAGGCAGCACTGCGCCTTTCTTCGGGCACTTCGGCCAGATCGAGCAGCAGCTTCTTGTTGTTACCCTCGTCATCCCCATGGGTTCCAGCATACCGGGCACTGTGAATGCCGGGCGCACCTTCGAGGGCATCCACGCAGAGGCCAGAGTCATCCGCAAGGCACCAGCGCCCCGTGTGCTTGGCTGCGCTGCTTGCTTTCTTGGCGGCGTTCTCCTGGAACGTTGCACCGTCCTCGATCACCTCGGGCAGGCCTCCCACATCGCGGGGGCTCAGCACGGTCACAGGAATGCCACTTAGGAGGTCGCGCAGTTCCTGGGCCTTGTGTGCATTGCCAGTGGCGAGGAGGAGTTCCAAGATCAGGAGCCTTCTAGCGCGGCCTTCTGGGCCGCGAATATTTTTTGGATGCCTGCTTCGCCCAATTCCAACATGGAGTCGAGTTGTGTGCGGTTGAAGGGAGCTCCTTCGGCGGAGCCTTGGACCTCGATGTACTCACCGTTGCCGGTCATCACCAAGTTCATGTCCGTATCTGCCTTGCTGTCTTCAATGTAGTCGAGGTCGCAGACCGGGAGCCCGTCGACCACGCCCACGCTGACCGCGCCGAGTTGATCCATCAGAGGCCACTCGCGCAGTTGGCGCTTTTCCTTCATCCAAGTGAAGGCATCGTGCAGTGCGATCCAGGCTCCGCTGACGGCGGTGGTCCGGGTGCCTCCGTCGGCTTGCAGCACGTCGCAGTCGATCCAGATGGTTTTTTCGGGCATGCGCTTGAGGTCCACGACCGCGCGCAATGAACGTCCGATCAAACGTTGGATCTCGACCGAGCGACCATCGACCTTGCCCCCTCGATCGCGGCTCTTGCGGCCTTCGGTGGAGGAGGGGAGCATCGCGTACTCGGCGGTCATCCAGCCCTGACCCTTACCGCGAATGAAGCGCGGCACCGTGTCGGTGATGGTGGCCGTGCACAGAACGCGTGTACGTCCAAAGCAGGCGAGAACAGACCCTTGGGCATGCTCGGTAAAGTGGCGTTCAAAGCGCAAGTCGCGCAGATCCGATTGTTGGCGTCCGTCGTGGCGTGTCATAGCTCGTTTCTTGGCGCAGGATCATATCCCGAAGAGGCCTCCGAGAGGCACCGATTGCCGCTTTTGAGCAGAATCAGATGCGCAGCAGGCCGTTGATGTGGGCTGCCACGAGACGGGTGATTGCCCCGGGCCCTGTTTCAAGGCACAGGCTCGGTTCTGTGCCGATTTCGAAGGCCAGAATCCGGCCCTGGTGGTCTTGGTCTGCACAGCGCACCTGGACCTCGGCGCCCCTCAAATTGCTTGCGGAGAGAAAGTCGCTTCCAAGGCCCTGGGGGTCGATTTCTGCCTGGTTGAGTCGTTGGGCAAGGGCCTGGATCAAACTGGCCTCGGCTTGATCGAGGGATGCACCCAGTCCCTCCTGGGCCAAGCTCGTCACTCCGCGTTCCTCGGTCAGGGTTGTGGGGAAGTCCGTTTGGCTCACGTTGAGTCCAATGCCAATCACATAGCTCGGCTGGGACGGGTCCAGACCGCGGGTCTCCGCCAAGATCCCCGCCAGTTTTTTTCCGTTTACCAGCACGTCGTTGGGCCACTTGAGCAGGCCATCCGTGAGCCCCAGATCCTGGGCACAGTCCAGGGCTGCGAGTCCTCCCGCCAGGGTCAAGACCACCGCGTGGATTTCCCTGGCTGGGCGCCAGATCATGGACAGGTAGAGGCCTCCGGGAGACTCGCTCCACCAGGCGTTGCCCCGCCGGCCGCGCCCGCTGGTTTGCCGGCGCGCAACCACCACGTCCCCGTGTTGCGCTGCGCCGTCATTCATCTCGCACAGGGCGCGTTCGTTGGTGGAGTCGCAGGTCTCGTGTCGTTGGATACGGTGATTCATGAGGTGCGTAGAGGAGATCATAGCTAGGGAGGGGCAGGTGTATGGGGCTCGACCCTCTACTTTCAGTTGTGGTATATGGCCCCACAGAGGGCGCCCGAATGACAACGGTAGCGATGCGGTCATGATCCAGTTTCAGTAGGGCGCACGAGTTCCATGACTGATTCCAAGGGGTCGAGCACCGGTGATTGGAAATGCTGTGGGTGGGCAATCCGTCGGGGGACTTTGCCCGCATGCTTCGGCCCGAGGGCCGCGCAGCGCACTGGGCTGCCTTCGCTCGCCTCCCCCTTGGCCGAGTGATTGGTCCGGGGACCGTGGGCGAGTCCATGAAACCCGGGCGGTTTTTCTTCGGGGGTCGGGGGCGTGTTCTCCCGGGGTGGGCTCCGAATCTTCGCAGGCGTCCAGAGACCGCAAGAAAATGGGGAGTCCGGGGGGCGGGATCTGGCCTGCTGATTGGCCCCGAAAAGTGGTGCTCAAGGCCCAATCATGCAGCATTCTAGGGAATACGGTTTTGGCTGGGGCTGATCCCGGGGGTCCCTTGGGATGGCGCGACCCAGGCTCCTGGACTGGGCGACCCTTCCCCATTTCCGTCGCTTTCCGTAGACTGGTGCGCGTCAGAGGGGTCGACCGTAGTTTCCCTCTGCCAATCTAATTTTCCCGTGGATTCCCGCCCTCAATCAATTCAATCCGCCGCCAAGACGCTTCTCAGCGCTTTGGTGGATGTCTCTCAAGGCCAGCCAGAAATGCGTGACGCCCTGCGCTCACTGCACACCTGGTTGGGACACCAATTGGAGTCCACCGAAGGACCCCTGCGCGAAAAGGTGGTGCACACCGCCGATGGCCGCCGGGTGAGCACGCTTGAGCACACGATGCCCTCCGAGCCCGTGGCAGACTTGGAATTGATTCGGCGTCGAGCCCAATGGAAAGGGGATGCCTTGCGGTTTGCACGGGATCGGCGAACGGCGGGTGAGATCACTCCCGAGCTAAGTGCCCGAGAAGAAGAGCTGCGTCAGATCCTGCCGACTCTTCCGGAGTGCTATCCCTGGATGTTGGACGGTCCCATGCAGCTGCCCGCGGATGATGCCGTGGGCATCGCCGCCGACGCGTTCGATGCCTTGGCCCGCGTGGCCCAGGTTGCCCATGAGATTGAAATCCAAGCAGGTGGTCTGGCCCCGGTTTCGGATCTGCTCTACATGATGGCGGAAGCTCAGTCGGGCGTCCTAGTGGCCGTTCGGAATCTTGGTTTGCGAGGTGATTCGGACCAGCGCGACCTCTTTGCTTGGCTCAAGGATCAGACCACTCGGCATCGGGTGTATGTGGATCGCCACATGCGCTTGGACAACCCGGCTGATCCCACTAAAGCCCAAGAGTTGCTCAAGCGCATCAATGATGGCCGCGAAGAATTCAGTAAGCAGATCAACGCCCGCAAAGAGCGCGGAGGCTTGCTGGACAAGTTGCGCTACCACGCAGCCCGCGCCAAGAGCGGGGAGCTGCTTGAAGCGGATCGTGGTTCGATTGCGACTGCTCTTGATCAATGGAGCACCTTTGGACTTTCCCAGCGGGATCGTTCCTTGGTTGAGATCGCCCAGGAGCTTTCCCGGGACCATGCGGCGGATGAGGAACTAGCAATTGCCCTGAAGCCGTTCTTGGAGGGTAAGACTCCCGTGGCAACGAAACCTTCCAACCCCATCCCCGCCGCTGCTCCCCCCGCCGAACCGGCTCGGGACCAGTTGGCAGAAGCCAAGGAGCTGCTGGGCAATGTGTCGTTGGTTGGAATGCATCAGGCCGCCGATGAAGGGGACTTTTCTGAGCTCCAGAAGGTCTTTGGGCCTAAGTCTTTGAAACCTATCGTCGTGGAAGACCTGGACGATGTGGATGCAATACGCACCTTGGTCGAGGGAGTTGAAGCAGACCTGATCTTGCTTAGGGTGCGCCTCGGAGTGGACTGCTACGCGGCTCTGAAGGAGGCCTGCGCTAAGAAACAGCTGCTGTTTGTGCGCTTGCCCGACGGATACGATCCCGAGCAAGTTGCCAAGCAGGTCCTGCGGCAAGTGGGCTGGCGGCTGCGCAAGGACCCGGTCAAGAGCTAACTCTTGACCGGGCCCGTGAAAAGCTAGCTCGACCTGCCCTTAGTTGCCCACGAAGGGGTGGCTGCCCATATCCGGTGCGGAACCATCCGGGTCAGGACCGACAGCGGGATTGCCCGAGTCGATTGCCGGTGAACCGGATTGGACCATATGGTCGCCAGCTCCAGGGTTACTGAACATGGGGTCTTGGTTAAGGGGTAGGGAAAGGCCCGTCGCCCAGGTTTGGAAGTCACTGATTGAGTGACTGACAGAGCCTTGGACGCCATGGGCGAAGGAACGCGTGACCGCAATCTCGGGGCCGCCCCAGAGAATGGAAGTCTCCAAGTCCAGGGACGCTGAGTTGCGCAAGTGGATCTGGGCACCGAAGTTACTGGCAACCGTGGACCGCAAGAGGTTCACATTACCACCGTCAAGCCAAAGGCCTGCACCAGCAGAAGAGCTGTTGTTGGCTACAAGGCTCTTTTCCAGAAGCAGGTCTGACGAGTTCATCATGTAGCAACCGCCTCCCTGAGATGTGGCTTGGTTGCCAGTGATCTCTGAAGTTCGCACCACCGCCTGGACACCTTCCAGATACAAGCCACCACCGTTGGGAGCAATGTTATCCCGTATGGAGCAGCCTTCAATCAAGAGGGACGCGCCGTTGATCGCAGCCAACCCGCCTCCGGCTTGGGAGGCTGTGTTGTCACGCAGGTCACAATCCGTGAGGACCGCTGTGCCGCCCTCGAGCATGATGCCCGCGCCACGCTGTCCGTGGTTGTTGCGGATAGAGCAATCGCTCATGGTCAAGATCGCGTTGTTGCGCACCAAGATGCCACCCGAGGACTGGCCCATGTTGTTCTCGATGCTACAGTCAACCAGTTCCACTTGGGCACCGTCGGTCAAGAGCAAGCCGCCAGCGGCTCCTCCACCCCCAGTGATCACCAAACCTTGCAGGACCGTTCCCGAAGTCGCGGCGCCCACAAAGGTGATCACTGGACCGATTCCGTTGCCGATCAAAGTCGCACCGTTGGCGGCAACGATCTCAATGGACTGGTCGCGGATCAAGAGGTCGTTTACCGCGTAGACACCCGGTAGCACGTTCACTCGCATACCATCCGGCGCGCACTCAAGGGCGCTCGCCAGGGCTGTGAAGGGGTATTGCGCTGAGCCATTCTCGTGTCCGCTGCTTGCGCTGGCATCCACGAAAACCGCATCGACGATGCTCGAGGTGTCCGTCACCGTGAAGGTCACATCCTCGATCTCCGCGCCGTTATAAGCGGGGTCGCCACTCATGGCTGCCCCGATCTGTAGGGTGACCAGTTGGTCCCCGTCATTGATTCCATCCTGCACACCAGTGACGGTGATCCAATGGGCCTCTTCCCAGTCCTGAGGAGTGAAGATGACTTCAGTCTTGTCCAGCACGAGTGCCGATGGGTTTGAAGAGCTGACGGCAACGATGACATCCGTCCCAGGTTTGCGCGGCAGGACCAGGCCCACCCGGCGCTCGCTGTCGGTGGTGGCGCTCATGGCACCACATCCCAGAAGACCTTCTTCTTGAAGGGTGTCCTGGCCATCGAATAGGCGCTGTACTTTAGTGTCCAGCTCGTAAATGAATCTGGGTAGGGGCAGTCCGCCATCCATTCCGGTGGCGGGGATTTCCTCGACTATGGTTTGGGCTTCGCCGTTGCCTTTATCGACCACCGCGAGGTGATTGCCCAAGTGTCCATCCTTGAGGGGCAGGGACGGAGCGCTAAAGATCCCCGAGCGCATTTCGACTCGTTCATCAGTCAAGGCATGTAAGAATGCAATGAGGTCCTTCTGATTGTTGGGATGGTCCCGCAGCAGGGGCATGCCGAGCATGTCCAGCACCAGGTCTGGTGAGTTGTCGAAGTCCGCGCCGCGAGCATAGAACTGCACCACTTGTTCAAGGGTGCCATGGCTACCGCCGTGGAAGTAAGGGGCATTAAGAGCCACGTTACGCAGGGTCGGTGCGCGGAAGGCGCCGTTCATAAAGGTCACCTCGTTCGGGTCAACCGGCTCATGGGGCGGCTGGAGGTCGAGGTGCGCAACTGTCGGGTCACCCTGTTGGATGCGCTTGACGATCGACATGGGGCCGAATGGGCCATTGCGGCCCGCTCCCAGGTCTTCTTCAGTGGGACGAATACCGAGGTTGTAGTATCCCAGGTCGTAGACACCGTCCGGCATGGCGACCGGCACCACGACAACTCCGACGGTTTGCCCGTCGATGATGACAGGATAATCCCCGGCATCTAGGTTGGCCTCTTCACTGCTGATCCAGTGCAGGTCCAGTTCCAGCTCGCAAATGCCCTGAGGGAGGTAGTTGCCCTCGATCTTGATAGTCATTTCAACTACGAGGGTCGGGTCGGGGAACAGCGGGTGAAAAGGTTTATGCGGGTACGCGGGGCCGGGAAACAGGTCGACAGCCTCGCGGCTGCTTTCGCAAGTGTCGTTGGGCCCAGGCACATCGCCAGTCATCAGTACTTGGCCATCGGGCTTCGTGACCGAAATCTGCTTGCCGCGGGGGTCAAAGTCCAGGAAGGGTTCGGTGAAAGAGGGTGTGGTGCCGATTATGAAGGAGCTCATCTGGCCTGTGGCCACGCCTCCCATCCGCTCAAGAGCACCGCCGCGCCCCTCGAGGGGGTCGTTTAGCTGGGTATAGGTGCCGCCTGCGAATTCGGTGCCCACGTGACAGGTGAAGCACCCCACGTCGATCGTGAAGAAGAGGTCCATGCCGCGTTTCTGGGCGGGGGTCAAGGCAGTCGTGTCTCCGGCAACAAACTCATCAAAGGGAGTCTGGTCGGAAACCAGACGCGACTGATAGCTGAGCAGAGCAAGGCCCCAGAAGAGGGAGAAGTTACTCTCCATCTGGCTGTGCCCGCCGATATCCGTGGCGGATTCCCACCACTCGGGCAAGAACGCATCTTTGATCATGTCTTCGTAGGTCAAACTCGCAGCCATGCCGCGCTCGGGGTGAGCCGACAAGAAGCCAATGTGATAGTCCGTGGGTTCGACGAACTGGTGGAGCAAGGGGCGAGCAGAGATCAGCTTGCGCCCGAGTTGGACGAAGTCTTTCCCGTGGTAGCTCATTTCAACGCCGTTGGTAGGGGGCATTACCGCTTGGCTGGCGAGAGCGGCGCGGTCGATGGACACCTGTACGGGAGTCGCAACTCCGTTGATGCTCTGATAGACAAAGGCATTCGGATCTCGGGGACCGAACGGGTTCACGCCGTTGAAAATTGCATCCGCACGACCGTCCCAGAACAACCGGTGGCTGAAGACTGCGTTGATGACCGAGGGGGCGTTACGCGCAGTTCCTCGGTCCACGTTGATACCACCCACATTGAAGATGGAGTCGGCCAGAACGTCACCCTCTTCTTGGCCTTCGCCCGGGGTCACCGATTGGAACTGGCGATTTGAGACACCGGTGGACACGAAGTAGTCATCCACAGAGCGAATCAGGGGCGAAGCCTCGTCTGCGGGATCTTCTCGCAGGGTGAAGGGGAAGTCTCCCGCGTTGAGCTGTGCATTGGGGCCCCATTCCCCGGGGAACTGGTGGAACTGGCCGTCGGCGCCGGCCGCGAGCTGGTTCTTGATTCGCCCATCGGCACCGGCGTTGTAGTGACAGGTGGCGCAGGCCGTCATGCCATCAGATCCGGCTTGAATGTCCCAGAAGAGTGCTTTACCCAAGCGGACTGCGGCTTCGAAGTCCTGCACAAAAGAGTCCAGGTTGGAGGGCATGGGGATCACCAGGTCGCCCAGGGCCACATCGGCCCCGCTTGTACCCACGTGCCGCGGTCCACGATTGCCGGTGTTGCCCCAACTGAGGGAATTTTTCCCGCCGGCTTGGTTGCTTTGGCCGCCTTGGCCTTGTGGGGTTGCAAAAGTTGCGCAGACTGCGAAGAAGGCGAGGCCAGTGAGAAGGCTAACTTTATGAATGCTGTTGGAGAGGGGCTGCATGAGAAGAGAGGTTGTTGCTAGGGGGGATGTGATGGAGAAAATTTTTCCGCGCCACATCTCCTAACCTGCCTTAGCTCCCCTGTATTGAGTGATGACACCCAGTGTGCTTCCCGAATTGAGATCCACCTTTTGCCCCAAGGGAGGACGTCATGGTTCAGGGTGTGAACGTTCATTCACTCCGGGAAGGCACCTCGGGGCTGCTGGGAGCTAACAATTCCGTCATGCTGCACCCCAGAGTGACTCAAGCTGAGAGCCATCTAAGGGAGCTCATCATCCGAATGAGTCGAGATCGCCAAGTCTCGATACGGGGCGTATGCCCGATCGTCCCAAACCCTTGTCTCGACCCGAGGCATCGACCTTGCTCGGTCCCTATGGTCGCGGTTTGACGCGCCAATTGGGCCGTTCGGGGGCTGTGAAAGCCGCCAGGGTGGGGATTAAGTCCGCCGGAGTCTTGGCCACAAGAAGCGTCGAGCGGTATTGGGGTTTGACGAAACCCTCTTGCTCGCAGTGGTCCATATGGGCCAGGAGCAGGTCGTAGTAACCATCTAGATTCAGGACGCAGACCGGCTTGTCATGGATCCCCAATTGAAGCCAAGTGAGAGTTTCAAAGAGCTCATCGTGGCTGCCGTGTCCACCTGGCAAGACAACGAAAGCGTCGGACAATGCCTCAAACCGGGCTTTTCGCTCGTGCAGGCTATCCACCGCTTCGAGTTGGGTGAGCCCCAAGTGGGCGACCTCCATTTCGATCAAGCCGTGGGGGATGACTCCGATCACTTCGCCCCCCGCGCCCAGGGCTGCATCCGCAACGGCGCCCATGCAGCCCACCTTAGCACCCCCGTAGACGACCCCCATGCCGGCTTCGACGATGGTGCGGCCGACTTCTCTGGCGGCCTCTAGGTAAATGGGTCGGGACCCTGGGTTGGATCCGCAGTACACACAGATACGTTTCATGCTTAGGTTTTCCTCCGGCGTCGAACAAGATGTGGGAGCAGCCAAAGGTAGACCCCCGTGACCCAAAGTCCGCAGAGGATTAGGCCCGTGGGTAGGAAAACCCACAGCTTGAAGGAGTCGTGGAACCAAGAACCATCGTGAATCGACTCGATCCAATCCGATCGCCGTAGGGTGCTGGAAAGGACCTTGCCCGAGGAAGTGTCGATCTGGACCTCCCACTGGTTCTTGCAGCGTACCTTGAGCATTCCCTTACTTGGACGCACATCCAGGCGGTCGATGTCCGCCCAGGACTCGACCCCGGCTTCAGGCACGCCCATCGTGACTTCCAGTACCTGATCCCAGGGCAGCAGCAATTCAGTGCCAGTGCCCAGCTGGGTGGGAGGCTGAATCCAGGCGGATTCCCTCTTCAACTGCAGGACTACCCCTGAAGCCATAATGACCAGTAAGGGGAGTGCCGCGATCACGGCCCCCCAACGGTGTACTTTTCGATTCCACTTAGCTGCGCTCATGGGCCCGCATGGTGAGTGTTGAGGGCCCGAGGGTCAAGGTTCTCCCCGCTGGACCTTGGTGTTGGGTCATCCTCAAAAGGGAACCCCCAGAGAAATATGCAGCACCCAATCGTCCTCACGATCTCTGGCTTCCGGATTGAAGCCTAGATCTAAGCGTAGGGGACCCAAGGGCAACATGTAGCGCAGGCCGATGCCCACGCCCCAGCGAGGATCCGAGGGATTCAACCACTCGGAGGCATCAAGATTAACCGCCCCCGCATCTGCGAAGAGCGCCAGGTGCAGGCGTGGTGAACCCAAATCCTGGCGCAATTCCAGGTTCACGGTGCTGAAAGACTCGCCGCCAACGGGATTTCCCTGGTTGTCCGTGGGACCCAACATGTCCTCTTGGAACGCGCGAACAGAGTTGTCGCCCCCGGTAAAAAAGCGCTCCTGAAGGGGCAACTCCACGGTGCCAGTGGGTTGGGTGACCCCCGTATGGACTGCGCCCACCAGGCGGGTTCCGTCTCTTAGTTCGAACACACGGTTGCCAGAGATCAAGAGCCGCGAGAACGCTAACTCGGAACCGATCGAGGGGTCGGCCCACTCCACCGAAGTCTGTCCGCTCCATCCACTGGTGGGCAATAGGGGAGAGTCGCGCATCTCGATGCGGTGGCCCATCAGCAAAGAGGCTACGGTCGCCTTAGGGTCGAGGTTCAGGTTGATCGGCGCACCGTCGCCCACCTTGACGTCCAGGGCCCTTTCTAATTGGATCTGGTAGCCGCCCATGGATGCGCTGCGACCGTGGGAGTCCCATTCCCGGGTGAGCATCGTGCTCAATCCAAACTGTTCGTTGGTGAAGGAGGGTTGTTCCCGGTTCTCGTATTCCAATGTGGTGTCCAGGATTAATTCTTCCTTGGCAAACCACGGGTCGGTCAAGCCGATGGCTGCGCGCTGGGCGCGCACGGCGGCAGTAACCTCGGCGCGGAGGGTCTGCCCTATCCCAAGGAAATTGCGGTCACGGGCACCGGCCTTGATTCGGAATAATTCATAGGAACCATAGCCCGGTTCCACCCAGACTTCCCGGGTGGCGCGTCGCTGTAGGTCGAAGACCAGTTCACGATCTGCGCCCTTCCCTTCGAGCCGGGGATCGACCCGCGAATAAAAACCGGTCTTGTACAAGCGCGCCGAGGATTGCCTCAGCAGGTCGCGGTTTGCCCAGTCGCCTTTCTTCAGCAAGGAGCGAGACGCTAGGAAGGCGGCGGAGCTCTTTGGGTCTCCCTCAAAGCGGACCCCCGCGATGTGGACCCGCGGGCCGGGAACCGTTTGCACCAAAAGGTCGATGCGCTGTTCCCCCCGGGGCTCTTGGGCGTTGATCACGACCTTGGCATCGGGATAGCCCACCTGCGCGAGTCGCTGCAGGATATTTCCCCGCAAGCTGACGGTGAGGTGTGAAGCGAACGGGCGTGGTTGCTCTCCGCCTTTCGGGTCCCGGGCAAAACTCTCTTGTAGGGACTTCCAGCCGGGGATCATTGCTGCGGTCAGGGAGTCTTTGGGGAGGAGGTCCCCCAAGATGTAGCGCGGACCCTGATCGATGTGTATGTGGATCTCCGCTTCAGTGTTGGCTGGGTTGAATTGGATCCTCGGGGTGTCGATGAGCACATCTCGATATCCGCGCACAAGATATTCCCGGCGCAATTGTCCCACGGCCCCGTGCACCCTGGCGCGAATAAAGATCGGCGGCCCAACGCCCAAGGATCCGGTGTTGGGCCCGACAAGGGACATTGCAATCTGATCCCTGGGGAGAGCGTCGGCATTGCCCGTGACGATCACCCCGGAGACCAAACAGCGCAGGCCCTCGTGAACCGTCAAGATCAATTGGGTGGGGGAGTCCGCTTCCCCACGGTTGATTTCAAAGTCCACCTGCGCTTGGGAGTAACCGTTGGAACGGTAGGCTTCTTCCAGGGCGAATGCGGCGTCGTCCCCGTGGGCCGGGTTCAGATTGGCCGCGGCCAAGTCCTGAAGGTCGAGGGCAATTGCGCGCATCATGTTGCGGCGACTGAGTGACTCGGCCCCTTGGAAAACCACATCCACGGGAGCCGGGCCCTCTTGTTGAGTTTGCTTGCCGTCAAGACCGGCGCATCCGGCCAGCAGTAAAAGAATCCAAGACCATTGCTTCATCAGTCTAAATCCAGGCTAAAGCGCAGCCCGCCTCCATATGCCTCGTAGCGATCCCGTTCGGCCACCAGCCAAAGGTGCCCGCCGGAGTAAAGGAATTCGTCTCTCAACCTCAGCCGGGCCTCAATGGTGACCAGTCCCGTTTCACTCACATTTCGGCCGCTCTCTACTTCTAGGCGATCGGCGATGGATGGTCCCTGCCCGCCGTCATCAAGCCAGTACTGAATCAGATCTTGGGCGATGTAAACCGTGACCGCTTGCACAGCTTCGTTGAGGCCCGAGCCCGCGGGCAAGGTCCCCGTGACCACCAGTAAGAGCAACTCATCCGGTGCAAGGGCAGGCACGGAAGAGAGCTGCACCAGGGGCTGGTCGATGTTTCCACTTACTTGTACGGTCACATCGTGACCCATCAGGCGAGATTCGCTCAAAACCTCGATGGCTGGAAAAAAGGGATTACCAGCGGTGAATTCTAAGTGCCCGGCGATGAGTTCCAACTGGCCTGAGGGCAGGTTGACCACCGAGTCTTCCAGGTAAACCGATCCCTCGGGCAAGATCCCGCGGCCGTCTCCACTGAGGCGCATGTTGATGGTGGCATCGCCCCTAAAGATATTCATATCCACGCGCACCGGGTCGATGGTGCTTAGGTCTAGATCAAAGGTCATGTTTGCCAGGGCGCCATCAGGGAATGGTGCGATGTGCACTCCGCTGATTTGGCTCTCAAACGTAGGGCTGCCGTCGAACCCCCCAAGCAATTGAACCCGACTGGTATACCGTCCCCCGCGCAGGCCGATTTTTCCGCTGGTGTGCAGCGCACTCAGGGGGCCCTCGATGTTCAAGAGAGCATCTGCTCGCAGGCGCAGCTTGGAGTTACGCACCAACAGAACGTTCGTGCCCTTGAGGTCAAGCAAGAGGGTCGGCTCGCTGGCCTCTTCAAAAACCAAACTGCCGCTGCCTTCAAAAGGCGCAGATCCCAATTCACCACTCAGTTCATGGACCACAATGCGTTCCGTTTCCAATTGCGCACGCAGATGGAGCCTTTCGATGGGGGGCGCGTTGCCCTCTTTGAATTGGCCCTCGGAGATCACGAGCTGTCCGTCCAAGCGGGGGTCACCAAGGGATCCAGCTAAGCTGGCGCTTAGGTCCAGGTTTCCCCCGAGCCGGCGCAGGTTGGGCAGCAAGGGTTGCAGTTGGGCCATGTTGGGCACATGGGCCTCGACCTCGCCACTCATGGCTCCGTCCAGGATCTGGAAATCCGGGGCGCGCCAACGGTAGAGGTCATTGGCCAGATCAAGGTGCCCATCGAGCTGCAAGGTTGTATCGGGTCCGACCGTTGCCAACAGGTCGGTCACATGCAAACCCGTGGGGCCAAGGGTCACCGATCCCACCAGCACCGCCGGAGTGTTGGCGATCTCGTCGGGCACGTTGGGGCCTTGCAAATTGAGCGCAGGTGCTTGGAGGTCCAATCCGGCCATGAGGTTTTCCCAAGGGCCTTGAACCGACAACTGTCCCTTGAGGCCCCCGTGTAGGCTGTGGGATCCCAAGGGAATCGGTAGGGTTTCGGGCCAGTCGATCGACGCCGCTAAGTCGGCGACTCCGGGGCTAAGAAGGTCTTCTGCGAGCAAGTTCAAGGGTAAGGACCCCGATGCAGACACGACCGGATGGGTTCCCGACACAAGGCTCAGGTTGTTGATGGATAGGTAGCCATCGCCGCTGAAAAAGTCCCACTCCAACGCCATGGCTTGGCTGCTGCCGGGCAGCTGGATTTGGCGGATGTTGCCCGTGGTCTCTGCCCTGAGGCCGTCATTGGACCAGGCAAGGTCCAGATCGCTCGTAACACCCTCCACATGAAATGTTTGGAGCTGCCACCCATTGATGATGCCCATGGGGTTCAGATCTCGACTGATGATCTTGGCATTCAGGCTGCCGGTTTCGTCACTGGCTAGGTCCGCTTCTAAAATCCCCGCAGGGCCCACGAGGGAAAGGCGTTCGAGGTTCCAACCGGTGGGGTGTAGTTTCAGTTGGGCCGGGTTGGCGAGGGCAAGCTGACCAGAACCATCCACCGCAAATCCAAGGCGCGTGAGGGTGATCGCGGTGCCCCCTTGCGTGGTGGGGAGCGATGCCTCTAGACCCGCGATCACAGTCAGGTGTTCACTGCTGATCTCGAGGTTCGGAGCCGAGACTACGCCATTTGTTACTTGTGCCCGTAGGTCTACGGCTTTGAGGGGTGATCCCTGCAAGACCAACCCGTCGCCAAGGACAGAGATCTCGCCCGAAGGGAGCTTCCATGGACCATCGAGTTGCGCCCTCAATTCGAAGCTGCCGCCGGGTTCCACGGGCATCAACCAACGGCCCGCTTCGGTAACGGAAACCGCAAGTTGAACTTGCTCAAGCCTTTGGCCGCTCCAGAGAAAAGATCCTGTGGCGTCGACTTGAGCGCCGCTTGCCTTGGTGTGAAAATCGGTCAAAGTGATGCGTTCATGGTCTGCCCTGGCCAAGATCTGCAAGTCACCCATGTCCACATCCCCGAAGCGGACGCCGATCCCGTTCAAACGGATGACGCCCTCCGGCCGAAGCAATTCACCCTGGGCATGCAACTCACCCTCCAGTTGCCCACTCCACTGGGGTTGGTCCAAGAGTTCGCCGAGGGCGCTGAGCTCTGGAAAGTCGAGCTCCAGGTCGGCCTCGATGGTTGCGGGGGTATTGGCTTTAGGCACCAAGTCGATGACAGCTCGGTCTATGCGTGCATTCCCGCCACTTACTTCCAACTGGCCTTCCGAAACCTGCAGCTTGCCTTCTGCCACGGTCAGGGCGAGGTCAAAGCGATGGTCGGGATGTTCGTGGTCCGCGTCTCCCCAAAAGGCGGGCAGGTTGGTTCCTTCTGCCCTGAGGATGCCCGTGATGTCCCGCAAAAATTCAGGCCCATGGGAAGTGCTGAGAGGCGCGCTCAGGTCCCTGCCATACAGGATGTTCTTCGGGGAGCGCGCATCGATTTCCGGCACGGTCCAGATCCCATCGGCTAGCTGGGCGCGCACTTCTAGATCGGACAGAACCGTGCCTCCGACGCGCAGGTTCTCGCCGAGCAAGCGAACTGAGCCGGAGCTCGCCAGCAGATCGTTGAGGTTCAAGCTGATGGCGGCGTCCAGGGAAGCGGATCCAAGAATCAGTGTGTCTGCGGGCAGGATCGTCGCGAGCAAGGGGTTGAGCAACCCGCGTAATTCGGCCAAGTCGACTCGCTTCAGGTCCACTCCGATTCCCACGGCTTGGCCTTCCATGACCCCATGGATATGGCCTCCAGCTAGAGGCCCCAAGGGGCGCAGGGAAAACTCGAAGGCTCCTTCAGCTAGGTGATCCAAGCGAACGGTCGAGGGACCTAGAATCGGCGCGTTGTCTAACTCCACGGCTTCGAGCTCTAGTACTCGGCCGTCCCAATTCAAATCCATCGCCAAGGTCAGGGCCAGTGGTTCTTGGCCCGGGGTGGTCCACTTGCAATCGAAGGGGCCCAGGTCCCCTTGCCAAACCTCACCCTCGGGTCGCCCCAGGATTCCCAGATTGCGGATGGAGAGGGCACCGCCCGAGGCCTCCATATCAATGGAGCTATCCGTGATCTGGATCGCGGGAAACCAGAGGGGAATGCTGGGCAGTCCGGCGCTCGGAGAATTGGGGTCGCCCCCCTTTAGGGTCAGCTCGATGAGTGGCTGTTGAATCGCGATCAAGCGCAGCCAGCTAGGTTCTCCGCGGACCCATTCTCCCAGATCCCATTCCAGGCGAACTTCCTGGGCCTTGAAGGAACGTAGGCCCCCGAGGCCTTGGTCCCCTTGAAGTTGCACGCCGCGCAGTTTTAAACCGTGCCACCAATCACCGGAAATCTCTTCCAGGCTGCAACGGGCATTGAGGAATTGACCACCGGCCCAGGGAGTCAGGGTGCTGACGAGGGGGTGCAGCAGGATCCCGCGCGAAAGCCAAAGGAAACCGGGCAGCAACAGAATCCCCACCAACGCCCAGCGCAGCAAGCGACGGCTTCGACGAACCTTTGCGCCTGGTTGGGTGCTTGGTTTCCCCGCTGGGGGAGTCTCCTGGGTCTCCTCCATGGCCCGCAGGATAGCTTCCTGCCCGGTCCCCATTGGGGCCTTAGGGGCCGTTGCTTTCTGCTTTTAGTCGCCAGGTATACGAATGTGTTCCACCAAGTCGCGGGTGGCTTGGCTCGGCGGCGCGCCAAAGCGCCTGAGGCCAAGGGCCACGGCAAAGTTGAGCAACATGCCCAGGGAGCCAATGCCCTCGGGCGAGATACCGAACCACCAACGGCTGGCAGCATCCGGTGCCGTGTCGATGAACTTGAACCAGATGATGTAGCAGGTGGTGAAGAGGATGCCAGCGACCATGCCCGACACTGCGCCCAGGCGATTCATGCGCTTGGAGAAGATGCCCATCACGATGGCGGGGAAGAACGAACTCGCCGCTAACCCAAAGGCGAAGGCCACGACCTGGGCCACAAAACCCGGGGGATAAATACCCATGATGCCCGCAATGACTACCGCAACCGCAGCCGCGGTGCGCGCCGCGATCAACTCGCCACGTTCGCTGATATTAGGCATGAAGCCCCGCTTGAGCAGGTCATGGCTGATGGAAGTGGAGACAACCAAGAGCAGGCCAGCTGCGGTGGAGAGGGCCGCGGCCAAGGCTCCCGCTGCAACAAGTCCGATGACCCAGGCGGGCAGGCCCGCGATCTCTGGGTTGGCCAAGACCATGATGTCTCGGTCCACATACAGCTCGTTAGGGCCATCGTTGGGCGGGTTGAGCACCATGCGTTCGCCGCTGGGACCGCGCTGGTCGCTGAAAGCTGGCTTGCTGCTACCCTCGAAAGCTCCAAAGGCTGCTCCTTCACGATATCGCACGCGCCCATCACCATCCTTGTCGATCCAAGCGATCAAGCCAGTCTTTTCCCAGGTTCGAAACCACTCGGGTAGTTGCTTGTCAGTGGGAGCCTGTGTGCTAACTGTCTCGGCCGGTGCGTAGCGCGCACCCTCCACGGTGTGGATCAGGTTCGCCCGTGCAAAGGCAGCCACGGCCGGGGCAGCGGTGTAGAGGATTGCGATGAACAGCAAGGCCCAAAAAGCACTGGTGCGTGCGTCCTTGACCCGCGGCACCGTATAAAAGCGCACGATCACATGGGGCAGTCCCGCAGTTCCCACCATCAGGGCAAGCGTGATGCAGCAAACGTCGAGCAGGCTCTTGGATCCATCCGTATAGGGTTTAAAGCCCAGTTCGTCGTGCAGCTGATTCACGGTTTCCAACAGCCATGGGGCACCGCTGGCGATGGTTTGACCCACCTCCCCATGCAAGCGACTGCCGAACCCTAGCTGGGGAATGGGATTGCCGGTCAGCTGGATCGAGATGAAAATCGCTGGAACGAGGAAAGCGAAAATCAGGATGCAGTATTGGGCTACCTGGGTCCAAGTGATGCCCTTCATCCCGCCCAGAACTGCGTAGATGAACACGATGACCATGCCGATCAGAACGCCTTTCTCTACGCTGACTTCCAGGAACCGGCTGAATACAACGCCCACCCCACGCATTTGTCCCGCCACATAGGTGAAGGAGATAAAGATCGCACAGAAGACCGCGACCCGGCGGGCAGTGCTCGACTCATAACGGTCGCCAATGAAATCGGGCACCGTGAACTTGCCAAACTTACGCAGGTATGGGGCCAGCAGAACGGCGAGCAACACATAGCCTCCGGTCCAGCCCATCAGGTAGACCGATCCGTCGTAGCCCAAGAAACTGATCAGGCCGGCCATTCCTAGGAACGAAGCCGCACTCATCCAGTCCGCCGCGGTGGCCATGCCATTCGCAAGGGGAGGAACGCCTTTGCCCGCCACATAGAAGTCGCCGGTGGACTTGGCCCGGGCGCTAATTGCAATGCCCACATAAAGGGCAAAGGTCAGGCCGACGATCAGGAAGGTCCAGTTTTGGATAGTCATTGCTTCACTTCCGGGTCAGGCGCTTTTTCTTCTACCTCAAACCTTTTGTCCAGTTTTCCCGCTGCACGTACATAGAATGCGATCAAGGCGACGAACACCAGAATCGATCCCTGTTGCGCAAACCAGAACCCAAGAGGGAAGCCGGTGCCAGGCAGGCGCCATTGGTCGAGGAACTCTCGGCCCCAGATACCCGCTCCAAAGGAGACGAGGAACCAGATGCTGAGGATGGTGAAGATGAGGCGCAGGTTGGCGCGCCAATAGGCAGTGCGGTCGGGGCCGGTCATATGGTCAAGAGGGTAGCGAGTGGGGGCCAGCCAGGGGGATGGGAGGGGAGCTTTGCCCAATTTGCGGCCTTTTGGCGGGATTTTGGCCCGGTGGAGAGTCCTCTGTTGGAACTGCGCAAGACTAGGCCTGCATTCCAAGTCGGAATTGCCCTGTGTGCTTATCATGTGGCTTGTCCTTGCCGGTGACCCTGAATGAGCCGATGTAGAGGTACCCCATGATCCTTGTTCTAGTCCCCCTCCTGTTGCTTCCTGCCCTTTGCCGTCCCCAGACGGAAGAGGTACAGAGTGTTTCCCAAGAGACCCCATCCCCTTGGGTCTCTTCCTCTTCCCTTGCCTGGCGCGAACTTGGCCCAAGCACCTTCGGTGGGCGCATTGTGGATATTGCTCTGCATCCCACCGACTCATCGCACTTGCTGGTGGCGTCAGCGTCCGGAGGTCTTTGGCGAACGCGAAATTCCGGCACCACTTGGGATTGCATCTTTCAGCATGAGGGCACGATTTCAATCGGTGACATCGCTTGGGATGCGCACGACGACAAGGTGATCTGGGTCGGCACCGGAGAGGCTAACAATCAACGCAGCTCCTATTGGGGCGACGGCATCTACAAGACCACCGATGGGGGCAAGACTTGGAACCTAATGGGCCTGGAGAAAAGCCAGCACATCGGGCGCATCGTGATTCACCCGGACAATTCCAACGTGGTGTATGTGGCGGTGCTCGGTCGGCTCTATGGCGCTAACGAAGAGCGCGGCTTGTACAAGACTCGGGATGGGGGAGCGAGTTGGAAGCGTGTGTTGGACACGGGACCGACGGTGGGTGTTGTTGATCTAGTGCTAGATCCGCTTGACCCGGACACGGTCTATGCCGCTTCCTATGAACGTCTGCGCCGCCCCTGGAATTTTGATGGGAACGGGCCGGGCTCTGGCATTCACAAGTCCTCCGACGGGGGCCTTACTTGGAAGCGCCTAACACGTGGGCTGCCCGAGGGCGACATCGGGCGCATTGGACTCGCGGCTTTCGAAAGCGAGGACGGCTTGATCTTTGCCTCTGTCAGCAATCAAAACCAAGTGGAGGTCGCGCCTGATCAAGATCCCACCGTGTCCCTGGAAACCCGTTTTGCCAAGGGTACCTTGACCGTGGTGCGCGCTCCGCGGAAAGGGGGCGCCGGTGAATTGGGCATCAAGGCCAAGGATGTTTTGCTGAGTCTCGCTGGCAATCCCCTGAATCACCAATGGTCCTGGGCAGTGGGCTTGTCGGTGCTCGAACCCGAACAGGAAGTCGAGCTGGTTTTGCGTCGGGGGGACGAGGAGGTAATCCTAACGGTGACCCGTCGGGGCCTTGATAAGACCATCGATGCGGAGCCCACGATGCGCGACATTGGCGGCGGCGTCTATTGCTCGCAGGATCATGGGGAAACCTGGACCAAGCGCTCGAACGATCCGGTTGGAGGCAACCCGGCTTACTACTACGGCCAAATTCGCGTGGACCCCCACGACCAGAATCGGCTGTATCTTGCGGGCGTGCCCCTTTATTGGAGCGAAGACGGGGGACACACCTGGGAGCGCAACCGGGCCAGCGGCGTGCATGTGGATCATCACTCGATTGAAGTGGACCCAAGAGATCCCAAACGCCTTTGGCTAGGGAACGATGGGGGCTTGCACCTTTCCCATGACCGAGGCGAGACTTGGTACCACTTCGACAATCTGCCCTTGGCTCAGTTCTACGCCCTTGGTCTGGATGACGGCAATCCCTATCGCGTCTACGGGGGCACCCAGGATAATGGCACTTGGGGAGGTCCATCATTATCGAGAAACCCACGCGGCATCGGCGCCCATGAATGGGCATCCGTTGGCGGCGGCGATGGGTTTTACGCTCAGATTGAACCGGGCAATCCCGACATCGTCTATGGGGAGTCCCAATTCGGCTGGATCTATCGCCGCGACCGTGGCGCTTGGACGAGCGAGGGGATTCAACCCAAGGCGCCGGATGGGGAAAAATACCGCTTCAATTGGAACTCGCCGATTTTGCTATCCCAGCACAACCCACGGCTTCTGTGGTTTGGGGGCAATCGCCTGTTCCGCTCCCTTGACCGTGGAGACCACTGGTCTTTGATTACCGATGACCTAACCAGTCAGGACCCGGACAAGATCGCGGGCAATGTGCCCCACTGCACGATTACTTGCATCGCGGAAAGTCCATTCACTCCGGACACCTTGATGGTGGGGACCGACGATGGCTTGGTTCAGTTGACCCAGGACGGGGGCCACAGTTGGACGAATCTCACCGGGCGTTTGTCAGGAATGCCCCAGGGTTGGTGGGTCTCGCGGGTTGTGCTCAGCGAGCACAAGAAGGACCGGGCCTATGTGACCGTTAGCGGTTACCGGGAAGATGACATGCGGCCTTTGGTTTGGCGCACGGAAGATCTGGGCCAAACCTGGATGCGTTTGGACGAAGGTCTGCCCCAAGTGCCTGTCAACGTCTTGCGCGAGGACCCAAGTCGCGCGGATACCCTCTACCTGGGGACCGAACTGGGTGTTCTGGCCAGCTTGGATGGGGGCGACACCTGGAATCCCCTGGGCTCTGGTTTGCCCACGATTGCTGTGCATGACATTGCGGTTCAATCGGAAGCACAAGAGTTGGTGCTCGGTACCCACGGCCGAGGCTTTTGGGTCTTGGATATTTCTACTCTGGGTTCTTGGAACGAAGAGATCGCCAATGGCCCGGTTCACCTCTTTACCCCGAAGGATCTCACGCGCTGGGAGAGGCGCTCCGGTGCCTACACCACAGGTGATGCGGACTGGTTCGGATCGAATCCCACGCCCGGGGTGGTTCTTCAGGTGCATCTTGCAGAGGACTTGGAAGAGGACGCGGTCAAGCTTGAAATCCTAGACTCTAAGGGCAAACACGTGGCCCATTTGACAGTGCCGCACACCCGTGGGTTGCACCGGATTCATTGGAAGGGATCCCGCGGACGCTGGTCCACGGCTCCATCGGTGGGCGAATACACCGGGGTTTTGACCTACGGGGATATGGTTCAGAAACGCTCCTTCAGCGTGCTGGCGGATCCCCTCAAGCGTTGAGCATCGCCCGATTCGCTTGGTGATTATGAAGCGCAGGCCAATTGGCCAAGGGCGCTGCTAGACTGGCAGCTCGAGCGGCGTTGACTCCCCGATGAATCGAGGGCACCCGCACAAATCCCAGCCCCAGGTTTCATGTCTCCAGTCCCTTCCATTCGTCGCCGTGACCTCGGTCGCCTCGCTGCTGCGGGCGCCGCAGCCTATAGCCTACCCGCGTTCGGCTCCCCAAGGCCCTCCGACGAGATCCGCGTGGGCTGTGTGGGAATTCGCAGTCGAGGCAACGCTCACATCGGTGGTTTTTCAGGGGTCCCCGGTGTCAAGGTCGTGGCCCTTTGCGATGTGGACGAGGGTGTTCTCAACCAGCGCCTTAAGGAGGCCGCAGAGAAGGGGCGTCCCGCTGTGGGTTACACGGATCTGCGCAAGATGCTTGAGGACAAGAACATCGACGTGATTTCCTTGGCGACACCGAATCACTTGCATGCCTTGCAGACCATTTGGGCTTGTCAGGCGGGCAAGCATGTCTACGTGGAGAAACCGATCTCCCACAATGTTTGGGAAGGGCGTCAGGTGGTGCGCGCCGCGCGCAAGTATGGGCGTATCGTGCAAGCGGGCACCCAGTCGCGCTCGGCCAAGGGCATTGCCGATGGGATCAATTGGATCCAGGGGGGCAACCTGGGGAAAATCACCCACGCTTGGGGCACTTGCTTCAAGCCGCGCACGTCCATCGGCAAGGTCGACGGACCCCAATCGATTCCCGCGAACATTCACTGGGATTTGTACTGTGGTCCCCGCGGGGTCTCGCCCCTGGTGCGTCGCCAACTGCACTATGACTGGCACTGGCAAATGGCGACGGGCAACGGGGACTTGGGCAACCAGGGCATTCACCAGGTGGACCAATGCCGTTGGGGTCTTGGGGAAACAGCACTTGCCCCCAAGGTCTTTTCCATCGGCGGGCGCTTTGGCTATGACGACGACGGAGACAGCCCCAACACCCAATTCATTTGTCTGGACTATGAGGCGGCGCCTTTGATTTTTGAAGTGCGTGGTTTGCCCCGGGATAAAGCGGCTCAATCCAAGAACTGGGGCGGCTCCATGGACCGCCGTAAGGGCTCGGCCATTGGCGCTACGATTCACACGGAAGGTGGCTACTTGCACATTCCCAACTACTCATCGTCCCAGGCCTATGATCTGGAAGGGAACAAGGTCCAAGAGTGGAGCGGTGCGAGCAACCACTTCGCCAACTTCATCGACGCCGTCCGAGCGGGGGATCCCGGCAAGTTGAACGGCGACATTGAGGAGGGGCACCTGTCCAGCGCCCTATGTCACATGGGGCTCGACTCTCACAAGTTAGGCAAGGCCGCCAGTCGCGAAGAGATCCAAGCTGCGGTCAGCGGTCATGCCCACGGGAACAGTGGGTTCGAGCGGATTTGCGCACATCTGGACGCGAATGGAGTGGATGCGGCAACGCACCCGGCGATCTTGGGGCGGCCCTTAGAGCTGGATCCTAAGACCGAGCTCTACTTGGATGATGATCAAGCCAATGCGCTGGCTCGTGGAACGTATGCCCCGGGCTTTGAGGTGCCGGAGGATGTCTAAGAGTGGCTGGCTTTTGCTTTGTCTCCTGGGAGCCTGCGCGGGATCGGATCCGGCTGTTGTTCCAGCGACGGTTCCAGCG
>CALEMP010000181.1 GCA_937910685.1 uncultured bacterium
TGTCTCAATTTGATTCAAGCGATTCCCCCCTCTTGTCGATAGCTCAGGCGCCGCCCGACGCGGAATCCAATGCTGCCGACCATGATCCTAGCCCTCTCCACGGGCTTCCAAGCTCCCGCCCCCATCGAGATCCCTACTGGCCTGATAGGCCATGAAGTGGTTGCGGTGGTGCAAACCAGCGCCACGCACTTTTGCGCGGAGAACCCTTTCACCGAGTCCATCGTGATTCTGGTGGGACTACGTGATGTAGGGACCGTGGGACGTATGAGCCTCGCACCCGGCGCTCGGGTGGTGCACCCCTTCCCCCGTGGCGGCGCGGACCACATGTGGTTCGAAGTGTTCTGCCATAACGAAGAAGGCACGACCCGCAGTCACAAACTTCATTTGACCGGCGGCGAAGTAAGTCAAGCCCGCACCCTGTTCATCGAGCGCGGCAACGACTGCCTCACCGCATGGCGTGATGCGCCGCCCCTTGAGCGCGTGGACCCCTTCGCCAGCCTCGCGCCCCACATCCCCGGTCACCCGCCGGTGGATGCACCCGCTGACCTGCCCCCAGTGATCAGCGACAAGACTTTGCCCCCGGCCTGAGCGGCGACGCTCTACTTGGAGGTACAGACAGAAGGATGTAGGCGGGGAGGAGCGTTAGCTCCTCCCCGCTTTTCATTGGACTGGTGGCCCTGACTGATAGAATAGGAGCACCCCTTTGACTACAAAGGAGGCACCCATGGCACATCTTTCCCAATGGCCCCTACTGCAACTCCTGCTACTTTGCTGGGCAGTTGGGCGATTACTGCTGGCGCTCTTACCCGCGGGAGAACCTGGGGGTGGGCGCATTGGTGATGGGTTGCTCGTGCAGGCAACCTCATTTTGCTTGGGTTGGCTGGCTATGGAAGCCCAGGGACGCCTACTTGGATTCTTTGGCATGGAGTGGACCCTTTGGATGCAGCTGATTCCATGGGGAATCGTGCTTGGGTTCTGGTGGTTGGCCTTACCGGGGAGAATCGTTCCCCGACACGGTGTGCAGCATGACCCAGCGGGAGGGGTCGGGAAGTGGGCGGCGCGGTTGGGCCTGGCGCTTTGCCTGCTGGCGATTCTTCTGCGCGCTAGGGTGGATCAAAGTGAATATTTTTCGGGCCAGGCTGCCCATGTGCTCCTCGAAATCGTAGCCCTTGTGGTCAGCGTGGAAATCTTAGGCGTGCTGCGCATTCACGGCTTGGTAAAGGGCTTGGTGTTACTCCTGGGAGGAGCCGTAATCCTGGTTCACGAACACTCGCCCGTGGACCTCGAACGAGCACCACTGCTTGCGGCCCTTGCCGTGGGATTGCTCGGAGCTCTGACTTGGGCCCGACGGGCGGATCGGCGGGGTCGCCTGTTGTGCGCGCTCATCGCACTGTTGCTCTGCGCCCAGGGCGTCGCCGGGTGTTGCGCAGCCGTCGCCCTATGTGGCTCGCTCCTAGCGGGAACCACGCCGGTGCGCATCAAACAAACAGATGGGTCGATGGGTCGGCAATCCTGGGCCTGGAGCTTTCAACCACTAAGAGAAGTCGCCCCGGCCCTCGGCTTGGCCGCGCTCGTCTTTTCGCGCGAACTCGACCAAGCCGGAGACACCCAGGTCATGCCCCTGTTCAGCGGTGCCCTGGTTCTCTTGGGTCTGGCCGCGGTTTGGCGCACGAAGGCCGGAAACCGCGGGCCAGGGCGCATGGGCATCTATGAGGCCCGGCTCCTTTGGGCTCAACCCGCGATCCTGATGGCTTGCACCGCCCTAATTCCCCTCGCCCCGCCCCTCAACACACTGCTGATGATGCCCGCTCTCTTGGGACTCGCAGCCGCCCTTATCGCGCCCCTCGAACCTGGTGCACTGACCCCGCCGCGCACCACCAACAACGGGGTCCCCGCGGGATGAATTGTGATCCGCTTCCCCGCCCGGCCTTGACCGAGCATCTGAAGCAGGCGCCCTCTGGTTCCAGCTGGAGGGAATTCCTCGAGCCCTTCTTGGCTGGCCTCCCCGCCACCCAAGGGGATCTGATCATGATGCTGATGGAAGAAAGCCGCGGAGCCTGGGCGGTTCTGTTGGCGCAGCAACCGGGAACCGCACTTTTCATAGGGAACGCGGTCAGCGGTACAGTTGCTGCCCTTGCGACCATGGGCTGGAAGGTAACGGTCGCAGACCCAAGCCCCGAACGCTGCGCGTTTGCCAAGATGAGAGATCGGGAGTACTCCCCCGGACGAGTCTCTTGGGTGCATGCTGCTCACCATGAACTGCCGTTCCAAGCCACGAGTTTCGATTTGGTCGTTCGCGAAGACGCGGCAGAGGGCCTCGACCTGGCCCATGCGCCCCGCGCGCGGGAACTTTGCAAGTTGAGCCGCGGCGCGGTGGTTCACCTGGCAGACAACCGCTTCGCCTACAAACGTGCAACGGGCAGACGGGGACAATTCCGACGGCACTCGCCCCTCTCCTTTTTAAGCCAAGCCCTGTTTCCTCCCCCTGGTTTACGCAGCCTCATGGGGCACCGGCGGGAACTGGGGTCGGACCGTGCGGTTCGCGCCCTGGCCCTCTATCCCGATGGCCGAGAATTCAGTCACGTGATCAACTTGGACGGAGGACTTCCGCGGCTGACGGTGGGTCCCAGGGAAAAGGTCAACATTCCCAAGGTGCTGGCCAAGAAAGCGGGTCTGCTGCCCCTTTTGACCCCGAGCTTTGCACTTTTGAGCGAAGCCGCAGGCGTGAGCTTCACCTCCCGGTTGCTGGCTTTCTTAGCCGAGACCATCGGCGAAGAGGCCGGTCAACTGGACCAGTTGATTGCGACCCGTTCCAACTGTGCCATGCTGATGACAGCACCCGCTGGCGTGCTTGCGGAAGAAGAGCAAGGCCCCTTGGCCCGCAGTTGGGTGATCCACATTCCCCTCTCCCCGGGCAAACATCGCGTTCTGACGCGGCATGTAAAATTCATGGGTCACGCCGCGGCCAAGTTCCCGGTTCTCAACGCACCCGAGGTTCTTTTCGAGGGCACCTTCGAGGGGGTTTATCTTTGCGTATCCCGGCGCATCGGCGGCTGGACCGCGCCCCATGCCACCGACCAACCGGGCCTAACCGGTGCTCTTGCCATCAACCTCGGGCGCATTCTGAGTGAACTCGTTGTGCGTCCGGCCCAGGCGTTCAGTGAAGGGGACTTCGAGCGCCTCTTGGGCCAGCGGTTCGAGCGGGTGGCTCAGAAGTGCCATCGAACGCAAACACGAGACCGAGTGCAAAAAAGCACCGATGCTCTGCGGGAAAATCTGGTGGGAGCCCAACTCCCGCTGGTCTTCCACCACGCAGATCTGCGGGCCAAGCACTTGATCATGGACGAGAATTCCAAGGTGCGCGCTACGCTTGACTTTGGCTCAGCAGAAGCAGAGTTCCTGCCCCTCGTAGACTTGCTGCATCACCTCGGCCATCAGCGCAAGGAAGTCCAAAGGTGCGGCCCCGGACAGGCCTGGGAAGAACTGCGAGACCCTGCCCTTCGCGCTCCCCACGAGGACCAAGCCCTGCGGGAACAAGCCCAGACCCTGGGCCTCGAATCACACTTAGTGGACGCAATCCTGGATGCCTACCCGCTCTTTGTGGCGGCCATGGCCGAGGCCAATTGGGACTGGAGCCGACCCGAGTGGATTCACCGAGAATTCGGCTGGTAGGGCCCCTGGCCCGGAGTGTGATCACCTCAAGTCCCCCTCCCGGGCCAGAGTGCGCACATGGTCCCCAGATACCCCCGATATTTTCATTTTCGGCCCGACTCGGACGATGAGATTTCCCTCTTTTGGGTCGATGATTTGAGGGACAAGACCCTCCTGCTGCTGCCCCTCAAATTCAAGATTCCCGGTCATGACCATCATCCTCATCGCAGGTGCCCTCGTCGGGTCCTGCTTGCTCTTCCAGGGCCGCGCCTGGCTGGGCTTCTTCTGCTCCTTTGTCCTCGTGATTGCCGGTTGGACCTGGAATCAAGGCTCCTTCGGAACCCCACAAATCATAAGCACCGCGGTGCTTTTCTTAGTGGGCTTGGTGACCCGCGTGCCTTTCCTTCGCAGCCGTTTCTTGACCGGCCCCGCCATGCCCTTGGTTGCGCCGCTCTTGCCGCGCATCAGTCAAACCGAACGAGTCGCCCTCGAAGCAGGCAGCGTTTGGTGGGACGGAGAGTTGTTCAGTGGCAAGCCCGATTGGGCCAAGCTCGCCGCCTTCCAAGTGCAGCCTCTTTCCGCCGAAGAAGAAGCCTTTCTAGCCCATGAGGTCGAGACCCTCTGTCATATGACCGACAGCTCGCAGGTGGATGACCTGGGTGACTTGCCCCCGGAAGTTTGGGGCTACCTCAAGGAAAAGGGTTTCATGGGCCTGATCATTCCCAAGGAATACGGAGGCCATGCTTTTAGTGCACGCGCCATCAGTGAGATCATCACGCGCTGTTCAAGCCACAACGTGACCCTTTCGATCACGGTCATGCTGCCCGCGTCCTTGGGCCCCGCCGAGTTACTCTTGCACTATGGCACCCAAGAGCAAAAGGACCATTGGTTGCCACGCCTCGCCCGGGGCGACGAGATTCCAGCCTTTGCCTTGACCGAACCCCTGGCGGGATCTGACGCAGGATCCCTTACCAGCAGCGGTGTGGTTTGCCATGAACAATGGGAAGGCGAGAAAACCCTCGGAGTGCGCCTGACCTGGAACAAGCGTTACATCACCCTGGCCCCGGTGGCCACGCTCTTGGGAGTCGCCTTCCAACTGGAAGATCCTGATGGCTTGATCGGTGACCAGGTTAAGCGCGGCATCACTCTTGCCCTGGTTCCCACGGACTTGCCCGGGGTTGAAATCGGCGGTCGCCATGACCCGCTGGGGGTCAAGTTCGTCAACGGCCCCACCACCGGCGAAGGCGTGTTCGTGCCCCTGAACATGATCATTGGCGAGCGAGAACAAGTGGGCAAGGGCTGGCGCATGCTGATGGACTGCCTGTCCGCGGGACGCTCCATTTCACTGCCTGGCTTGGCGGTGGGCGCGACCCAAACTACCCTGCGAACGGTCACCTCCTACGGCCTCTTGCGCGAACAATTCAACATGCCCATCGTGCACTTCGAAGGGGTCGAGGAAAAACTCTCCAAGATCGCCGGCTATGCATGGTGGATGGATGCAGCTCGCGAGTTGACTGCCGGCGCGGTGGCCAGCGGTGAAAAGCCCGCGGTGCTTTCGGCCATCATGAAGGCCTACACCACCGAGGGCATGCGTACCACGGTCAACGAAGGCATGGATGTACTGGCGGGCGCCGCGATCTGTCGAGGTCCGCGCAATGTGTTGGCTGGGTACTATCAATCGATTCCCATCGGCATCACCGTCGAGGGTGCGAACATCTTGACCCGCACGCTGATCATTTTCGGCCAGGGTGCTCTGCGGTGCCACCCCTATGCCTTTGACGAAGTGGAAGCAGTGGAGCAAAGCGACCGCGCCCTGTTTGATTCCGCTTTCAGTGGACATGTGGGACATGTGATCGCCACGGGATTCAGAGCCGGGTTGTTGGGCTGGAGCCAAGGGCTGCTCGCCAGGAATCCTCTTAAGGGGCGCACGGGTCGAGCCGCTCGCCAAGCCACACGCTTGTCTGCAGCCTTCGCCTTGGTTTCAGAAGCCGCGATGATCACCCTCGGGGCCAATCTTAAACGCAAGGAACGCCTCACTGGCCGCCTCGCGGATGCCCTCGCGCACCTTTACTTTGCCAGCGCCTCGATCCACCGGGATGCAACGCGCAACCAGCGAGCAGAGGATGCTCCGTTCTTTGAATGGTCCATACGGACGCACCTCGGGGCAGCGGAAGATGCGATTTTGGGAGTTCTCGACAACTTAGATTCCCGTTGGTTAGCCCGCGGATTGCGGCTGTTGATGTTTCCCCTCGGTCGGCGGACGAGTCCCCCTTCCGATAAATTGGAACAACAAATGGCTCGACTGGCGCTCACCAACGAAGCTGTACGGAATGACTTGACCCACAGTGTTCACATGCCCAAGCCTGGTCGGGGAGGCCTCGGGGACCTGGAGCATGGACGCGAAGTGGTGCTTGCGGTACGGCCCCTACGCAAGCGACTAACCACGGCATTGCGTGCGGGAGATTTACCCCGGGGCAATGAAGCTCAACTCACAGAAGCCGCATTGACCAAGGGTTTGATCACCCAGGAAGAGGCCCTAATGATCGAGGAGGCCCGTCGCCTGCAAGAGGATCTTGTGCAGGTGGACACCTTTGGGCCCGAGGCGTATCGCGCCCGTTGCGGCGCGTAGGGTGACCCGGCGCGGCAGGCGCATCATATTGAGATCTAGAAGGTGGACCCTAGCCCCTGTAAGCAGAGGGCCTGCCTCAGAATGATGCTCGGCCCGGGGCTTGCTTCTCCCCACTCCCTGCTTGGTCGATGAGGACGCAGAATGCTCCTCTTACCTCTACAGCGAGGCGCTCTTCATTCTGAGCGCTCCAGGCAGGGCATGACTTTAATCGAAGTCATGGTCAGCATCCTGATCTTGACGCTCTGCACTTGGATGCTCAGCACCACGTTGATGGCTTCGGCCCATCATGCGGATGCCAAGCGCGAGCGAGCTCTTGCTGTGGCTGGCGCTACCAACCTGCTTGAACATCTTCACGCCCTGCCCTTTGAGAAGGTCTTTGCGCTCTACAACGAGAGTCCAGAGGATGACCCGCAACACCCAGGAGCCGCCCCCGGGGCCCACTTCCACATCGTGGGCCTTGAGGCAACCCCCGCCGATCAGGACGGCCATGTGGGGCGCATTAAGTTACCAAGCCCCGGACCGGCTCTGCTCGAAGACACCGAAGACGAGCGTCTAGGCCTGCCGCGTGACCTCGATGGGGATTTGTTCATCGATCAAAAAGACCACGCGGAAAACTACATGGTCCTGCCCTTGTTGATCGAAGTGGAATGGCAAGGATCGGCGGGCCGCAGGGTCTTCCGGTTGCAGACCATTCTGTCGGGCATCGGGAGGTACGACCAATGAGTGTCTCCCGCGCCGGATTCACCCTGGTCGAATTGATGGTCGCGATCACGATCTTCGGATTGGTCTCGGCCAACATGATGATGGTCTCCAAAACCGGGGCCAGTGCGATCAAGAGCGAAGCCTTTCGTTCGACCCTTGAAGATGAAGCAAACTTGACCTCCAACCGGATTCGCAGGGCCTTGTTGTCGGCTTCCGCGGATTCTCTGGACCCGGTAATTCCGGCGCCCCTAGGAAGCGATCACCTGCAGTATCAAATGACCCTGGGCGCAAACGAAGAGGGCCAAACCCTCTACGGCGATCCTGAGCGCATTCACTGGGCTGCGGATCCTGAAGGGCGCGGCCGCGTACTTTGGACCACATCCCCAGCTCTGGATGATGAACGCACCCTCGTTTGGTCTAGCGCGATTCCGAATCTTGCCCAGGGTGAATTAGCCAACGGCATTGACGACAACGAGAACTTATTGACCGATGAAACGGGCTTGGCTTTTGCTGTGCACGATCAAGAAGGACTAGAACGCGAGGTGGAGGTCTACCTAACGGTACTGCGCATCGACCCCAACGGTAAACCGGCCCCGAGCCAGCGTCGCATCCTCGTCACCTGTAGAAACTAACCATGCAAGGAAACACTCATAGCGCCCATCAACGGGCATGCAAGTCGCGCCGCGGCGGTGCATTGATCGCATCGTTGATCGTGGCAACCCTACTGGCTGGACTCGGTGCAGGCCTAGTGCAAGTACAGACGTCCATCACTCGCCGGCAAACATCTTCCATCGACCTTACCCGGGCCATGTACATGGCCGAGGCAGGACTCGCGGAGGCGTTCATCGCCTTGGCACAGGGAAAGAGCGGTGTAATCGCTGGGGAAGACCACCCCGCGGCATTGGGCGGAGGACTGTTTTGGGTCGAGGCCACGGAGGGCGCCGAAGGACAGGTCAATTTGAAGTCCACCGGCATCATCGAACGATCCCACGCAAGCCTCGAATCCGTAGTCCAGCGCTCAGTCAGTCCTTTTGGGCGTCTTGGGTTTTTTGGCGTGGAGGAAGTCACCCTGCGCAAGGGCGCGCGCGTGCTAGCGGACGGAGACAAGCCCGCGCTCGTACGTTCCAACGGGGACATTTTCATGTCACCTGCCCTGGGGGGCAACCTGATCGAAGGGTGCGTTGTTGCTGGAACCGAAGGCTTGATTGCGATTGGACCCGGTGGACACGTTACGGCCGGAATGGAACAAGCCAAGCGCGCAGCAAACTTGCCCGAGATTCTGATTCCCTCCCTGCCCCTCGGCGACTTGGAGAACGCCCTCAAGGGCTCCCATGTGAACATCGGCCCCGGTGGATTGTCTGTGGATGAGATTCAGGTGAACAGTGGACAAGCTGTGCGCCTGGTCGGCCCCTTGGTGCTGGTGACGCGAAACTTGACTGCGGAACCCGGGGGCACGTTCCTGGTCGACGCCAGTTCCGGACCCGTGGTGCTTCATGTGCTGAACGAGGTCTCACTCCAAGAGAAATCAACTTGGCAACACGAAGCCGGCAGCCCTAGCGATGTTTCACTCTTCGTTCACGGAGCAATGCCCATGGATTGGTCGGTCGGTGGTGTTTTCCGAGGTGCTATTGTTGCCCTTGAGCAAGACCTTGCCTTGACTACCGCCCTCGATTTCAAGGGCTCCATTGCAGTCCAACGACTCGAAATCCTAAAAGGCGTGGAGGTCCACGGATCAGAGGACACCGTGACGGCTATTGCCGGGATCCCATCGGTCCCGGCCCTTGTTACCTGGAAATTTAGCGACGCCCCCGATGCCGAAATCTTGAGTGGTTTGAGCGCTCCCAAGACCTGGCTGAAGAAAAACAAGGTGACGCCCAAGAAGTCTTCTGATGCGGCGAAAGAGAACGAAGTCAGCCTGCAGTACATCACCGAAGACGGAGCAGTCGGCGTCTATCATGGCCAAGCGGCCGATTTTGATCTCAGCAAAGCGAAGAGCCTGGTGAAGCAGGTCTGGCTGGACGGCCAGGTTGGCCCTGGCAAGTCTGGTCAGAAGCCCATGCCCCTGCGCGCTTTTGCCAAGCCTAAGGGGGTCCGCTCGTCAGGACATCATGATGGAAAGGACAAGTGTTCTGACTCTGACTCTGACTCCGACTCCGACTCCAAGTCCAAGTCTAAGTCTAAGTCTAAGTCTAAGTCTGACTCCGACTCCGACTCCGACTCCGACTCCAAGTCCAAGCCCAAGTCCAAGTCCAAGTCTGACTCCGACGACTAAGAATCATGTTCGTAGCCCTTCTTATTCTGCCCTTGTGCGCGTCACCAGCCCTCCCCCAAGAGGCGTTGGCCACCGCCTGGTTGCAAAGCCTGGGAGGGGACCATCCAAGTGCCGAAAAAATTGTGGCAGAATTCGGTCAGGACGGCGCCAAGGGGCTGCTCTCCTTGGAACGTAGCCTGGGAGCGCGCCTCTCCCACCCCACATGGCAGCGAACCTTCGATGACCTGCCGCACCAAGCGGCCCAGTTGATCGAGACCGAGCCCAGCCCCGAGCTGCGCACCTTCGGCATGCTTGCCGGCCAGCGCCATGGGGAATGGGGATGCTTAAACTCGTTGGTGCGACTGTCTCGACTGCCCAGCACCTCCACCGTGGCTGCCCAGGAGAAAACCGGCGCCGCCTTCGCCGACGCCTTGGCTGCAGTTTTCCTCCGGGATCCAAGGGCTCTCCCCAAACTGCGCGTGAACACGGTGCCTCGAATGCACTTGCCGCACCTTGCCGATCGCTTGGGACGACTTGCGGATCCGCGTGCACTCGCGATTCTCGTTCAGTTGATGGACGGGGGATCCGGCCCAGAGCAAGCCGCGCTCTCGGCCATCGCGCGCCTTGCACGCACGGTAACCCTGGTCCCCGAAGATGCCGAGCTACGACGTGTGCGCTACCGCGTAGAACATCCCGAAGAGGGCCTACGTATGTTGGCCTGCCAGGCGCTGGGCCTGTTGCAGGATGAACATGGGGTACGCCTGCTTCAGTCGCGACTCACTGACCCATCCTCCTCTGTGCGCGCTGCTGCCCACACGGCCTTGCGCCGGATCACTGGGCTACGGCTGCATCAGGGACCCAGGGCTTGGCTCTCGTGGATCCGAACCCAAGAGGACTGGTGGAACAATCGCAGCGACTTGGTCTTGAGCGCATTGCCGACTGCCCAAGGAGCCGAGTGTGCAAGTCTCCTGCGTGAAATTGCGGGTGCACGACTTCACCGACGGGCGCTCACCGCAGAGCTGCTTGCCTTGCTCGACAACAGCCACGTGGACAGTATCTCGCTCCTTCTGGCTGCCATCGTGGCCCTCGACAGCCCCCAGGCCATGCCCGCCATTAGCCTGCTCCTGAGCCACCCGGACCACGATGTGAGGAAGGCCGCCACCCTTGCCCTGGCTGCTCTGAGGGGCTCCAAGAGCCCGCCCAAGACCCCCAGCGAGGCCTCCTAAATCCAGTTTCAAGCCTAACGGCACCATTTGTCGATTGACCTCTTAAAGCACCACAGTTCCACACTCCCCATGACAAGAAAACCATTCCAACGCCGGCGCAAGCTCATCAAGCCCGGGTTGCAACTCCGGTTGACAGCTATCTTCACCGGCCTCTGTGCCCTGTCCCTGTTGTTGCAGTTCATTCTGTTCCAGTCTGCGCTCACCTCCGCGGCTCTTGAGTTGCCCACAGACAGCGCGCGCATGTTGGACTTGAGCCAAGGCATCGTGCTCAAGGTCCTCGCGATTTCATTTCTCGCTTGCCTACCTCTAACATTCTTGGTGGGCATCTTGACCACCTTCAAGTTTGCCGGTCCCATCTGGCGCTTCGAAACTTTCTTGAAGGCCATCCTGCGAGGCGAAAAGCCCCGGGACTTTACCCTGCGCAAGGGCGATCACCTGAATGATCTAGCCAACCTCTTGGTACGCGCCACCAAGGATTTGCGTGAAGAGGAACCCTCCAAAGAAGACGCAGTAGCAGTCAACCTCGAAGAGAACACGAAACGACCTTCACTGCCGGCCATCCTGCGCCGCGCCTCCTGAGGCTCAGGCCAACCATGTCTCTTTCCACACGCATATCCCTGGCCTTGGCCCTGGTGGTGGCGGCCTTTGCCGTACTCGATGGCTGGGTTGTGCAGCGCGTATTCGGCGAGCGCTTTGATGCCCTGGAAGAGACCAGCGCTTTGACCGACATGGATCGTGTACAGCAGGCCCTCGAGCAGGACGTGCAACAGTTGGCTAATTTGACCCACTCCCTCGCTGGATCTCCTAGCGTGCTCGCTGGCAACGGCGCTGGGCTCAGTGATGCGGAACTCAGCGCTCTGGGATTGGATGTGTACTTCTTGCTCGGTTCGGGAGCCGATAACCAAGATCGAAAAGTGCTGCGCTCGCGGATCGAGCTACCTCCGGAACACCCGGATGCAAACCTCGCAAGCTTCCCCCGGAGCATGTGGTCGAGCCGGCACCCGCTGCTTGCCGAAGGCATGGACGCCCAGAAGTCCGATGGCGCCCTGCGCTCTGGCATTCAACTCACAGTGGCTGGACCCCTCTTGCTCGCTGTTGACCCCGCCTGGTCAGCCGAAGGCCAAGCAAGCGATCGGATTCTTGTCACCGGACGCTTCCTTTCGGGGAACCGTCTCAGTCGCCTACAAGCTCGCACCCGGGTGAATTTCGAGCTCTTGCAACTCGATGATCAAGATCAGCTGCCCGAACACATTCGCGAGCGCCTCCCAATGGTCACCGGCTCCCCGGTGCCCCACTTGGAACCGGGCGAGGACTGCCTGTTAGGCATGAGCACCTTCGATGATCTACGCGAACGCCCGCAATTGTTGATCGTCGCGGTCTTGCCCAGCACGATCAGCGCAGAAGGACAAGCCGCAGTGACCTTTGGCCGCATCTCTGTGCTTACCGGCGCAGCGGTTCTGGTTTTGGCTCTGTTGGTTCTCTTGCGGCGCATCGTGCTCGCACCCCTCGCTGCCTTGACCCAGCACGCCGAGTCAGTGGGCATGACCGAGAACGTAGGCCTGCGCTTGAATTCCAAACGCACCGATGAATTGGGTCGTCTATCGGGGGAGTTAGATTCCATGCTCGACAAGCTGGTGGAAGCACGAGCAGCCCTTGTGGATGCGGCCCGAACCGCCGGCCAAAGCGAAGTCGCCACGGGAATTCTGCACAACGTGGGCAACATGCTCTCGGGTATTGGGGTTTCCTCTGAAGAGTTGGGCGAGTCGATCGAACAACTCGGGACCAATGACCTGAACACCGTCGCCGCCGCCCTCCAAGAGCACGCCGAGGACTTGGGGCATTACATGAGCCAAGACCCGCGCGGCCAACACCTGTCGCCCTTCGTGCAAGCCTTGGCCCAGCAACAGACGACCCAGCGCGATCGCTTGCAGCGGGAACTGCATTCTCTACGCGAGGGCTTGGAGCACGTGGCCGAATTGGTACGCGGGCAGCAACAGTTCACTCAAAAGGGCGGCTTGACCACCGAGTTCGACCCCAGGGCCTTGATGGAAGAGGCCCTCCTCTTGGTGGAGCGCAGCCTTGGCCGTGACCCTGACATGGAAATCCTGCGTGTGTTCAATCCTGACGTGGCCAGCACCCAAGGGGACCGCCACCGGAGCCTGGACGTTCTGGTCAACCTGATCCAAAACGCTTGCCAAGCGATGGAGGGCCAAGAGGGCCCCAAGCGTTTGGTCCTGCGCACCGATCGTGATGAGAGCGGCGCCTACTTCGAGGTCGAGGACTCGGGGATGGGGATCGAAGCCGCGAACTTGACCCGGGTGTTTGCCCCCGGGTTCACCACTCGTGAAACCGGCCACGGTTACGGCCTCCACACGGCCGCCAATGCCGCCGGGGAAATGGGCGGGAACCTCGAAGTGCATTCCCCCGGGCTTGGCCTGGGCGCTACTTTCCGACTGCGTTCCTCTCTCGACGTTCGGGTAAGTCTTGTTTCTCCAACCGTATCTACTGAATCTTCGCCTAGCTCACAGGTGCCCTATGAGCTACACCAATAGAATCCTGGTTGTGGATGATGACCCGTCGATCCACGACGCCTTCACCAAGATCTTCGTCAAAAACAACGCCGCTCAAGGCCCTTTGGATGCGGCACGCTCTGCCTTCACCGGAGCCGTCGAGAAGCAAGCGAAGCCTGACCCCGAGCAACGTGCATTGGTCCATGCCAATCAGGGAGAGGAAGCGGTCAAAATCGTCACTGAGGCGATGGAAGCCGGTGCCCCCATCGCCGTGGCCTTTGTGGATGTACGCATGCCACCAGGGATCGATGGGGTAGAAACCGTTCGACGAATTTGGCAAGTGGCCCCCGAGACCGAGATCGTACTCTGCACGGCGTGGTCCGATTACAGCCACGAGGACACTCTCCAGTCCTTAGGCCATAGCCACCACCTCTTGATCCTGAAGAAACCCTTCGAGTCTATTGAAGTGCGCCAGATGGCCTTAGCACTCCATGAGAAGCGGCGCTCGGCTCAACACACCGAGGTTCTCATGCAAGACTTGCAGGCCGCATCTTCCGAGACCAAGGCCTATGCATCCTCGCTAGTCACCGCGAACCGAGCTCTCTCGTTGTCGAAGAAAGCAACGGACTATGCCACGCGCTTGAAATCCGAAGCACTCAAGGAACTCACCGGCGAAATGCGCTTCCTAGCGGAGTCCGTTCTGGGCCGTTTTCTGAAGACCGGAGACACCCAGGGCATGGAACAGGCAATCGACCAGACCCAGAGCCTCCTGGCCCGATTGGAAGCCACCATGGACCCTGGGCAGAATGCAGCTCTGAGCGGCGATTTAGAGCAGCCAAAGGCCCCCGGCCAATAGTTATCCACAATTGGGGTCGCCTCACCTGCGCCAACCCTTGATTTCCATAACCAGCTTGAGGGACGTACCCACAGCTCCGCAGCGGGAAGTACCGATGCACCTATCTCCTTGCTGCTAAAGGGGTTAGAAGCGCCCTAATTCCCCCGAAAGGGCTGGGCTAGATCCTTTTCAAGCGTTCCCTTCGAAAACTGCGTACCAAGCTCTTGGGCGAGCCTACTCACGGGGAGTTATCCGCAAGTTACCCACATAGGAAGCCCCTTTCCCGGGTCTCACTTTCCGAGGGGTCGCAAGTCCTTTCCACCACTCGGGTTGAGACTCCTCCCCCAAACAACCCCTTGACCCCACAGGATGTCCTGACCTTTCTGCTCTGGTCCAAGGGCCGGCACTCGCAACTCGACTGCTCCACCCCCTCCCATCCCAGCTCGACTCCCGCCTCCCGCTGAAGGCAACAACGGGACCAGGCCGATACTCCGAGGCTACCGGTCTGCTAAGCTCCGCCACGTGGAAAAGACCCTGCTGGAAGTCAACGGCCTGACCAAGAGCTATCGCCGGCGACGGGTGGTGGACGGGGTCGGCTTCAAAGTCGACGCGGGCGAAATCGTGGGCCTCCTCGGGCCCAATGGCGCTGGCAAGTCCACCAGTTTTCGCATGACCATCGGCCTGATTGTCCCTGATGCGGGCCAGGTGCGGATCAACGGCGTGGATTGCAGCAAGGCCCCCATGTACCGCCGGGCGCGCATGGGAATGGGCTACCTACCCCAAGAGACCAGCGTTTTTCGACAAATGTCGGTGCGCGACAACTTGCTGGCAGTGCTTGAGGCCCTGCCCCTCTCACGCAAGGAGCGAAAGTCAGAGGCTCACCGATTGATGGGCGAACTCGAACTCGAGCACCTCGAGGACAACCTGGGAGAGACCCTTTCGGGGGGCGAGAGGCGCCGCCTGGAACTGGCCCGAGCCTTGGCCACCAAACCCAAGGTGCTCCTCCTAGACGAGCCCTTCGCCGGTGTGGACCCGATCAACGTGGAGGAGATCCAAGTCCTGGTGAACCGCCTGCGGGAAAATGGGCTTGGGATCCTGATCACCGACCACAATGTGCGAGAGACCCTTCAAAGCACCGACCGGGCCTACATCATCTTCCGAGGCCAGATCCTGCGTCACGGGAATGCCGAGGAGTTGATCAATGACCCCAAGGTGCGCGAGGTCTACTTAGGACACAAGTTCGATTTGGACCTTCAGGCCAACAAACCGGTCTAGGGCCTCGCAAATTAAGCATTGGGCCCCAACCGGGTCCAAGAGCGTAGGTCCCAAACCTTGAGGGATGCGCCCCCCAAGGCTATCCTCATCGCCCAACAAGCGGTTCCACCGCGGACCGACATCATTCCCCCCCAACCCCCCAGTGAACGCCAAGCCATGAACATCGTAGCCTGCGTCAAACGAGTGCCCACCACAGATGCCGAGGTCAAGGTTGCCGCCGATGGCAAATCCCTCGACGAGAGCGGCCTCTCTTACATGATCTCCTTCTATGACGAGCTCGCCCTTGAGGAGGCGGTTCGCACCAAGGAGACCCACGGGGGTGAGGTCACAGTCTTGACCCTCGGTCCCAGCAGTGGCACCAAGGAAATCCGCGAGTGCTTGGCCAAGGGTGGAGACCGGGCGGAAGTCTTGGCCGATCCGGGCTGGCTTTCCCGGGACTGCCGCGCCACCGCCAAGGCTTTGGCGGCGAAACTCAAGGACCTCGGCGCGGACTTGGCCTTCATGGGCCGTGTGGCCACGGATCGGGACAACGCTGCGGTGGGACCGATGGTCGCCACGTACCTCGGTTGGGCTTGCGTCACCGATGCGATCTCCCTGGAGATCGCCGATGGCAAGGGCAGCGCCAAGCGCGAAACCGAACAGGGCCTCGAAACCATCGAGTTCTCCCTGCCCGCCGTCATCACCTGCAACAAGGGACTCAACGAGCCGCGCTACTCGAACCTGAGAGGGATCATGGCCGCCAAGAAGAAGCCCTTCGAAGAAAGCCCCGCCGAATTGGTCGAGAACCAGGCCAGCGTGTCTGCCCTCGCGCCCCCCGCGCCCCGTGCTGAAAGCCGCATTCTCGGCACCGGCCCCGATGCAGTCCCCACTCTGATCGATGCCTTGCGCAACGAAGCCAAGGTCCTCTAGCCCTCAAGAACACCATGAAACCCATCCTCGTCTTCGTTGAAATCACCGCTGGTGCCCCGCGCCGCGCAAGTTTGGAGGCTCTTGGCGCCGCGCGCGCCACCGGAGCCGAAACCGTCGCCGTGTTCTGCGGCGAAGCATCCGCTGCCGCCGCCTGCAACGGCGCCCAAAAGGCAATCGCCCTGGGAGGCGACTCTTCCAGCCCCGACGCCCTCGCCAGCGCCCTGGCCGATGCGGTCAAGAACAACGACTGCGGCGGCTTCTTAGCCGCAGCCACCAGCGCCGGTCGTGATTTAGCCCCGCGGGTCGCCGCACACCTCGATGCGGTGCTCTTCAGCGACTGCACCGGCCTTGAAGTCAGCGGAGATCAACTCACCGCGCGTCGCCCCTGGTTGGCTGGCAAGGTCATCGCCGATCTGGTTTCCAGCGCCGATGTGTTTTGCGCCACCACGCGACTGAACATCTTTACTCCCAGCGAAGATACGGGTCCGGGCTCCTGCGACGCAGCAACCATCACTGCCGAACCCAAGGCGCGCGTGACTTCCCTGGAAGCCAAGGCCAGCGCCCGACTCGATGTGCAAGAAGCACCAGTGGTGATCTCCGGTGGCCGGGGCATGGGCGATAAGGAGCAGTTCAAATTGCTCGAGGACCTTTCCGCAGCCTTCGGCAATGCGGCGGTGGGAGCTAGTCGCGCCGTCGTGGACGCCGGCTGGCGACCGCACTCGGAACAGGTTGGGCAAACCGGCAAAACGGTCTCGCCCCAGCTCTACTTTGCGGTGGGTATTTCAGGTGCCATCCAACACCTAGCCGGAATGCGCACCAGCGCTGTCATTGTGGCGATCAACAAGGACGCGGAAGCTCCGATCTTCAAGGTGGCGGACTACGGCATCGTGGGCGACGCCTTGGAGATCCTCCCCGTACTGACCAAAGCGATCCAAGCGGTCAAGGCCGAGGCCTAGACCCGGACACGGGGCTCACTTATCCCCGCCCCCATACCCACTGGCGCGAATCGCCGAATCCAAGGCGGGTGGCAGCACAATCGGTTGCCACGGATACTGGTGTTGTTCGGCGACGCGCTCAATCGTCTCCATTTCGGCCTGCAGGGCACGCAAGAGCTCCAAGCCTAAGCCCTGGGTCAAATCCCTTTGGGGCTTGAGCTCTTTGGGATCGGACGCGAGATCAAACCAGACCGCATCCCCCGTGACCTCGTTCCAAACCAGCTTGCCCTGGCCGCTGATCACACTTCGCATGCGGTTTTGATCGGCCAAGAGCTCGCTAAGCGCAATTCTGGGAGGGACGTCCTCGCCCCGGGCCATGGGCGCGAGGCTTTGCCCCACGAACTCGTTGGAGGGCGCAAGTCCCGATAATTCCATCAGAGTTGGCCCCAAATCCACCATGCGCGTCAGGTCCTCGACCACCATTCCTCGGGGCAGTCTTCCGGGGGCGCGGATCACCAGAGGGATGTTGATCGCCTCCCCGTACAAGGTCCGACGATGCCCCTTGGAGCCGTGGTCAAAGAACTCCGTGCCATGGTCGCTGGTCACCACGACGATCGTGTCGTCCGCCAGTTCCAATTCATCCAACAGTCCAAGCAGTAACTTGACGTGCACATCGCACCACATGATCTCCCCGTCATAGAGCGCGATCAACTGGCGTAAATCACGGTCGTCCATGCCTCCATGGATGCGCTGGTCAAAGAAGAACTCGCGTCCATCGACAAAACCATCGTAGCTGGGATCACCGAAGCGCGCATCAAAGGGCGCAGGGGGCACAAAATCAAAGTGTGCATCCCACAGGTGCACAAACATAAAGAAGGGATCTTCCCGGTGCTCTCGTAACCACGCAGATGCCGCGTTCACCACATCAGGGTTGGTGACCCCATGATGCGACCGCCGGTGGGCTACGGGATCGCCAGCCCATTGGTCCACGCTTTGGCCGTCCAGCCGGGCCGCTAGATCTGGAACGCAAAAGCGGTATTCGTCAAAGCCTTGGCCAAGGCCAAAAGCCGGGTGGAGATATGGCCCTGCGAAAAAGCCGCTCGTGCCATAACCCGCCTGGGAATAACGTTCCGCAAGGGTGGTGATCCCGTCGGGTAGGGCGTTACTCGTGCCGTCCACGCAGCCGTGCACGGAATCCGGCAAGGAGGTAAACATGGCCGCGTGGGCCGGCAGGGTCCAGGGCGCGCTGGAAACATGTCGCGCAAAACGCACGCCATCGGCGGCCAGTCCATCAATGGTCGGGGTGGTCGTGCGTTCGTACCCATAGGAAGACACATGATCCGCACGCAGCATGTCGATCGAGATCACGAGCACATTAGGCCGCACCTGTTCCCCGCCGCCACAGGCAGGGAGTAGGACGAGCAACAGGGACAAGAGGGCGGGACGCAGCATCATCAGCAGATTACGGAGTGAAACACAACAACGTGAAGACTAAGGGGCCTCAATCCAGACCTCGCGCCTGGTATAGGATGCCTGACGCTCAAGCAGGCCCGCACGCATCTCATCAGGCCAATCTCCGCTGAGGGTGATCGCCTTGGAAATCATCCCCTGTGCCGCCTCAAAGTCCCCCGCCGCCGCAAAAGCCGCTGCCAAGGTGTCGAGGGCATCAGGGTTAGGGGGGTCGGGAAACTGCTGGTTCAACAGGGCCAAAGCCCGTTTCCCATCGCGCAGAGTTTCATCCGCAGCGGTGGCCAAGACCCAAGCGCAGAGGGAGCGTGCGGGCCAAAGGTCGGGGGTTTCCTCCAGCCAAGCCTCAAGTAACTCCACTAGTTCTCTCCGCAAGCCCGACTTCAACAACTGACGCACGAGCAAGTCGCGACCCTGTTGATGGCGAGGCCCATGGAGCAAAGTTTCCCGCGCCCACTCCAATGCCCGTTGATCATCGCCGGTCATTTCTGCTGCCAAGCCCCGGGTGTAAAGGACATCGGGTTCCCTGGGTGCAAGGGCCAAGGCCCCGTCCAAAATCTGAGCGGCCTGTTCCCCCTCACCAGACTGCAAGAGGGCTGCACCCCATCCCTGATGGGCTCGCCAATCAAGGGGGTCGAGTCTTGCGGCCGCTTCAAATCGGATCAAAGCCTCGGGCAAACGCTCCGCACCCGCCAGACCAATCGCCGCGCGCCGCTGCAAATCGCCATCCTCAAGGCTTTGATCGGCCAGGGCCAAGAGCTCGGCCAGACCTTCCGGTCCTCCCATTAGCTCCGCCAGGAGAATCGCCGCCCGGGGTTCTCCTGCTTGTTCGCTAAGCCGAGCCTGGGCCCTCGCCGCAGCGGGACTTCCCATGTCCATGTGCGCTTGGGCCAAGGCCAAGTGAAATCCAGCGCGCCAACGGTTCTCATCATCCCAGCCAATGGACTCAAGACCGAAGGACAGTCCCATCAAGGTTGCGATACCTGCAATCCAGATACGCCGATTCATGGCCCCATTGGCCACCGCGCCCGCGATCAAGAAACTCGCGGCGGGCACCACCGGCAAACGGTAGCGAGGCGTGTACCAAAAGACGACCACGATCCCCATAGCCGCCAAGATCAAAAGTAAGGCGGGCAGCACTTTCCGCGGATTTCGGCGCAGTCCCATCAATCCCGCCAGAATGCCAAGGGCCACCACCAATTGACTGGGCAAGAACGCGAGCCACAAAGTCGACAGGACTTCCCCGCGCTCAAGGGTGACTAAATCGATGTCCCCATAGTGACGCGCACCCAGGAAGAGGCTGCCCTTACGCAAGGCCAAACCAAGAGCGCGTCTTGGCTCCGCGCTCCACCACTCCAATCCCCGGGAGAAAAAGTACCCGCTCACATCACTCCAGCCCGCCTCGGGCCCTAGGGCCTCGCGGGTTTGCTCAAGAGCCTCCCGTTGCTGGACGCTCTTGTCCATAGAAAGACCCGATCCGGTGATGACCCCATCGGCACGAGGGTTATTTCCATGGTAAAAGGTCACGCCCGCATGGGCCGTGACCGGAATCAAGTCCCCGCTTGCAGCCAAGTTGTGCAAGGTCGCGGGGGCAATGCAAACCAACGCCATCAACGCCGCCCCTAGACCTGCGCGGGCTCCCGCGACCCAAGCAACCCAAAGGGCCAACAGCATGGTCAAGGGCAACATCACCGGCCAAGCCAGAGTGGTCACCCCCGCCGCCGCGCCCAACCACAGGGCCCGGCGCATGTCCGGTTGCAGCACGCAGGCCACCACGCGCTCAAGCACCCAAGCCATCAACAACAGCTGCAGGGATCCG
>CALEMP010000182.1 GCA_937910685.1 uncultured bacterium
CCTTGTGGTCGCTGTTGTGCCAGATCCAAACCCTGCCGCGACCTTCAACGGCTTTCAGCAAGCCGGGTAGGGATTTGCGGGTGTAGGCGGCGCGACAGTGCGTCACATAAAGCACATCTGCACGGGGAACTTGCGGGGGATCAGGTGCGGACATGGGTTGACTCCTGGTTGGTGGCGCAGGCGAGTATGCGGCTCATTTGACTGGCGCAGTCTTCTCTGAGAGGGGGCAAACGGTCGGCCAGGATAGCACGTTGGGTTTCGCGCTGGCGGTAACCAGCGAGAGCGCCTGCGAGACAGTCCTCCAGAGAGGTCGTGCGCAAGTCGATCACTTGGTCTTTGCTGCCGCACAAGTCAAAGACACCTCGGAACTTTGCGGAGTAGGCCAGAGCAGTCGTGGGTACGCCGGTGGAAAGAGCGGCGATCGTGGCATGCATACGTGTACCAGTGAACCAATCCAAATGACTGATGAAGGACTTAATTTGAGCAGCGGTGAACGGGGCGCTTACAACAGTGCAGCAAGCACGCTCTTCGGCTGACAGACTCTCGCGCAATGCCTCACAGGCATGGGGGTCGGACTCCGGATTGATTGCGCTGCCGGGGGTGACCACATGAGGAACGAGGAATACATGCCCCGCACCCTCGGCCAAGAGACCCGACACGACTTTTCGAACCAACAAGGGGTAATCGAGGTTGATGCCCAAAGCATCCCGGCCAGCTTGCCCCGAATTGGCCAAGAGGCCGCTCACGTTTACGCCGACCAGTGGGCCTGCCGCATCCCTTTGGGAATCGAGCAGGGCCGTGAACCTATGGAGGGGCAGCGGCGCCAAGGCGAAGGCCATGTCGACCCCGAGCGGGTGCCGTTCCGGAGAGTATTCACTGCCAAGGAGCTCGCGCAAGATCACATGGCTGTCCGGATCGCGCGCCCATGCCATGCTGGCGCTGCGAGTGACCTGACTGGCCTTCTGCTGACTGCCTGCGTGCAAGAATGGCCCGTAGGTTTGCGGCAACAGCACAAGCGGTAGTCCCAGGTCGAGGGCCAGAGCTTTCATGCCCACCACCATGTCAAGGCGTCGGACTCCGTAGAGGTCTGAGAACGAATCTCCCCCACTCACATCCAAAACCAAATCACAGTCCGCCAGGTCCTGAACGGCCGGTGGCCGCAGCGGTGCCAGTTTGGCCCCAAGCCGCATACGCATGAGACTCGCCGAGTGCCAAAAACGGCGGGACCCATTGCAGCCGTGGCGCGTGTACACACGCGGGCCCTCAGGACCAACCAACGTCACCTGATCTGAATCCCAGACATAGTCAAAGAGTAGGACTTCTGCCTCGGGCTCAATCTGATGGATCAGATGCAAGGCCCCCAGAGTCAGGGCTTCGAGTCCGAGATTGCCGGTCTTGACTGATGTTCCGAAGAGTGCGAGCTTCATGGGGTGCGGTGGGTGGATTTCCCTTCTTGAGAGCTTGATTGTACACGCCCCGACTGAACCTCACGAGGTTGGTGGATCCCCCAGCGCCTCAATCTGGGAATCGTTCCAAAAATCGACCCGAGCTTCCTGCGCAGGCTGAGCTTTGTGAGCCAGAGTCGGAAGAGGCTGAAACCCCTAAAAGACGGGGTTGGAATCCCCTGAAGAGACATGGCTAAGAGCCGACCAAAGACGCTCGCCCTGACCGTGAGCAATCCCGGTTGGGAGGCGGGCAGCAAATCGTGAGGCACCGGTTTGCAGTCAAGAAAACCAGCAGCCATTGCAGCCTCCACCGCCTGTCGGCCTCGTTCCGTCCGGGCCACGATCAAGGAGCTCCCAGCTTCCCCCTCGCCCGGCTCCCGATACCATGGGTCCCCCACCGATATGTCTGCAAGTTCGCCCGTGTGGTCAGGGCAAATGCGGCAGCGCCAGGGCCGCTTGGCTTGAATGACGCCCCAGGATTCAGCGTAGGTGCGCACAACACTGGCCCCATCGTGCCCAGCGGCCCTGAACATCCCTGGCCAACCATGACCTCGGTATCGCAAAGCTTGCAGCTCCTTAGGGACAGGGCCCCCCAACTGTGCGATGTAGTCCAACGTGGCATTCGTGGACGGCGCCCCCGCGCAGAAAATAGCCACGGTCAGTTTGAGGCTCTCCTCAAGATTAGGCACTAGCTTGGCCGCGGCAGATGCTCCCGCCACATCGCACGGCTTGCCAATAAAAATGCCTCCCTTCGGCGCGTCCACCAGTGATTGCAAGCCATCCCCTGGACTCGCTGGCGAATAGCGAGACCCCGTGGCTGCGAGGAGCGCGTCTCGATCAGAACTGAAAGTGGTTTCATTGAGAACCGGCTGGCTAGGTTGGGCACGGATATGAACGACCCCATCCATTTTTGCATCTTCGATGGACCAAAGCGCAAGGGCAGTGGCGGCCCCACCGCTTGATCCAGCGAGGCGAATCTCTGGGTCACTGCTGTGGCCCTCCCAAACGGCCAACACATTGCCCCACCCTGGACGCAGGGCTGAATCAGCGCCTGCGGGCGCCGGGGGCTGATCGAGGCGCAAGCCCGGGCAGGCCTGAAGGCCTAGGCCAGACTCATGCTTCTTTTCCACCACAGGTCGACGACCGCGGTCCAAGTCGTCGACCATGTGGATGGCGGCGGGTTCGAGAAATGCGCACACTCCGCAACCCGCGCAAAGATGGCGCTCTGCAACGTCTTGGATGCTATCCATTCCCAGAACAGACTGAACGTCGCCACTCATGAGGATCTCCGGAGTCCAACTCCAGCAAAAATACGCTTGACGAAGCCTTTGAGAGGCCAAATCACAGTTTGCCGTAAGTACCAATAGTAAAGGATTAAACGGCAGCGGAACGCCTCGCTGAATGACAGGTCCTGCGCCCGGATCATCGCCAATTTTTCACGCAAGAGGCGGGCTCGGGCGGACCCCTTCGGCAAGGTTGCCGCGGGGTCGAACCACTTGGCAATTTCCTCATCTGAAGCGCTCTCCGCAGTGACCCTGTCCGGGTGTTGCCGAAGGAGTAACAAGGGTCTAGGCACCTCGAGCCGGGGCCCCAAAATAGAAAGCTCACAAAGGGTGACCTGATCCCCGCCTCTGCATGACGGAATCTGAACCGTCTGCTGGAGGATGTCCGTGCGATAGAGGCCAAAGATTGCATCGCAGCGGGAGTGCCGCAGCAGCCAATGCCCCATTCGCTGACTGGGTGTTGCCTGTAAAATGGAGAGGTCGGGAATGTCCGCGTCAATGTGCTCGCCCTGGGGCCCAATGAAGCTCGACTTCGTCGTACACCCCACCAAAGCATCATCAGCCCGCATCCCATCCACACAGACCTGAAGCAAATCCGGATGCATCACGTCATCATGTGCATGCCAGCGAAAGTAAGGAGTCTCACACTTCCGTAAGATCCGATTGAAGTTTTCTGCCGCGCCACAATTCTCTTCCAAGCGATCGTGACAAAAGCGTGCATCCTTAGCGGCCCAATTAGCGGCCATCTCCGCTGTCCGATCGGTGGACCCGTTGTCGCTGATATGAACCCGGAAGTCCGTGAAAGTTTGAGCAGCGATCGAAGCCAGAGCCTCCTCAAGGTAGTTCTCACCGTTGAAAACCGGTAATCCAATTGTCAGGAGCGTCATGTCGACCTCACGCCGTAAAGAGGCGGCCCCCCATCTCTTCGCGCCATGGACGCATCACGTCACGGGTGTCCACCACAAGCTTGGCATACTCTGCGACCTTCTCCCAAGCAACACAATCATGAGCAGTTGCAACAAGAACACAATCGTAGGACGCAATGACAGCATCTGATAGCTCGACCCCTTGCTGGCGGCGGCTGGATTTGCGCACGGGAATCATCTCGGGCACATGGGGATCGGAATAATCCACTTCAGCGCCCAAATTGATCAAGCGCTCGAACAACTCAAAGGTGGGTGACTCGCGAGTGTCGCCCACATTCGCCTTATAGGCTAGGCCTAGAATCAAGACACGTGAACCGCGTACTGCCAGCCCGATTCCATTCAGCGCGAGCCCAACCCTTGAAACAACCCGTTCGGGCATGGCGGTGTTCACCAGTCCCGCGAGTTCGATGAACCGCACAGAAGCCCCCACCTCTTTGGCACGCCAGGTCATGTAAAACGGATCAATCGGAATGCAGTGGCCCCCAAGTCCGGGCCCCGGCCAGAAGGGCATGTAGCCAAAAGGTTTCGTGGCAGCGGCGCGCACTACCTCGAAAATATCCACATCCAATTCATCGAGCACCACCTTCATCTCATTGACCAAGGCAATATTGACCGCGCGAAAGATATTCTCCAAGAGCTTCGCGGACTCTGCCACTTCAGCGGAACTGACCTCGACGACCTCATCGAAAGCTGCCTGGTAGAGTGCCAAAGCCAAGGCACCCGATTCGCAGTCTATCCCGCCCACCAACTTCGGAATTGCTTTGGTGGTGTGGCTCTTGCGCCCGGGATCTTCGCGTTCAGGTGAATAGGCGATGAAAAGGCCGGCTAGAACCGCATCTCGACCGCTCTCGACCCAGCCCGCCTCAAGGGCCTGGGCAAACTCACGCCGGGTCGTGCCCGGGAATGTCGTGGATTCCAAGACAGCTAGCGAGCCCGCTCGGCGGTTGCGACCCACCATACGAGCGCTAGTAATTACATAGGACAAGTCTGGCTCGCGATGCTCTCCCAGCGGAGTTGGAACACAGAGAATATGAACATCGGCTTTGGCGAGGTCTCTTTCATCAGCCGAGGCCTGACATTGTTCGGATTGTTGGAGCTTGTCGAAGACCCCTTGACCAAGATGCTCTAAATAGCAAAGGCCTTCGTTCAGGTCGATGGCCTTCTGCTCGTCAATATCGAATAGGACCAGCCGAAAGCCAGCGTCTAGCAGAGCCTCAGCCAGGGGAATACCGACATATCCCATCCCAACCACAGCGATGGTTGCGCTACGGTCCATGAGGGAAGCCTTGAGGCCCTTTGACAGAGTATTCGAGGGGGTCATGGTTGGTTCCTGTCAGCGGGCTCCAGTTGGATACACAGCGGAATCCATTCAAACAAACCGGAGCTCACTTAGGAAAGCTCCGGTTTCCAAATTAGAGCTGCTTGACCCGGATGTCGTCGAGGAATCGCTCGCCGTTGGTGTATCCCCAGAACCCCATAGAGCCGCGGGTCAAGGCGGAAGGACTGTCGTCCAAGTACTCCACCCAAGCCGTAGGTTCGACCTCATCATCAAACCAAGCCTTCAGACGAATCAGAGTTCCTCCGGAGGGGGTATCGTCCAGGGCTTGAATGCGGAATTTACTCCAGCGATGAACCGAGCTCGTCTGATCCGGAACATGATTCATGCCAGTCAGGTTGAGTCCGGTTGTGATTTCGCTGCCAGATGCTGTGACTTCAACACGCACGAGCTTAAGAGAGCCTCCACCTACCTTGCCAAACCGATAGTGGCTACCTCCGATGCCGGGCACGGCGGGAGCCTGAATGAGGAACATCGGTGCAGCCTTCTCGATTTGGTTGCCCAGATAGAAGCGACCGCTGAACTCGTAATTCCCCCACAGCTCGCTGCCGACCCCTTTGTATGTAGCGTGGTAGCGATCGGAGGCACCTCCGTGCTTGAGCACAAGTCCAAGTACGGTGTTATTCCTCAGGGCCGGAAGGAGCTCTCGGTTGTGATTGTCCGGGCTCCCGCTCACGGGCATTAGGGGTGAACCCTCATGGAAGCAAGCGGACCATCCAACATCTTCTGTCGGGGTTTGCCCGACAAACTCCCAGGGAGCAGGCATGTAGAAGGCCGGATTGCTTTCATCCAAGGAGTAGATTTCAAAGTCGTCCTGGTAGAGGAGGTCGGGATCAGGATAGGGCACAACGCTCACCGAATCTATGGAAGCATTTGCGTGGTGAACCAAGACTAGCGCACCGCCACTCCGAGGAGCCGCATTGCCTGGCGGGCGGTCAAACCCGTACTCAGGCACGGCAATCACCGCTGTGGGGTCATCCGGCTTCAGGGTCCCCTGTGCCCAGGCATACAGCAAGTACACACTCTGGCCATCCACACGGGTCCGCGTCGATCCGACCACATTCATGGGTACATCAAGCACCAACTGGGGTCCGGAGGAGACGTCTGTCGCTTGATGCGTCACGTTGTGCAGAACACCGCTGGAGTCAATATAGGAAGGGTCATTTTGCCAGAGTTTCCAACTTTCCGTGGAAAGCTGGGTGGTGTTGTTGAACCCCCAGCGGTACTGGATGAATGCGCCGGTATTCTGCCACACTTGCCGGGGGCGATTCGGATTCGTGTGGTGTGACTCGTGTCCATTCCACCGCAAACCAAAACCAATGGCGGCCACGTTGCTGCCGGC
>CALEMP010000183.1 GCA_937910685.1 uncultured bacterium
CAGCCCCTCCCATGTTTCCCCCCAACCATGTGGGGGCAGTGGACGGAAATGGCCAGGTGTCCGCAAGCGGATTCACTTACCCAGGTATTGGACTCATCGAGCCCAACCTCCCCGCCGCGGGCATGCCCAACGCCAATGTCAACCAAGGCGATAACCTGGATGCGGCAACTGTGCGGCTCCACGGTGCCCTCGACAATACTTATTTCTCTCTAGACGGAGGTCTCATTGACCCAGTCACTGGCATCGCTGGCTCGGACTCTGCTGGCCAACGAGGCCTAAAACCTGGCGATGTGCTCGTCACCGGGGCTCCGGGAGGAGTCGCCACTATCTGGGCCAAGGCCTTCGACTTGGGCCTGGACCGTACGGGGGCCAACATCCCGGATGACCTGGATGCCCTGGCCATCTGGGAGAACGGCAACGGGGTTTTTGACCCGAGCAATCATCTCTATGACTGGCTCGGCGGAAACACGGACATGGTGCTCTTCAGTGTTCGTCGTGGGTCGCCGGTGATCGGCCGACCCGACAGTCGCTGGGGGATTCCCATCGGTGAAGGAGACATCCTGACTACGCCCATCCCGTCGGGGTCCGGTGGACTCTCCCCCTTCCCGGCCATCATCGTCTCGGCCGAGCACATGGGATTGCGCACCCCTCGCTCCCCGGGCGCTTTCCCCTCAGATGATCTCAACGCCCTAGCGTTCCTGGCAGATCCCCTTATGGACTGTAATGGCAATGGCTTTGAGGATGCGGTTGAGATCGTCACCGGAGCGGCTCTCGATTTGAATGGCGACGGTGTGCCTGATAGCTGTGGAGCAATCCTCGATGTTTCCCCCTACTGTTTCTGCGCACCCCTGTCGCCCTGTGGCAACATCGACCCGACTGCTGGTTGCGCGAACTCCACCGGCGCAGGCGCACTCCTGTCTGCCACCGGAAGTTCTGTAGTGGCATTGGATAACCTGCAACTTGTGGCGACACACCTACCTCCCGCCACCTTCGGTGTGTTCTTCATGGGTCCCCTGGCCATGCCCCCGGTAGTGCTTAGAGACGGACTGAAGTGCGTCACTGGTGGACTGTCCCGCTACCGCCCCGTGGTCTTCACAGGCGCTAGTGGCACTGCAATCCTGGGCCCTGGGATCGTTGCCTACACTGCAAGCACCTTCTCGACGTCCGCTATCATCGTTGCGGGATCCACCTGGAACTACCAGCTCTGGTATCGCAACGCGGCCGGGCCCTGCTCGACGGGTAGCAACTTCACGAATGCCTTGTCGGTGACATTCCACTAGAAGCTACTGTTCGCAGCCAAGCCTGGGGCGTCCTTCACAAGAGGGGCGCCCCTTTTCTTTGCCTACCACTGAACGGGTCATCGAGCTCACTGGTCGCCACCATAGCCGAGGGCTTGCATGGCAGCATCATGAGCGGCGCCCGATCCTTCGGCATCGGCAGAACCGGGTTGGAACCAAGCCTCTTGAGCTGCCAACGATTCCGCGTGCAAGCGGAGTCCCAGGTCTTGGAGCTTCTGCCATTCTTTCATGTCGGGAACTTGAGCCACTTCCCCCGGGTCCGTCTCAAGGTCATAGACCTGCACGTTCTTGGCCTCCCCAGACTTGCTTACCTTCCACTTGCCGTGATAACTGAGCGAGCGATTTGGGTGCTGCCCATAGATCACGCGATTGGGAAGTTCGTCGTCCATGAGCGAGTATCCGGGCAACCGAGAGTCTGATTCAAGGCCACACAAATCGAGAATCGTCGGGACCAAATCCACGTGGCTGACAGGCGCTGAGACTCGCCCGCGCCGCCGGTCTCGGGCCGGGGTCTGAATCATCAGTGGCACGCGCATTCCCTCTTCGAAGCTTCCTCCATGGCCGCCAAATTTTTCCCAGCGCTGGCCTAAACCCTCACCATGGTCAGCGGTAATCACCACAATGGTGTCTTCCAGCAAGCCGCTCTCTTCCAGCTGGTCAAAGAGCTGGCGCAACTGATCGTCAACATGGGCGATGCTCCCATCGTAGAGCGCACGCAGAGCCTCTCGCTGACGATCCGTGGTCTTAACAGTCGCCCCATGCCAGAGGAGTTGTTTGTTGGCGACCGTGTCTAGATTGTTCTCACTCGCAATTTCCTCAGCTGACTCCATGAAGCGATCGGCCCAGGGTTGGGGCGGATTGTAGAGCGGGCCTTTCTTCATCAGCGGCGCGTTGTGAATGTCAAAAAGGTGCATGAAAAGGAAAACAGGCCCCGTCCCTTCGCGCTCGGCCAACATGTTGTTCACGCAACCGATTGCCTCGGTGACCCCCCCGTGCCCTTCATACCGATCAAAGCCCCGATCAAAGCCAAAGCGAGGCTCCAACCAGCCGGGGGTGTTGTAAGTCCCAAAGGTCTCATAACCAGCGGTTTTCAATCGGGTGGCCAAGGTCCAAGGGCCCTCGGCCAGGGCGCTATCGGTGGACCACACCTTGTGCTGCGCGGGATAGAAGCCTGTCAAGAGGCTCATGTGTGCGATCAAAGTCCAAGTCCAGGTCGTGCGCGCATTGTCATAGACCAAGCACTCTTTGGCTAGCTCATCCAGAAATGGCGTGGTGTCGCGGTGATAGCCATAAGCGCCCATGTGATCCGCGCGCAGGGTATCCAAAGAGATCACGATCACGTTGGGGGGCATATCTGGACCATCACCCCCACAAGAGGCGAGCATGAAGAGGGCAAGTATCGAACGAGGTACCATAGAACAGAAGAGCATAGCACCCGTTCCGGTCGTGGGTGCCAAACTTCGATCGCCTGGCCCCCCAGCCTGCTATGGATAGATCGGTGCAAGCCCCGCCGAGGCCAAACGAGAGTGCTGCAACCACGCGGCCTTGGGCGAAAGTTCCTTCTCAAGCAATTGCCTCCTTAGAGCCTTCACCCAGCCCAAAACCCCTGCGACCAATCAACCCTTCATGGGTTGCGCCGCAGGGTCAAGGCCTGCACCCCTCCCGCTGTCAGCCTCAAGGGGATCCTCAACAGCCCTCGATCGTCCAGGGGAATCACTCGACTGGTTCCATCTTCCCACCCAACGAGCACGGTCTCACGCAACCCCGTGTAGTAGGGATCGAGCTGAATCGTCTGCTCGACAGGTTTGTCTAGAGGGTTGTGCACCACCAGCATGCCGGGTGTTTCCAGATCAGGGTTTACGTGCAGAATCCAATCGAAACTCCGGCCATCCGGACGGCGACTGGCCCCATGGTCAATGTCACTTTCGAGGATCGCACGATTTGTTTTGAAGCGATCAACCTGAGCCTTGACCATGGTCCTTGTTTCATCGGTGTCGTACAAGCGAGGCCCGCGGTAACAGGCCTGCACCCCCGCCAGTAAGTTGCCCTCCATCATCTGACGGTAATGGACAAGGTGTTCGTGCAGTGGCTCCACCGTAGCGGCCGCTCCCCCGCCCTGGTATTCAGTCAAGGGCACAAACATCCAACCCATGGACGGCGACTTGGTCCAAGTGCCATCAAAAATGTTCTGCCTCGTGTGCAAGACTTGCTCGGCCCGGGGCAGGGACCAGTTCACTTCGCGGTAGCCCATGGCCGACTTGGTGGATCCATTCAGGTGATACCAATCGGGCGTATTGAGGTAAATGCCCTGGCCACGGCACCAACGGTAGTAGTTCGCTGCGATCCAAAATTGCACCCAGCGGGAATCCTCGGCGCCCTTTTGCAGGGGGGGGCGCGCGGTCACATCGCGATCTCCGGGATAAGGCCCGTCGTGCTCCAACAAATTGAATCCCGTGGCGGGGAAGAACTCGTGCAGCTTCTTGTAGTACGAGAGAGCCCAATCGCTGGCCAGGGCCGGACAGTTTCCATGGGCCGGGCTTTCGCCCTCGGGAGACACTACATCGTTTCCGTTTCCAATACGCCGGCTAGAAAGCAACGAGTAGCCTCCAATTTCAATCCCCTTCGAGTGGGCATAGTCCGCATAACCCTTCATCTTGGCGAGGTACTCGGGGCTGTTGTCCTCCATGTTGAACCCGCTTCCAAAGGTAAGGATCACCATTTCAAAACCCACCTCCGCACATTGATCGATCGCGAGCTTGACACTTTTCCAATCCGCATAGCGCACGTGCATCATTAGGGGGTTCTCGGTTACCCAAGGCGCGACCGTGCGATACATGCGGCAACGGGCGAGCCCATTCCGCGCGCGATCTTCCCCATCGTGAAGTAAAACAAAACTGCGAAAGGTGGTAAGTGTGTTGCCTGGCTCAAGTGTCTGGGCGGGACCGTGCTCCGGCTTGCACTCCAGGAGACACGGGGTTTGCCGCCGGTAGTTCACTTGGGTGTGGTACAGGGGATCCAGTTCCCAGTGAACCGACCAGCGCTGACTGTTGACCCCGTCACCGCCCGCCGCATAATCGGTTTCGACCCACAGGTTCGGAGTCGCAAGAGCAACTCCCTTACGAGTCTCCACGTGACTCTCGGACTCCACAACCGCCAAGATCTCACTCGTGAAGCGGTCGAGCTCAACCGCCACGTCGCCTGGATTGTGAATCGTCAGCCACTTGACGGTACAGGGCAGTCCATCATAGAGCTCATGGTGAACGCTTACGCGCAGCCCCGTGCCAGCACCTTCGGGCATGGCAAAATCCAATCGCAAGGAAACGCCAGCGGGTGGCCAAGCTGCATTGGTAGCGTGATGCCGCACGCGCTTCCATTCAAAGGGGGCAGTGGGTGTTCCAACTTCATAGCCCACCAGCTGCATAGCCTTTGGATCCGCAGTCAAGTTGGTGGCGACCTCTGGTTGTAAGAAGGCATGATTGGTTTGACCCAGCAACCCACCCACCTGGATATCAACCCCGTTGACCGTGATGCGCGCCTCAGGTCTGACCGAGCGCAGCATGGACTCACCGTGAAAGAGATTATCCAGGGCAACCGTAGCACAGCCTGATTCAACTCGAATTTCCCGGCGGGCGAGCCCGTTGCTCAAGACCACCGAACGGCCGTCCACCGATTGATAGACCTTGGCCTCGTAGGGGCGTGCATCAAGAAGCCAATCAACGCCGAAAGAACGGGCCGTGGGTTCGACGGGCAGCTGGGGTGGAGCACTCCCAGCCATAATTCCAAAGACACAGAAGAAGGGGGTCCACATGCCGGTGAATTCTATCTGCTTTATAGTGAGAGGGTTCGGTTCTCATAGTGCCTCAATCCTAGATTCACTCACCTCGATCCCGCTCAGATCGGCGTGCTCGGCCCCCTCAGTTAGAATCGAGGCTCGAGGAAACCATAAACCACCCGATCGAAACGGACCGGGTGACCTCGACGCTCCCCATGAAACAACTCGTTGTCACCATCATGGCGACCATTGCCCTCCCCTCTCTTGCCCCGGCTCTGGGGTGGCAAGAGGCCGCTGTCAGTCTCGAACACCATCATCGACAGAATGTAAGAGATCTAGCCGCTGATCCTCAGCAACCCTGGGACCAACACAGCTTGCTGGTTCGCTGGCGTGAAGAGTTGGGCCTCGCGCAACGCGACGCCCTGCGCTTACAGGTTGGTGCTGGCCTATTGAGACGTTACGAGTGCGTGCCTGATCTAGAGTGGGTTCATGTGCGCGGAGATCTCACCGAAGCTCTCACCATTCTCTCCAAGCACGCCCAGTATGTGGAGCCAAACCACGTTGTGCGAGTCGATCAGATTCCCAATGACCCTCAGTTCAATCAGTTGTATGGCTTGCTGAATACAGGCCAACAGGTAGGCACCCTGGCAGGACTGCAAGGGGCTGACATCCGAGCCGCCGACGCTTGGAGCATCACCACCGGTGATCCGGCTCAAGTCATCGCGATCATCGACACGGGAGTTGACCTGTCTCACCCAGACCTCGCTGCCAATGCATGGACACACCCGGGGGAAATCCCCAACAATGGACTCGACGACGATGGCAATGGTTTCATCGACGATCTGCATGGCTGGGATTTCTTCGACAATGACAATGACCCGCATGACACGCATGGCCATGGCACCCATGTGGCCGGAACCATCGGAGCGGTAGGCGACAATGGGATTGGGGTGACCGGAGTCAACTGGTCCTGCCGCCTGATGCCCCTGCGCTTCATCGGTCCCCAGGGAGGGTTTACGGCGGACGCAATCGCCGCCTTGGACTATTGCCTACAAGAAGGTGTGCTGCTCTCAAACAACAGTTGGAGCGGAAGCGGCCCGTCCCAGGCCCTCAAAGATGCAATTAGCGCAGGACAGGCCAGCGGTCACATTTTCGTCGCGGCGTCTGGGAATTCGGGGCTAAACATCGATGCTACGCCCCAGTACCCGGCCAGCTTTGATCTTGCGAACTTAGTTTCGGTGGGAGCCACCGATGCACGCGATGAACTAGGGCTGTTCTCGAACTGGGGACCGGTCGGGGTCGATTTAGTCGCGCCAGGGGTAGACATACTCTCCACTGCTCCGGGCGGCGGATACCAACTCTTGACCGGCACCTCCATGGCGGCACCCCAGGTGACCGGAGTGCTGGCCTTGATGCGATCACAACTACCAGGACTTAGTTGGCAGGCAGCTATTGACCGCTTACGCTCCACCAGCCGCCCCTTACAGGAACTGATTGGCGTGGTGGGCACGGGGGGTGTGGTTAACGCCCACGCGGCGCTGCTTCCGATTGGCGGCGCGGACGGGATTGCACCCTCGGTGCCGACGGGACTGAGCGCATTGCCCCTGGGTTTGGATGTTCGCCTCAGTTGGAACCCCATAGGGGACAACGATTTGAGTGGTTATCGCATTCTCCGTTCGGACCTTCCTTTAGGGCCAAGTGTCTTGCTCGTGGAAGGGCTGATCCTTGATACAGAATTCACCGACCCAAATGGGATCTACGACAGCACCGTCTACTATCAGGTTCAAGCGGAAGACACTTCAGGGAACAGGTCCGCGGTCTCCAGTCAATTAGAGGTCCTGGTGGGAGGCGTGGCAGGTCGGCAGGCATTGATCAGCGAGACTTTCAATGATGGATTCTTCGGTCCCGATTGGCTTCAAGGCAACGCACAAGCCAGCGTCGTTGTAAATCTTGGCTTGCATGGAACACCAGCGGCGTTGTTCCAGCGCAGCACTTGGATCGAGCGAGAGGTGGACACCTCCGGATTCGGAAACCTTCGCCTGGATTGGGCCCGGACGACCAGTTTCTATGACCACGGTGAAGAGTTCCGAGTCAGTTGGTCCCCCGACGGGGGCGCGACCTGGAACCTATTGCAGGCGAGAGGAAACAGCCCATGGACTCAGGATCAGATTGGTCTGGGGCCCGCCGCCAACAACAAACCAGAGCTGCGGCTTCGCTTTGAAACCACGGCGGACGGAATGGGGGAATGCACCCTGCTTGACGACATTCACCTGACGGGAGTGCCTCTGGTCAACTTTGGTCAAGATCATACGCCTCCGCGCAAACCAAGAGGGCTCGCCATCACGGGGACTTTGGGGGCAATCAGCATGCAGTGGTGGGCGAGCATCGAACCAGATTTGGCGGGGTACTGCGTATTCCGGCAAGGACCCGGTACGAGCACCCCCGTCTTGATTTCACCCAGCCTTATGAGCGGCACGGTTTTTCAGGACACGACGGCATTCAGCCACGGGACCTACCGCTACTCTGTGCGTGCGATTGACCTAGCGGGCAATGCCTCCGAGCTGTCGGACTCGGTGGAATCAACCACTGTGCCACCCGCCGATGCCACGGCCCCCAAAGCCCCCGAAAACCTGACGGGCACGCCAGGTCACCGTAGGATAAACCTGACCTGGACTGCGGTTACCGCGGCGAATGTCGCGGGCTATCGGGTGTTTCGCTGGACGGGTTCCGCTTGGGTTCCAATCCAGAGTGGTCTGATCACAGACACCTTCGCCGCAGACACCGGCCTCATCAATGATGTCACCTACAGCCATGTGGTGGTGGCCGTGGATCAAAGCGGGAGCTCCTCCCTGCACTCAAGCATGACCATGACCACTCCGGTGAATCCGGGCCCCATGGAGATTTTTACAGACGGTTTCGAAGCCGGTACCTTCATCGGCTGGATCCCAGCGGACAGTAGTGCGGATGTGGTCCAGGGAAACACGAACAGTGGTCAGTACGCGGCGGAGCTACGGCGAGATACTTGGATTCAACGTACGATCCCCACTCTAGGCTTCGAAAGTCTGGTATTGGAGTTCTCGTCCCATGTCATCAATTACGGCCCGGGTGAAGAGCTGATCATCGAGTACTTTGACGGCAGCAGCTGGACCCTGCTGGACACAATCACCAACACCTCCTGGCAAGCGCGAACCTTCAACCTGGGGTCCGCCACCAACGACAACGTGAACTTTGCCCTGCGCTTCATGACCAACGCCGACAGTGGCGCGGACTTAGCGTACATCGATGACGTGATCGTGATTGGGACGCAAATCTAGGTCAGTCACGATATTGGCAGGCCCCCGAAGGGTGCGCAAACTGCCGCCGCTACCTCGGCCACCGGTGATAGCTCTGATGGGACGCCAGACCCCCGGGGTGCCCACTAGCCGTACGCATGGGGACATGAGGGTGCACAGTTCCCCGCGAGCTAGGTGGCCTTGCAATCGAACCCACTACGGAGCCGAACCGGACTGTGCCAAAGGCACCTGATCATCGCTTTGGAGCGCGGAGCCAACCGATCGGGGGCAGCTGCTCTCCCTCGGGGTAAAAACGCATGGAAAGCGAGTTCACGCAGTGACGAGTATTTTTTTCAGTGTAACCTTCGCCCAAGAACACATGGCCTAGGTGGCCGTCGCAATGGGCGCAGAGGATTTCCGTACGCCTTCCGTCCGCGTCAGGTTCCTGGCGCACTGCGTCAGCGACCGCGTCGTCGAAGCTAGGCCATCCACAATTGCTAGCAAATTTTTGTTCGGCGACGTAGAGTTTGGCGTTGCACCTGCGGCAAAGATAGGTGCCCAGCTCCTTGTTGTCGGTGTACTCGCCGACGTTTCTGGCCTCGGTCCCTTTGTCTTCGATGACGTAGGCCTCTTCCGGAGTCAGTTCGTTGTAGGGGTTGGTCATTAGGGTGGCTGGGGCTGGGATTTGGGGGGTGGTAATAGGATCGTCGTCGAGCCCACCAGCTCGGGAGGTCTCGCTCTGATCCTCGCATACGCAGCTCACCGCGAAAGTTGCGATGGCGAGACAGGCAACCCATCGGATGGCTTGGAGCGGTTTCTGGCTGGGTGTGGCTTGGGCTGTTCGCATTTTGATTGCTGGTAACGAGGGCGAATGCCTTTTTCTCGGGCCCCTATTCTGGGCCATGTTGGGGGGTAGCCCAAGCCCCTAGCCGAGCCAACATGAAAAAAATCACACCTAGAGGCTTGTTAGAGTCGCCGGGGAAGGAAAGATGGCTGCATGAATGCCCCTCAGCTGGTCACTTCCTTGGCCCTGGCCCTTGCGTTCGGGGCTCCAGCCATGGGCACCCAAACGGTCACACCCGAACCTGAGGCTCCCAACATAGTCCTAGTCTTCGTTGACGACATGGGATATGGCGACCTTTCCAGCGCTGGACATCCGACGATTCGGACGCCAAACCTGGACCGCTTGGCTCAGCGCGGGGTGCGTATGACCCAGTTTGTGGTGGCTTGCTCGGTTTGTTCCCCATCGCGCGCGGCCTTGCTCACGGGGTGCTACCCCCGGCGTATTGGTATGCATGAGCATGTTATTTTCCCCGATGACAAGGGGGGCTTGAACCCCAGTGAGATCACCTTGGCCGAAGTGCTCAAGGATCGGGGCTATGCAACTGCATGCTTTGGAAAGTGGCACCTAGGCCACAGTTCCGGGCTGCTACCCCTGGATCAGGGGTTTGACGAGTTTGTCGGGATCCCCTATTCCAACGATATGTCCATGGCCCGGCGCTCGCCACAAGACACTTACAAGTACGAGCTCCCTTTCTTCGTTGGCAACGAGGTTGTGGAGTGGGAAGCAAATCAAGCTGCTTTCACCCAACGCTTCACCCATGAAACCATTCGCTTCATCAGGGAGCATAAGGACGAACGCTTCTTCGTTTACCTCGCGCACCCGATGCCCCACGTTCCTCTGTTCCGTTCAAAGTCGTTCGAGGGACAAAGCCCACGGGGAATCTATGGGGATGTGATCGAGGAAATCGATTCGGGTATGGGTGCAATCATGGCCACCCTCGATGACCTGGACCTGCGAGATAATACGCTCGTGATTTTCACCAGCGACAACGGTCCGTGGGTCAAGATGAACCTTACAGGAGGCTCCGCCGGCCCCTTTCGTGGCGCGAAGGGCAGCACCCTTGAGGGGGGGCACCGGGTTCCGTTCATTGCCTCTTGGCCAAGGCGCATTCCAGAGGGTTCTCTCAACCACGAATTTATCACCGCTATGGATATGCTGCCCACCCTGGCTGCAACTACGGGCATACCCTATGTCTCTCCCCATCGGATCGATGGCCATGACGTAAGCGACCTCTTGATGTCGAAAGAGGGTGCTCGATCCCCAACTCTCTCATTCCTCTATTATGCCGCACGTGGCCCCCTCGAGGCCATTCGGAGGGGACCTTGGAAATTACACCTGAAGAACGGCACCCTCTTCAACGTGGAAGAAGATCCCAGCGAAGTTCACAATCTCCTCCTCCGGCTTCCTGATTTGGTGGATGGCCTCCGGGATTTAGCCCACCGCCTTGACGAAAACATCGAATCCGAGGTCCGCCCACGAGCAGAAAACGGAAATGACCTATTCCAACCTGCGCGCTAGGCCCCACAATAGAGTCTTCTGCTACGCTATAGCAGCCGCCTGACCCACCCCCAGATCATCGTCAGCCTCATGGGGAGTGGGCTTCTTCCTACACCTAGCACCCCTTTCACCACGGATATCTCATGGACCCCAAGAAAACAGCACTCGTTCTTATCGGCTTTCAAAACGACTGGTTTCACGAGGACGGCATTTTGCGCCCCGTGATTAAAGAGCAAGCCGAATCAACGGGCATGCTGCCCAACACCCTCGAATTGATCAACCAATTGCAGAACACCGGCGTAACGATCTTCTCTTCCCCCATCCAGTTCCAGGAGGGCTACCCCGAGTTAGTCGAACCCATGGGAGTACTTGCGAAGATCAAAGAAGTGGGTGCATTCCAGGTTGGACGGGAAGGGGCAGATATCATCGAGGGACTTACTGGTAATCAGGAAATCATCGAAATTCGGGGGCGGCGCGGATTGAATGCTTTTGCCAATACGATGCTGGAAGATGAATTGCGCGCTCGCGGAATCGAGGACATTGTGCTCGCCGGGGTGGTGATCTCGCTTTGCGTAGACTCCACCGCGCGCTGCGCCCTCGACCTGGACTTTCGCGTGCACATTCTTCAGGATTGCATTTCTGGACGCACCGACCTCGAACATCAACTGTACTGCGACGAGATCTTCCCTATGTTTTGCGGCATGACCGATTCCAAAGCACTGGTCGAAGATCTTCAGAACGTACCAGCCCAAGCATGAGCCAAAGAGATACTCGCCGCAGCGAGGAGCTTGCGGTCCAAATCAACAACAAGCTCGTCGAGAAACTCGCCACGAGCGACCAGCGCTTTCGGCAGCTTGTCGAAGGCCAGCCGGATGTGGTTTTCAGTTGTAGCCCGACCGGGCTTATCGACTATTTGTCTCCCGTGGCGGAGCGGGTATTCGGACGCAAACCCGAAGATTGCATTGGTGGCAACCTTTCTGACCTGCTCCACAAGGATTCCCCCCTGGGGGCAAAGGACATCCTATCCGCCCTCGAAAAGGGCTCATCCGCCGCGGACCTCCGCTTCTTGCTCACTGCTAGGGATGGGTCGCCGGTCTGGATGAAGCTCCAAGTTGCCCCAAGTAAGTCGGACAGCCGAATCGGCTCTTGGCACAACGTCAGCGATGCTGTGCGTGGCGAAAAGGAGATGGATGCTCTGCACAATCAACTCACCGCCAGCAACAATCAACTTCAGGTCCAGTCGATGGGCTTGGCCCAGAGGAACGAACTGCAGGCCCTTTTGGTCGACATCTCCCAAAATTTCGTACAGCACTCCTCCTCCGACGCGGACACTCTGATTGAAGATGCCCTCGCGCGCATCGGCCATTACATGGGTGTGGACCGGGGCTACGTGATGATTCTGAACCACGAGGACCACTCCATGAGCAACACCCATGAGTGGTGTGCAGAGGGAACGGAATCCCACCATGGCCAGTTTCTGAGCGTCTCATACGATAGGTTTCCCTGGCAAATGGCCTGCTTGCGGTCGGGTTCCGCGATCCACATCCCCCGCGTGGAAGACCTCCCCCGTGAAGCATCCGCGGAAAAGCAAGCGCTCCAAAGAAGCGGGGTCCAATCCCTGATCGCCCTGCCCATGTTGACCCAGGACAAGCTGCAGGGATATGTGGCCTTTGAATCAATCCGCAAGGAATGCAGCTGGGATGTGGACATCGTCGACGTTCTGCAACTGATCGGGAACATGTTCCACGGTGCCCGGGACCGCGAACGGGTGGAAAGGCTCAAGAGCGAATTCATCGCGTCGGTCTCCCATGAGTTGCGCACCCCTTTGACTTCCATCCTCGGATTCTCGCGCACCTTGTCATCCAAGACCGACATCAAGGAAGACACGCGCCAGGAATTCATGGAGATCATCCATTCCCAGTCAGTCCGGCTGCAGGCGCTGATCGAGAGCCTGCTGGAGATTTCCCGCATCGAGTCCGGAATACATGAACTGCAGTTGGGCGACCTAGACCTGGAGGAGCTGGTCACAGCCACCTGCGCCCAACTCGCCGAGAAGGCAACTGCAGGAAACGTGACGCTCACGGTCCACATCGAGCCGGATATTGCATACGCCACCCAGCTGGACGCCGGCCGCATGCGCTCAGTGATCGAGAACCTCGCTGGCAATGCAATCAAGTTCACCCCAAAGAATGGTGAAGTGAAAATCGGGCTATCGGTTCAAGGAAGCAACTATGAGTTGACGATCAGCGACACCGGCTTTGGAATCCCGGCGAACGAATTGGACCGCATTTTTGAACGGTTTTATCGGATCCAACATCCCGGCCGAGAAATCCAAGGCACGGGTTTGGGCCTGGCCATCACCCGAGAAATCGTTAGCCTCCACGGAGGCTCGATCCAGGTGGAAAGCACAGTTGGCAAGGGTTCTAAATTCACCGTTACTCTTCCCCGTAAGCGGTAAGAGAACCACCTCGTCTAAGTGATCGCCTGAACAACGGTGTCGGCTAATCCTTCGGGGTCGAATGGCTTACGGATGTAGCCGTTCGCGCCGGCCGCCTCTGCTTGCTCGCGAACCTCATCTGAGGCCCGCGCACTCAAGATGTACACGGGGACTTCCGCATTCCGTTGACTGGACCGCAAGATGGCCAGAACCTCAAAGCCGTTCTTGCCCGGCAACATCAAATCCAAGACAACCAAGTCAAAGTCCTCATCCCGTAAGAGGTCGAGGGCGCGATCCCCATCCTCCGCCAAAATGACCGTGAGGCCCCGGGCCTCCAGGCAAAACTGGGCCAGGCGCAGGATGGACGGATCATCGTCCACCAGTAAGATTCGATGCTGAGCGGTCATGATAGAAGGCCCAGCTTACAGGTTGGGCAAGGGTGGTCCCCAAAATGACCACCCAAGAACCGCTACTGACGGTTAGAGCCCCTATAATTATGAGGAGTTCAACTCTTTGCACATGTTTCCAGCCCCCACCATGCTCTCCGACAACACCGGGCCCAAGAGGGCGCTGATTGAGTTGCTGGAGGGCAGCGACCCGGGTTGGGATCGGAGCGAGCTCCAAGACCAGTTCACGGCTCTCATTGAGGCCCAACTCGCGACCAACGCCCTGCACCTCGGGCCTGCTGCTGAGGCTTGGCTACTTCATGATGGTCGTGGGATTCTTCTCAGGCGGTTGAAAGCAACGACGCAGATTCATGACGCGATTCTAGGTGCGGTTTATGACGGACAGCACATCAGGGAAAACCCGCACTGCGCGGAACAACTGAAGAACGAATTTTGGGG
>CALEMP010000184.1 GCA_937910685.1 uncultured bacterium
CGGTGTCTTCTCCGCCCATGTTTCCGATCATCTCATACAACTTGCCCATTTGCATCGAAACCTGCCAATCAGGATGGATGCCCTTGGGCAGGGTGGGGGCAGCGATGGTCCTGGGGAGAACATTGTCCGTGCCAGCGGTGATCATAAAGTCGTTCCCGATGGTACCGACGCCAACCAGCATGGGGATCGGGACTTGCACCGGGAAGAGGCCGGAGGCCATCTGCTCCCCGAGGGGAGCACCGGCACCCGCCAGCAGGTTCATGATGTACTCGTTGCGGGCGCTGGCCTCTTCGGCGTTGGCGGCGCTGATGCTGAAGGATGCCTGGATAGGAAAGGGGCCGTCCGCGTTACTGGTGGCGATGCGCATCGTTTTGCCGGAGGTCATTAGGTCTGCCATCATGGGGACGCTCATCGCGGGCAATGCTTCATCATTTTCCATGGCGAGGCTCTCAATGCGGGCGGGGAGTAGCTCAAGGATGCGGCGCAGGCCCGCGTCCTTGGGATGGTTGAGCATGGATTCAAGGGGCTCCATGCTGAAGGAAAAGAGCTCGTCTTGGGCCGGCGCGACCAGGGGTTGGGCGGGCGCCATGGCGGGCAGCGTGAGGGTCAGGAAGGTCGAGAGTAAGATCATGTTTATAGGGGGGCTGGAGGCGAACTGCTCTTGGTGTGCAAGTTCTGAGCCACCGGCTTCGGGCGGCTGAAAACCTGGGTTAGGACAGAGGTACGACAGTTTACAGTGTTTATTCTTCGAATCGGGGACTTACATACCGCTTGGGGCCGCAGGCGACTCGGGGGCACCCTAGGGCTCGGATCCGGGTTCCCATGTGGGCGGCCAATCCAAGGGGGGGGGCGGCGCTCCGCCCAGGCGCTCGGGTTGCGCGATCAAGCGCAGGGTGATGGCCCGTCTTGCTTTGAGGGCCCGCCGCAGGAATTTCCCCGACGCAATCGGGCGCCCCTGGAGAGCCCGTTGGTTCTTGTACTCCTGCAGCCAGGCCTGCGCCCGCGGACCGCCCATGTATTGCACCAAGTCCACCAGCAAGCAGCCCACATCCCAACTGGGTCCGCGCAGGTCGAAGCCGGGGCCCCCGCGCCAGCAATCCAGGAAGACCAAATTGCGCTGGGGGTCGTCGCGCCACATCAGGTTGCGTAGAAATAGGTCCCGGTGGGTGAACCCTAATGCGTGCATGCGTGCCACTTCCCGGGCGAGTTCCAAGAGGGCTGCTTCTTGTTCAGGCGGACTCAATTTTGCCCATACATTCAGAAGGGGCTGCGCTCCGGTTTGCGCCTGGGTCACAAGCCACTGTCCCCGGGGGAGACCCGTCCGGAAAATCGCGAGGGCCACCAGGGGCCGGGGTACCACAAACAGATGCTTCCCGAGCCACCGAAGGTTCTGGGCTTCCCGCAGGCGCGGCAGACCAAGGCCTAGCCGGAAGCGCAGACCATGGCGCGCAGCTGCTTTGCCCTTGAGGGCGCTGCCCTTGATCCAGCCGGGTTCCGGGAAGGGATCGGCGGGGCCCGAGATCTCTTGTCCTAGATCAAGGGTCCGCAGGATCTTGAGGGCTGCTTGGGTCATGCCCTCGCCCTGCTCGTCCGGGGCGCTGCACACCCGCCATTGTGCATGGTCTGCCTGGACCCAAGATTCAATCAGCATGGGCATCCTCGGGGGCGTGCTTTTCGAACAGGGTCCATGTCTGGGGCGAGATAAAGCGCAGGCTCGAACGCGATCTGCGGCGAACGAGGCCCGCGGCTTGGCCCATCCCAATGAGTTCAGAGCGCGAGACCCCAACCCGATGGTCATGACCCTTGCGCCAACCCATTCGACGCCGGAGTACATGCAGGGAGGCCGCGTCCCAGTGGGAGACGGCCACCCAGCCCCGGGATACCCGGGCGAGTTCCGCCAGCAGGGCCGCCTGGTCTGTTGGTTCGGAGAGGTGGTGCAGCAAGCGGCAGCAGACCACTAGGGGGAAACTGTGATCGGCGAAAGGCAAGTTGAAAGCAGATCCTTGCAATCGGCGAGGTCCTGGGACTTGGTTCAACATGGACCCGGACAGATCCAGGGACACGGGATCGCCGCCCAGATTCCGCAGGACCTCTCCCAGACGCCCTGCTCCGCAAGGTGCATCCAGGATCGGGCCTGGGGCGAGGAGGGCTCCCCTCAAGAGTCGAGCCAAAAGCCGGCCGTCCCGTTGGCGCGCACGGGAACTGCGCCAACGGCCCTGGGCATAGTCCTGTCCCGATTTAGGGCAGGACCATCGACCGCCAATGGTCACGCGCTGGTTATGTGTATCGGGTCGGGTCATCTTCTTGGGCTGGACAATCTAGAATTGGACTTCGGCTAGAAGTCGTGCATAGTTGTCTGTGAGCGACATGGAGCGCGTCATTCTTAACGAGCGTGTAGAGTGATGAGCTTCGTATTTTCCTCTTGCGAGGATCCAGGTACTTCCGCGTGCTGGCAGGCAATAACGGAACGAAAGACATCTGGAATATTAGCCCCTGGCCTTTGGCCGGGGGCTTCTTTTTTGCTCCTTGGGAATGCCGCAGGAGAAAGGCGCGGCGGGGGATGGGGAATGCCGAGCACCCCTGGGCCCCAGTTGACGCTGGACAAGCTGGGCACCTAGTCGCTGGACAGCAGGCCTTCACGGATCGCGATGCGCGCGAGCTCCGCTGCGGAGTTCACTTCCAACTTGCGCTGCAGGTTTTCTCGGTGCTTCTTAGCTGTTCCGAGGCTCATGCCCAAGGCGTTGGCGACCTCCTTGTTGGACTGGCCGACCGCTAACAGTTGGAAGACTTCCCGTTCCCTAGGGGTCAGGGTTTGAATGCCGGATTCGGTGGCACCAATCCCGCCGCGCACCTGGGAGACCAACGCATCCGCGACTTTGGGCGATATATAGGCATTTCCCCGGTGCACCGAGCGCACTGCCAGGGCGAGCTCTTCGGGCTCTGAATCCTTGGACAGATACCCATCAGCTCCTGCCTTCAGGGATTGGTTCACAAAGGTCTGCCCCTCGTGGTGGGTCAACATCACGATACGCGTGCGTCGAGAGCACCTGCGGATCATGGGGATCGCGTCGATTCCCGAGAGCCCGGGCATGGTGATGTCCAACAGCACCACATCGGGTTGCAGTTCTTCGATCTGGCCAATCGCTTGGCGTGCCTCGCCCGCTTCACCCACGACGATGAGGTCATCCTGTTGGTTGAGCAGAGTCCGGAGTCCAGCCCGGAGAATCGTCTGGTCATCGAGGAGGTAGATTCGGGTGGCGACCATGGGAGTATCCTAGCCCCCCGAAACCCGATGAACGGGCAAATACGGCAACTTACGCCCGGGGAGGCACATTACGCATCCTGCCGTAGGCCCGCAGCCATGCAGATCCGGAAACGAGCCCCACCCAGGGGACTTTTTTCCAGGGTAAGCTCGCCCTCGTGCGCTTCCACCACCTTCTTGCAGAGGGCGAGGCCGACGCCAGTGCCCTCTTCCTTGGTGGTCACAAAGGGGTCGAAAATTGTGGACCGCACAGAGTCAGGGACACCCGGTCCATTGTCGTCCACCAGGAGATCGACCTGGCCCTCGTGGATCTCACAGGTCAGGAGGACCTGGCCGCCCTCTTCGAGCACATCCAAACTGTTGCGCAACAGGTTGACCAGCATCTCTTCCATTTGACCCGCGTCCACCAAGATCGGGGGGCACTCTTTGGGGACATTGACCTCCATGGATACTTGTTTGTCTTCCGCTTCGGGCAGCAGTTGTTCCCGCGCCCCTTTCAGCAACTCTTGCACCGGCACGGGCCGGCGGCGTAACTCCAAGGGGCGCGCAAAGGAGAGGGTGCGCTGCATGGTGCGTTCAAGTTTGCGCAGACGCAGGAGGAGATCATCGAGGGCGGCCCGTTCGTCTTCACCCAGGAGAGTGGCAACGGCTTTCAGGGCCAAGTTGACCGAGGTGATCGGGTTCTTGATCTCGTGCACCAAGATGCTGGCGGATTCTCCGATGGAGGCGAGGGCCCGCAACATGGACACCTCTCGCGCCTGGGCACGGCGGGTTTCGGTCACATCGCGCATCTCCGCAAGGAACACCGTTGGCCCATTGCTGGTGACTTGCACTGCCTTCATGGAGAAGTCCACCGTGCGCAGGTCCCCATCGAGGGTCATCAGCTCTAGCTCATCTTGGATGAGCGCCCCGTCGGCCGCAGCTTCAATCCAGCCCCGGATCTGGTCCCGTTGGCGTAGATCGCGGGCCCACCAGGGGGCTTCCCAAAGGAGCTTGCCCACCAGACCTTCGCGCTCGTCGCCCACGATCCAGAGGGCCGCGTGATTGGCTTCGCGCACCAAGCCGTTGCGATCGATGAGCACAACGAGTTGGTGCTCTTGCTCGAAAATTGCGCGGAATCGGTGCTCGCTTTGCTTGAGCGTTAACTCTGCTTGCTTACGCTCACTCGCGTCGCGGATGATGCCGCAAAGCAGGTCGGATTGGGAGCCCTCCATCTCGATGCGCGTGACCGCCATTTCGATGAATAGGGATTTGCCTCGTTTGGTTTGGACCTCAAATTCGCGCAGTTGCCCGAGGACCAAGGTTTCGCCGGTTTCAGCGTAGTTGGCCAGGTAGTCATCGTGGTTGGAGCGATGGGGTTCGGGAACAATGATCTTGATGTTCTGCCCGGAGAGTTCTTCAGGAGTCCAACCAAAGAGACTCTCCATGGACTTGCTGGCTCGCAGGATAGTGCCATTAAGAGTCACGATGACCATGCCATCGAGGGAGTTGTTCATGACCGAGTCGAGGCCCACGATTGGCTCTTCCACGTCAATGGGCCGGGCGAGGCTGCCCTTGGGGTCAGCCTTCAAGAGCTGGGCACTGTTGAGAAATTGGATGCCTCCAGCTTCAAGGGTGTGCCTCGTGGTCGTGCACTGGAAGCTGTGCAGAATTCCATCGCCCGAGGTCATGCGGCAGACCCACGCGAAGGTCTTTTCTTGGGCCTTTCGTTCGCCGGGGGCAAAAGCCGTGCGAGCCTGTACGTGGTCCTCTTCGACAATTACATGGAAGACCGAGTGTCCAACGAGTTGGTCAGCCTCGGAGCCAAAGAATTTGAGTGCGGCTTGGTTGAGCCCCTGGATGCAACCCTCTTCATCGATGATCGTGATCAGATCATCGGTCTTGCTGAGCATTTGCTCGGGGAGGGGATTCTCGCTGGGCATGGGCCGGGGATGATAGCCCCTGCCCGAGCCCGTGGACATCAAAAGAGCTCAGAGCCAAGGGTGCAGGGCCCTATGCGTGCGCTCCTTGATGTCATCGTTTCGTCGAGCAGCTTGCCCTGGGAATACCAGTAGCGGTAGGGGGAGTTGATCTCGCACGTCCTGGTAGAAAGTCCCGAGCTCTTCCTAGGGGTGCTTCACGCGCGGTGGCCAGCTTGCGGCACGGTCTTCATTTGGGCCTCGACACCCACATGGTGAAGGGCCTCGGTCCGGATTGCGGCTGGTATGGGCGGGAACCTGGGCCGTTTTTTCGCGGGGCCCACCAATTCCCCCATGCCCTGCGGGCTGTCCCTCGGAGGAATTTTGGTGGCCGCCCCCCGAGAGCCCCTGCAGGCGGTTCTGGGCCTGGGCGTTTTGGCCTGGGCACTGAGGTGTGGGTCCTGCCGCTTGGGGCGCGCTTTTCCAAGGGCAGCAAGGGCAAGGGGTGGCTGGCTCTCGTGACTGGGACCCGGCTCTTGGTGGAACTTTTCACCATCCTGCGAGGCCTCGGGCCCAGGGTGGGGCGCGTGTTTCACCATGCCTTGCCCGAGTGCTGCGAACTCTAGCCTTCGGTCGGCGTTAGACTCCTAGGCTTATGGATTGGATGGATGTACAGGCGGCCCAAGCGGGGGCCGAGACGGGGGTCAGTGCGGATGAGTTGCTGGAGGGTCTGAATAAGCCCCAGCGATCGGCGGTGATTCATGCGGAGGGGCCTTTGTTGATCCTCGCGGGACCAGGCTCGGGCAAGACCCGGGTGATGACCCATCGCATCGCATGGTTGGTGACCCAGGCCGGGGTCCGCCCGGAAGAGATCTTGGCGATCACCTTCACCAACAAGGCTGCCAAAGAGATGCGCGAGCGAGTAGATCGTTTGCTGCCCGACCTCAAGGGTGCCTGGATCAGCACCTTTCACTCCATGTGTGCGCGCATCTTGCGCAGGGACATCGAGCACCTGGCGCCATTCACCCGGGACTTTTCGATCTACGACACCTCGGATCGAAATCAGTTGATCAAGAAGATCATCAAGGAGCTTGGTTTTGATCCGAAACGCTTTCGCCCGGCGGCGGTGGGCGGTTGGATTTCGAACGAGAAAAACCAAGCCGCGGACCAGACCCAGCCCCTTGTGATCGACGATGGTTCTGGCATGGACGAGGAGGTCTTTAGCAAGGTGCGGGATGTCTATGCCCAGCGTCTGGCAGATCAAAATGCTCTGGACTTCGATGATCTGTTGCTCAAAACCCTGGAGTTGTTCGATCGCCACCCGGGTGTGCGCGATTCCTATAGCAGGCGCTTTCGCTATGTGCTCGTGGATGAGTACCAGGACACCAACCGAGTCCAGTATCTGTTGACTTCGCACCTGGCCAGCGGGCACGGGAACCTGGCGGTTTGCGGTGATCCGGACCAGTCGATTTATGGTTGGCGGGGAGCCGACATTCGGAACATCCTCGACTTTGAGGAAGACTTCGGAAAACCCCTCGTGGTGCGCCTAGAGCAAAACTATCGCTCGACCCAGACGATCTTGGGGGCAGCCTCTGCCCTGATCGGTAACAACACCCAGCGCAAGGCCAAGGACCTTTGGTCCGAAGGGGACAAGGGCGAACGGCTGGTGGTTTTGGAGTGCGGAGACGAAAACGAAGAGGCCCGGGAAATCGCTACGCAAATCCGTGGCATCCAAGGCCGAGGCGGAGCCTTTGGAGAGTGCGCGATTTTCTACCGCATGAACTTCATGCAGCGAGCATTGGAAAGTGCTCTGCGCTTGGGGGGTGTGCCCTATCAAGTGGTGGGTGGCCTTGAGTTCTACCAGCGGCGCGAGATCCGCGACCTAGTGGCTTACCTGCGGCTCTTGGTCAACCCCAAGGACGACCAGGCCTTTTTGCGGGTGGTCAATGCACCCTTGCGAGGGGTGGGCCAAACCACGGTGGGACGCTTGTCCCAGTGGAGCACCGATCGACGCCTGACCCTCCGCGATGCATTGCGTTCGGAAGAGGCGATCGGATTGGTGCGCGGCCGAGCCAAGAAAGGCTTGGCAGAATTTGCCGGCCTGTTGGAGGCCCTCGATCCATTCCGCGACGCCTCGGCGGGTGATGCCCTGGGGGCGATCCTAGAGAACATCGGTCGCGAGCGTTGGATCGCGGAGATGGACGACGGCGACACCGTGGTGGACCGTGACTCCAACGTGGAGGAACTCTTGGCCCACGCCCAGGAATACGACCGCCTGTATCCCGAGAGCAAGTTGCCCGGATTTTTGCAGGACGTTGCCCTGGTCAGCGACACCGATGCCTATGAGGGCTCGGAAGACGCGGTCAAGCTGATGACCTTGCATGCGGCCAAGGGTCTGGAGTTTCCCTATGTGTTCATCGCCGGTTGCGAAGAGGAACTGATTCCCCATGGCCGCGCCCTGGAAGAGGACCCGGTGAATGGCATCGAGGAAGAACGGCGACTGTTCTATGTGGGCTTGACTCGCGCCATGACGCGCCTCTTCTTGACCCATGCGGTGACTCGCTTTTTCTTCGGGGACACCCGTTGGGCCCGGCCCTCGCCTTTCTTGGACGAGATCCCTCCGGAGTTCATCGAGGGCATTGAGGCAGATGATGCGCAATCGGCTTTGGGGACCTACGAGCCCGAAGATGATGGGGCCCCGGCCCTGGTGGTGGGCCAGAGGGTCGAGCACGATCACTTTGGGCGTGGACGCATCGAGAGCCTCTCCGGGAATGGCGTCAATGCCCGGGCGGACGTGCGCTTTGATGTGCACGGCAACAAACAACTGCTCCTTTCCTATGCAAAGCTGGTGGTGGTCTGATGGGCGACGATCAAGACCTTTTGGCGCGACTGGAACGCTTGCTCAAGGAAGCGGATCAGGCCGGTGAGCTGGCAGAAGTCCAGGCCCGGGCCGCGGCGTTTACGGCCACGGAAGATGGGTCCAGCGATTCAAACGCGGACGGAATCCTTTGCACCCGCCAACCCCTACGCCATGGAATGGTGGGGCAAAGCCCTCAGATGGGACATGTGTATGAGTTGCTCGACAGGCTTGCGCCCACAACCGTGACGGTTCTGGTCTTGGGTGCTACGGGGACCGGCAAGGAGTTGATCGCCAAGGCCTTGCATGCGGGATCCACACGCAAGTCCAAGCGTCTGCTGGCAGAAAACTGCGCCGCAGTTCCCGCCGAGTTGTTGGAGAGCGAGCTGTTTGGGCACGTGCGCGGTTCCTTCACCGGTGCCGTGGGCGATCGCGCTGGTCACTTCGTGGCTGCTGATGGGGGCACCATGTTTCTAGACGAAATCGGCGAGATGCCACTGGCCATGCAGGCGAAACTCCTGCGCGTGCTGCAGGAGGGCGAGGTGCGTCCTGTGGGGTCGAATAAGACCGTGAAGGTGGATGTGCGCTTGGTCGCGGCGACGAACAGAGATCTTGAACAGGCCTGCGCGGCGGGGGAGTTCCGCGAGGACTTATTCTGGCGGCTGGCGGTGGTGACCATGGAGTTGCCGGCTCTTCGTGAGCGCGAGGGGGACGTGCGACGTTTGGTGATGCACCTCTTGGCTTGCGAGGGCGAAAGCGTGGATTCTTCTGTGCGCATCAGCGAAGAAGCCGTCGCCTTGCTCGAAGCCCAACCCTGGCCCGGAAATGTGCGTCAGCTAGAGAATGAGCTGCGGCGGGCGGTGGCCCTGTCGACTGCGGGTTCCGATGGGGAACGCCGGATAGGTGTCCAGGACCTTTCCCCGGACCTCTTGAAAGGCTGAATTTTCGGTTTGTCGGATTCTCTGGGGGCTGAGTCGGTTGCCTTGGGCGCGGGGCGGGTATTCTCATGAACTGCCCCCGGTGGCAGAGATCCCCATGAAGCGTATTAGTCTCCTTTTCCTATTTGCGGCCTGCGGCGGAGGTGTCGAGCCAATCGCGGTGGAGCAGCAGATCCTCTACGGCCGCCTAGAGCAGGCTGCGGAGTTGTTGCAGCGCATGGACCCCGGGCATCCGAGCCGCTCAGGATTGCAGGCCCAGATCGACGGTATTTTGGCCCAGCGCGAAAGTGCGCGGACCGAGTGCGCGGCTATCCGGGCCGGGCGTGATGGGCGCAAGTTGGAGAGCCTCTTGGCGCATCTTGATGAAGTCGCCAAGGGATTCGATGACGAGCAAGCGCGCGAAATTGTGCTGCAGGAGAAATCCCGCATGGTGGATTGGGATGCGGACCGCCGTGCGGCTAAGTCCTATTCCGTGGCTCAGATTCGCCAAGTAGATCGGGCCGAGGAAGAGGAACAAGAGCCGGCGACCTTGCCGCGCATACGTGGCCTTGCCAAGAGCATCATGGCCGATGTGGAGTCGGCCTCGCAATCAGGGGAGTTCGCCCGTGCTCTTGCCCTGATGGATCAATTGATCGGAGACCTGCCGGCCCAAGCATCCATGTTGGGGGTTGAGCTGCTTCAGGCCCGGGATGATCTGTGGGCCCAGGCCGATGAGGGCGCAAAAAGATTGCTCGTCGTCGCCGAGAATGCAGAACGTCTGCATGGGGCTCGCAAAGCATGGGACCAAGTGGCCGGCGAGTATTTGCGTTTTCCCGAGGGCATTCTCGGAGGGCGGCTGTCCCAACGGGTGGAGGAATGGCGCTCGTCCCTGATTGATTCCCCTGACGGATCCCAAGGAGCCGTTGCGGTTCAAGGTTCTCCAAAGGAAGAGTCAGGGCAAATACCCAGCACACACGTCATCAGTCAAGCAGACTCGGAACAGATCAAGCCCGAGAAACCTCCGGCGGCTCCGCACGCAAGTGGTGGTGGACTTGGGGGGTATTCCCTGACGAACACAGAACTGCTCGCCGATCCCGCGGAGCAGGCGTTGATGGGAGAGAAAGCACGGGTAGTTGGGGACCTGTCCCGGGCCGCGGCGCTGCTGCACACCGCGTCGCTCTTGACCCAGGACTCGGAATCGCGCCGCTATCGCCGGCGTGCCATGGAGTGTCGTTGGTTGGCCGTTCTTTCCCAGGTCTGGACCTTGGATCAGGGCCCTGGTGGCGCCACCCGGGGGATCTATCGGCAGCTCAAGGCCCTCGGATCCCAAGGTGTACTGCAGGAGCTAGAGGACCTTGGGGACAATCCCGAGGCTCGCTTGGGAATCATGCTGGCATGTTTGAACAATGGTGCGCCGAAGTTCAACGACCTTGGACTGGGGATCTTGAAAGATCAGCACGAGGGAGGCTTGTTGACCCAGGAGCACACGAACTTACTGGTGGCGGTTGCCCTGGGAGAGCAAGTGCCCGATGGGGGGTATTTGTTGGTGGCGGATTCCTTCCTATCCACGGTGGAACACGAGGAGGAACTGATTGGCCGAGAGTTGGAGTTGGTTCTGCGCCAGTTGAGCAATCGCCGGGGAGCCAAGCGCGACGAGGCATGGGAAGAGGTTTCTCGCCTGGCGGATCAGTACCGCTTCGCCGAGCTGCGGCTAGAGGCAACTTTGGACAAGTTTCTTGCTCTGCACACAAAACGGATGCTCAAGCGCGGAGAATTCAAACGCTTGCAGCAACTGGCTGTGCGACGCAAGAATTTGGAGGTGACCCGCAAAGCAGCCCTCGCCCTCATCTTCGACGAGCAGGAGTACTTCTATCCGATCCCTGCCAACCGTCGTGCCGAGTACAACTTGGTTCAACGCCGGGTCGATGAATTGGTGGCAGAGGTGCGCACCATCTGGGAAGAACCGTTCACGGTTTCTTTGGGTGGAGACTTTCATGAAGAGCTCGTCGATCTGCACTGGGTCCTGACCAAGCTCGATGTTCCTAGTTCCCAATGGGAACTTCCCTCTTGGCTGTTCCTGATCCAACCGGATGCGGCGCTCCTCAGCTTGCGCAATTTTGCGCCGACCCAAACGGTGCAGAAAGAGATCCGCATCAGTGGTCTAGTGGAGGCATACAACGAGGGCCTTTGGGGCTTGGAAGAGGAAGTCTGCCGTCCCATGGAGTCCGAGCAGGTGCGCGTGACCAATCGCTACCGCAGACTCCTGGGTCGGGTCAGTTTGGCCTGGGACCTACGTTTGCAGGCGGCGACCATCGTGCACGGCCAGTACATGAGCCGGACTGGAATCTTCAGCCACTTCGAAGAAGGAGTCGAAGGCAGGCGCACGCCATTTGACCGCATGGTGGAGCAGAGCTACAACGCGGGCTTGGGCGAAAACATCCACGCCGGGGCGGGGGACCCCGAAGGGGCACACTATGGTTGGGCCCATTCCTCAGGTCACCACCGTGCACTACTTTCCGGCCAGGCCACCGAAATGGCAACCTCCGTGGTTGGTCGCTACTGGACCCAGAACTTCGGCATTGGACGAGATTCCCGCAAGGGTATGAAGTGAACCCCCATGGGGTACTGGATGGGTCAGTACACTCTTGACGATGGCAAACGTCAATCCGAATAGAACCCGAAAATCCCAAGATCGTCCCGGCCGTCAGAAAGTGCAGCGCACACGGCCGCGAGTGGTCAAGAAGAGCCTGCCCACCTGGGCGATTCTGTTGGGCTTCGCCGTAGTCATTTTGTTGGTGATTCAGCTCGCTGGCATCACCAACGAAGAAGCATTTGATGCTGGCACCAGTCACGTGAAAATTACCGATGCGCTCAAGCATGGTGATTCCAAGAAGGCCGAGGAGGAACTCGAGAAGGTTGCCCGCAACGATGGCAGGCTGACCACTGAATGGCGTCAGACCTTTGCCGCCCTTCGGATCAAATCCAAAGGCCTGAGCAAGACTAGCCATAAGTCGGTGGACCACATGGCGGGAACCAAGTACCTCCAGAAAAGTCTGCGTAACTACGAGTCCGGCTATTTGGCGAAAGACCCGGGGCGGCCCCGGGCGCGAATTTTCGTCCAGCGCGCACAGCACTTTTTGGCGACCTGGCCAACTCACCCGGAGGCGGACGAGGTGCGCAACAAGCTGAACCGCTGGGAGTCCGTTGCCGAGCTTTCGAGTCCGGCAAACCTGGCAGACATCATGTGGGAGACCAAGACCTTGACCTGGGCCTTTCCCCGGGACTACGCCCAGGCCATGCCCATGCTGGAGTCCTTCCGGGACAGTGCCACTGGTGGTGACTTGACTATCATCGAGGGCGTGATCAATACCCATATTTCCGAGCGCGAAGAGTACTTCTTGGACCGCTTCGAACAGGCTGCCTACCTATGGGATAAGGGCGATCCATCCAAAGCGCTCGAGTACCTCGTGCAGCTCATCACCAAGATCGGTGACCCCCAAATGTCCGAACGCGCCGCCCAGGCAATGGTGGCCTTTCATGGCCAATTGTCCAAGGATGGCCGCACGATCTTGAGCATTGTCGATTCCTTGCAGGGCTACAAGAGCACTCGCCGTCGCGACTTCGACCGCATGGTCAAGAACGCTACCTGCGCGGCATTCTTTCGGAAACAGGGATTGCTCTAGGCGGCTCTTGGCCGACTAAATGTTCCGAGCGCGTTTGTCCCGGCGGAAGGCTGGGTTCGGAATCGCCTCGAAAGTACCGGGCTTGGTCCACCAGCGCCGCTGATGCCACGCCCATTGTTCGGGATTGGCTCGAATCCAGGATTCATAGACCCGGTTCATGCGCAGCAGGAGATCGAGGGTGGCGGCTTTGGAATCGAGCTCGGGGTTGGACCACAGGGGCGGGTCCACGAGAACTTGGTAGCGTTTTCTCTGGGGATTGAAGACGCAGCGCACGGGTAGAAGTGGGGCCCTGGCCGCCCGAGCGATTGCTGCCGGGGCGGTCATGGTCAGTGCGGGCTGGCCCAAGAAAGGCACGAAAGTTCCGTCCAATTGACGCGCTTCCAGGTCCGAGAGAACGCCCAGGATGCGACCAGAGCGCAGGATGCGTAGGGTCTCACGGGCACTTGCGTCTTGGGGCAGGGTCTCTACCCCGTGCTTGGAGCGCATCTCGGCCAGCCAATCCTGTTCGCCCCGGCCGCGGCCCACAACGACACCACGCACGCCTCGGCGCACAAGGTAGATCGCCAAGAGTTCCCAGTTTCCCATGTGGCCACCGAGGATGATCGTGCCAGGGGTTTGCTCGAGGGTTTCCGCGATGCGCTCGTAACCTTCTCCGGGTTCGACGATCTCATCGATCCAAGCGCCCGCATCCGGCCGTGACAGGCGTACTCCGTCCGCGATCTGGCGCGCCGTGTGGGAACGGATGCGGGCGGGCAAGTCTCGTAGAGTTGCGGGGTCGAGCTTTAGGTCCTCGGCCGCGAGGGCGAGGTTTGAGCGCACCCGCCTTGCGGGGGCCGTGCCCCCTGCAATACGCAGCAACTGCTCGATGGTGACCCGCAGGACGCCATGGGGCAGGCTGCGGGCTGGGACCAGAGCAGCACCCAAGAGCCTCCTGCGCAGGGAGCGCGTCAACTTAGAACTGGCCAAGCATGGACTCCCGCAACGCGCGTTGCTCCGTGGAACCGCCCCCATGGGCCTGGCACCAAGCGAGAAGGAAATCCTCGTGTTGGCGATCGGACCAGTCACTGCCGACCGTTTTGTCATCGAAGCCCCAGGGAGTTGCTGGACCTTGAAGGACCAGGTCTTGTAGCTCCACATCTCCCGCCAAAACCTGACCCTCAGGGGTCAGCCACCAGCGGTCCATGCTGTCGGTTTTGGCATACAACCCGCGGTCTGCAATTGTGCCCAGAATGTGGCCCCAGGCCTGAGGGGAGGCATCGGAGCCATGGCTCATGGGGCGCGTCCCCTTCGGGAGTCCGCTGACCACGCGGACGCCCCGGGTGCCGACCCATAGGAGCACGGGTTGTTCTGCGGGTACCTGGTGCTCAGCGAGGTGCCCCAGGGCATTCCAGTGAATGAGGGCTCGTTCCATGGAGACTGCAGGATGGCGACGCCAATTCCCTGGCTTGCGTTTCAGGGCGACCCATCCGGACTTGCGGCGAGTTGCGGCGGAGCTCTCCCGCTGCCAGCGCGGGATGCGCTTGCGTCCCTTGCTCCGTCGGAGTCCCCGGGCGCTGGACTCGATTGCGGAGGGGTTAAGGTCTTGGAACCAACTTGCACAGGAAGTCCCCACGCACGATCGCCGCAAGCGAGCCAAGAATACTGCGCGCCAACGGGCCGGCGTGGTCTCTCGACATCCTTGACAGAGGTGCAGCAGGAGATCCAGAAAGTCGCGCTCTCGGTTGGGGACTCCCGTACGCACATTGCGCATGTCCACCAACCAGGGTTGTTGGTTCTCGTCGAGCACCACGTTCCCGGGATGAAGGTCCCCGTGTTGCACACCTCCCATGAGCAGTTGCTGCAGGAACTTGGCTAGGTCCGTGGCAAGACGGAGCGACAGAGCTGGTTGGTCGGCGAGTTGGGCATTGGCAAAGACCTGGCCCAAGTCTCGGGCACCGGGGATTTCTTCGGTGACCAGGTCCCAGCGAGCCTTCCCCTTGCGAACTTCGATGGGCTTTGGGGCGGCGATTCCCAGCTTGCGCACGTTCTTGAGGGCTTGGAATTCCCGTCGGGCACGCTGCCGATCCATAAGGCCACCTAGGAGCCCACCGGCGTGGAAGCGCTTGATCACGCGACCCACTCGGGGTTCGGCGGGATCAGGGGCCTCCAGCAACACGGTTCGCTTGGGGCCTTGCTTGAGGATGTGTTCCATGGTCAGGGGCATGGGACGCCCGGCCGACGCATCATGGCATGAATAGGCAGGGTTAGGGCAACTGGGCCAGCGCCTAGTGAGGATAGAATCCTGCCCGTGAAGTTGCAGCTCTACATCTTGCGCCAACTGGTGCAGGCCCTGGCCTTTGGGGCAGTAGCAATCATCGTGCTGGCGGTGCCTGGGGTCGCGGTGAATGCGGTCCATAAATTGCCCGCGGCAGATGGGGGGTTACTCATGGCCTATTTGCCCACGGTGCTGCAGTCCTTGGCGCCCTATGTGCTGCCCCTGTGTTTTCTGCTGGCAGTGGTGGCCACCTATGGGAGGTTGGCAGCAGATCGTGAGTGGACTGCTATCCAGATGGCGGGATTTCACCCCCTCAAGCTGTTGTTGCCGGGGTTCATTCTGGCCCTGGTTTTGTCCGGCGTGACCTGGTGGCTTTTCGCGGAGCGCGTACCCCAGACCAAGGCCAATCAACGGGTGCTGATTGCCAGGAGTTTGGAGAGGACCCTGTCGAATCTTCCCCCGGGTCGCACCACCGTGGAGTTTCACGGTTTCTTTCTGCGCGGAGCTTGGCGTGATCCGCGAGATCCTAACTATTGGCACGAGGTCTACCTGCGTCGAGCAGACGAGAGCAGCCAGGAGAGTATCGATGTTTTTGCCGAGCGTGCGCACATTCGCACCCAGCAAGGTGCGCT